>CANMQB010000010.1 GCA_947499885.1 Spartobacteria bacterium
CGGTTCGGGGTTTTTCGGTGCCGCGAAAATCGATCTGCTTGAGGAGGAGTGGCACGATGTCGCGGGGATGCAGGCAGTCGCGCACTTGCAGGCCTGAGCCGCCGAAGCCGATGTATTTCAGCGGATGCCGCGCGCGCCACGAGTGGATCCAGAAGGAGAAGATGCCTTGGTCGGCTTTTCCAAATTGCCCTGCGCCGGCGAGGACTCCGCAGCGGTTGATCCAAACGGGAAAGCCGTAGGCGTCGCCGTATTCGAGACCGAGCCATTCGGAACAGAGCTTCGTGCTTCCGTAGAGGCTGATCGGGGGCGCGGTGGAGAAGGTTTCGGTGATTCCGCTGCGGGACCATCCAGGGCCTGACGCGAGGGATGGCAACTCGAAGCGTGCGTGCGTTTTTTCCATGGGCAAACCGGCGAGCTCGGCGATCGAATACACGCGGCTTGTGGAGAGTAATGTGAAGGCGGCTTTCCAGGTTTTGCAGAGCTCGAGCAGATTCACCGTGCCGTAGAGGTTCTGGTCCACCAAATCACGGCTCGACGAGCCATCCACCCCTGCAAGCACACTGGGATTTGCCGCGCAGTCGATGATCCAATCCGCCGCAGGCAGGGTCTCGAGAAGAGCCCGGTCGCGCACATCGCCGATGCGGATGTCGCAGCCCAGCGCACGGAGGGATTCCAGATTCGTCTCACTGCCCGAACGCGAGAGGTTGTCGATGCCGAGGATTTGGAGATCGGCCCGATGCTCCAGCAGCGTGCGCGTGATGACTGATCCAGCGAAGCCGCAGATTCCAGTGAGGAGGATTTTCATGTGATGATGGGCTTTTTAGCGAACAGATTTTAGAAAATTCCAAGGGTTGAGCACCGGTGTTCCTTCCTCGATGAAGTCGATCTCATTTCGCGTGACAACGGTCAATCGATGCACTTTCGCCGTGGCAAGAATGAGGGCATCGCGAAAAGGGCGGGTTCGTTTTGCATGCAAGGCGTCACATTCATCGGCAACGCACTCATCAATACCGAGAATTCTCCCTGCGAAGCCGGCTTTCAACTGTCCTTCATACCACCTGGCGAGCGCGTTTGCTCCGACGGCGTCACGGCGTTTTCCAAGTTCGATGCCGAGTTTTATTTCCAACAAGGAAATCACGCTCAGGTAGCAGGATTCGACGAGTTGAGCCGCTTGCCACGCCGCAACGGACGGATCGCATTTTTTGGCGCGCCTCAACTCGGATACCACATTTGTATCGAGCAGGAATTCAGGCATGCAGATCGGCAGGTGGCAGACTTTCTTTGAATCGTGGGATTTCCAAGGCAACCTCCCCCGCTTCGGAGTCTCCTAAAACATCGAGCAAGTTCGCTTCGCGGCGAGGTTCGCTTTTGAGCACTTCTTTTTTCACTAATTGCGCCAACCAACCTGAGAGAGATGTTTTTGCATCCACCGCCCTGTGCCTTGCCAAGCGGCAGAGTTCGTCATCAAGACTGATCGTGACATTCATATGAATACACGATTACACGGAAACACGGATTTTTCAAGACAGAACTATTGACCGATGGATTGTGAAACAATGGCCAGACCTCCAATCATGATAACGCGTTGCTTGGAGGCGAGGTGAGCGATCAATCCTGGCGTGGTAACGGGATTTTCCATTCCTTCATGGTTTCTTTGATGCGTTCGGAAATCCAGATGGCGTCGGCCACGCATTTCACTCCTCCGGGTAGCCAGGCTTCCGAGTTGTCCGGGATATGTTTGCGGCCTTCGGCGATGGCCGTGTTAATCGGTGGCTTGCCTTGCCAGCGCCTCAGCAGGGCTTGCGACTTCAGTAGGGAGTAAAGTCGCTTTTGCCTCTCCACATCCGCGCGGTATTGGCGCATGGGGAGGTTTTTATCCGCGTGTTTTCCAAGCTTCGACGATTTGGCGGATGGTCTCGGAGAGGCTGATGGTGATATCCCACGCTGGATAGTGGGATTTCATTTTTCGGAGGTCGCTGTAGTAGCAAATGTGGTCACCGATGCGGTTTTGGCCCACGTAGCTGAAGGTTTGTTTTTTTCCGGTGTAGGATTCGGCGATTTGGAAGGCTTCGAGAATCGAGCAGGAATTTTGTTTTCCACCGCCGAGGTTGTAGACTTCGGCGATGCGCGGGGCTTTGCAGAATTCCCACATGAAGCGGGCTACGTCCTCGCTGTGGATGTTATCGCGCACCTGCTTGCCTTTGTAGCCAAAAACCTTGTATTCGCGGCCTTCGAGGTTGCATTTCACGAGGTAGCTGAGGAAGCCGTGGAGTTCTACGCCGGAGTGGTTCGGGCCGGTGAGGCAGCCGCCGCGCAGACAGCAGGTGGGCATGTCGAAATAGCGTCCGTACTCTTGCACCATCACATCAGCCGCGACCTTCGAGGCGCCGAAGAGGGAGTGTTTCGATTGGTCGATCGAGAACGACTCCGCGATGCCGTGTTCGTAGGCGGGATCGTCGTACTCCCAGCGCGTGTCGAGTTCGCGGAGGGCGATGGTATTTGGCCTATCGCCGTAAACCTTGTTCGTGGACATGTGGACGAAGGGCGACTCGGGACATGCTTGCCGAGAGGCTTCGAGGAGGTTCAACGTGCCGACGGCGTTGGTGTCGAAGTCGTCAAAAGGAATCGCAGCGGCGCGGTCGTGTGAAGGCTGCGCGGCGGTGTGGATGATGATATCCGGCTTGATTTTGGCAACGAGATCAAGAACGCTCTGACGGTCGCGGATGTCGAGTTCGTGGTGAGTGAAGCCGGGGATGAGATCGGCGAGGCGTTTCTGGTTCCAGCGCGTGTCGCCCTGAGGGCCAAAAAATGCCGCACGTTGGTTGTTGTCCAACCCGTGGATGGAACAGCCCTGGCGGGCGAAAAAAATCGAGACTTCGGAACCAATGAGGCCGGAGGAGCCGGTGACGAGGGTTTTCATGCTATGGTGTGGTTCAAGCTATTTCAAGAGACACCAGAGTAAAACCAAAACATCGCGCGTCTGCTTACCGCCTGCGGCCGAGCGTGGGAGTGGGGGAGTACGAAGAGCCCCCAGCTCGAGGCCAAAAGATCTCGACGACATCGAGCGCCTGAGCTGATGCGATGTCAGCTGAGAGCGCGGTTTAGTGCGCTGATGATGGCGTGGATCGATGCGAGTTCGATGTTGGTGTCGCTGCCGACGCCGAAATAGGTGCGTGCGGCGGGCGTTTTGATTGCGATATAGCTCACGGCGCGGGCATCGGCTCCAGCGCCCAGCGAGTGCTCGGAGTAGCTTTGGATCTCGACAGGTGGGAGGTTTGTTTGGCTCAGGGCGTGAACGAAGGCAGCTATCGGGCCGTTGCCGGATCCTTGGAATGTCACGGGCTCGCCTTGGATCATGAGGTCAGCTTCGATCGTGACCTGCTCGCCGCGCTCAATGGCTCGGAATCCGCGAAGGCTGACGCTGCCTGTGCGGAGGATATAGGTTTTCAGGAAAAGTTCGTGGATTTCCTCTGCCTCAAGTTCTGTGCCTTTTTCGTCCGAGACCGCGTTAACGATGCGACCGAATTCCTTCTGGAGCATTTTAGGAAGCTGGTAGCCGAATTCCGTCTCGAGGAGGTATGCGACACCGCCTTTGCCGGATTGGGAATTGATTCGAATGATCGCTTTGTAGCTGCGCCCGATATCGGCGGGATCGATGGGAATGTAGAGCGTATCCCACGGATTGCCTTCGGCCTGGTGGGCCCAGGATTTCTTGATGGCATCCTGATGCGAACCGCTGAAGGCCGTGAAAGCAAGGTCGCCGGCGTAGGGATGGCGGGGATGAATCTCCATGCGGGTGCAGCGCTCGTACACCTCGCGGATGCCATTGAGGCGGCTGAGATCGAGGTGCGGGTGGATACCGTGGGTGTAGAGATTGAGTGCGACCGTGACGATATCGAGGTTGCCCGTGCGCTCTCCGACTCCGAAAAGCGTGCCCTCGACCCGGTCGGCTCCAGCAAGGAGGGCTAATTCGGTGGCGGCAGTGCCCGTGCCACGGTCGTTGTGGGTGTGCAGCGAGAGAATCGTGAGGGCGCGTCTTGTCAGGTTGCGGGACATCCACTCGATCTGGTCGGCGTGGATGTTTGGGGTGGCGTATTCGACTGTGGCAGGAAGGTTGAGAATGATTTTATTCTCCGCAGTCGGCTGCCAGACGTCGGTGACGGCCTCGCAAATCTCGAGAGCGAAATCGAGTTCCGTGCTGGTGAAACTCTCTGGCGAATATTCCAAGCGGATGCGCGATCCTTCGGCGATGAGTGGCTGGCTTTTTTCCTTTAAAAAAGAAACGGCCTGTGTGGCGATGGATATGACTTGGGCTCGAGTCGCATGGAAGACGTATTCCCTCTGCTTTGGAGAAGTCGAATTATAGAGGTGAAAGATGATGTTTCTGGCTCCTCGCAGGGCCTCGAGCGAACGGACGATGAGGTCCTCGCGGCACTGGCAGAGGATTTGAATCGAGACATCCTCAGGGATGAGGTTCTCCTCAATGAGGCGGCGGCAGAAGTCGAACTCGATCTGGGAAGCGGAGGGAAAACCGATCTCGATTTGCTTGAAGCCGATGCCGACCAGCATGAGGAAGTATTCGAGCTTTTCCTCCACGCTCATGGGCTGGGCTAGGGCTTGGTTGCCGTCACGGAGATCGACGCTGCACCAGATCGGAGCCGTGGTGAGGCTACGGTTTGGCCACTGGCGGTCGGGGAGGTCGATTCGTGGAAAAGGCCGGTATTTGGTGACGGGCGGCTGTTGCATGAGTTGTCATAGCCTAGCACCGCACGGAGCGCTGCGCCAAGTTTTCAAAAAGCAGGAGGTCTTACTGAATAATGTCCACTACTAGGGCGGTGGAATTATCCCGGCCCGAAGCTTGGACCGCCTCACGAACCAGCGTCGGAGCTGCCTCTTCCCGGACTCCATTGCGCAAGATTTCCTCAAGGCGGTCGTCGTAGAGTCCATCGGTGACCCCATCTGTGCAGAGTAAAAATCGATCGCCGGGCTCAAGGCCCACGGCACCCACTTGGGGGTCAACAAACTGGTGGGTCGCGCCGAGAGCTTTTTGGAGGACATTGCGCCGCGGGTGGTTTTTTGCCTCGCGCTCATTGATCTGGCCGTTTCGAAAAAGCCAGCCGACATAGGTATCGTCTTCTGAGATTTGTTTCATCCCGCCGGCTGCCGGTAGGAAGTAAATACGGCTGTCGCCGACGTGTGCAAAATACATCCAGCTCGGAGTGAACCAGCACAGGCTCAATGTGGCCCCCATGCCGGAGCACTCCTCGTAGCATGAGCCAAGGTAAAGAAGCGCGCGGTGGATTTCGACAAACACCTCTTGAAGCACATCACGGAAGCCGCTTGAAATCCCCATCGCTCCCTGCGCGAAAATGGGAGGCAGGAGTTTGGTGATTTTTTCTACGGCAATCCGGCTCGCAAATTCCCCGGCCATCGCCCCGCCCATGCCATCGCTCACGGCAAAGAGGCAATCGGACTTTGTGACGTCTGCATTGCCAATCTTACCGAGTAACTGCGCGCCTTGAGCATCCACGAGAAGGCCAAGAAAAGAATCCTCGTTGTTTTTGCGAATCTTCCCGCAATCCGTCTGGGCAGACCATGCGAGGCGTTGGATGGAAGTTGCACGCTCGCTCATTTTTCAGGCTCTAGGATCGTCGCAAACTCGAAATCAATTAGGCAAAAACGGCCGTCGGACTGTCGGTAGGTGACATTCCGGATATCGGCATCATCGTGTCTCACCCCATAGAGCTCGAGCTCGCCGAATAATTCGCGGCAGCGGGCATCATCAAGGTGCTCGATCCGCGTCCCACAGTTTGATGTCACGATTTTCAGGGCATCCGGGTCGCTTTCCAGAAGTTTTGGAACGAACGGGCAATTCCTTGTTTGAAGGTAGTGTAGTACTTTCACTTCATTGGCGAAGCGCTCTGCGGCCTTGGGTCCACGAAATTGTTTTGAGACCCTGCCATCGTAGCCGATGCGGACCGTGGCGCGGAGTGTGTCTTTGACCTGTTGCATGAATATCCAGTGGGGATCCGAGTTTGATCTGACTACCAAATTGGCACATTCCTGTCGAAACCCCGAGCCTTTTCCGATAAGGTTACATTCTAGGTGGTCGCAGGATTTTTCTTGAGACAGAGGGCGGCAAGGGGGATTACCTTGGGTCGTGATCCTTTACTTCATCGCCGCCCTTCAAGCCTATCTGCTTGGATCTATTCCATGGGGATTCCTTGCCGGGCGGGTGCAAGGCATCGATCTACGCACGCAAGGCAGCGGCAGTACCGGCGCGACGAATGCGTTGCGCATCCTCGGAAAAAAGTGGGGCTACACTGTGTTTGCGCTGGATGCCTTCAAAGGCTGGCTCGCAGTGATAGTTGCTTTCCTAGTCGCCTTGAAAGCGTATGACGCGCCGCAAGCCGCGGTGATCAATGCCGGTATCGTGGGAGCCATCTTTGCGATGATCGGGCACACCTATCCGATCTGGCTGCGGTTCCAAGGAGGCAAAGGTATCGCTACGGCGGCCGGCATCATGATTGCGCTTTTCCCTCCGCCGGTTTTCGCATTTGGACTTTTTGTGTGGCTTACACTTTTCTACACGACGCGCTATGTCTCGGTTGCGTCGCTTGGAGCTGCCGTTGCGCTGCCCACGGGAGCTGCCGCCATGTGGGCGCTTGGGCAAGGAGATGTCTTGCGCACCAGCATCGCCGGCATCATGTGCCTGCTCGCCATTTGGCGCCATAAATCGAATATCTCACGCCTCCTGTCTGGAACAGAAAAGCGTTTCGAGAAGAAACCCCGCCCCGCCGCTTGAACCATGTTTAAAAAAATCAGCATCATCGGAGGCGGTAGCTGGGGAACGGCACTCGCACTCCTCATCTCCGAGCATGGCCTGCCTGTGACGATTTGGGCGCACAACCCTGCTGTGGCCGAGGAAATGAACTCCCTCCACGCGAATTCCCACTACCTGCCTGATATAAACATCCCGGAAAATATCCATGCCACATCGCAACTGGATGCCCTCGCCAGCTCCGACCTCATCGTGGTCGTCGTTCCTTCAAAAGTGATGAGGGAAACCGCCCGGTCCCTCGTGGCCTTGAATCTGCCGGCGGGCACAGTGGTTGTTTCCTGTACGAAGGGTATCGAATCCGGCACTGGCCTTCTCATGAGCCAAGTTCTCGGGGAATTTCTTCCCCAATGCCGCTTGGCAGTGCTCTCCGGCCCGAATCTCGCTCCGGAAATCGCCCGCCAAATTCCCGCAGCCAGTGTGATCGGCTCCGGGCACGCCGATTTGCTAGAGCCACTGCAGCGCGTTTTTTCTTCCAAGGCATTCCGCGCTTATACGAGTGATGACATCACCGGCATCCAACTCGGCGGCGCGTTGAAAAACATCTATGCCATTGCCGCCGGCGTGTGCGACGGCTTCGGCATGGGCGACAACGCCAAGGCCGCGCTGGTGACCCGCTCGCTTGCTGAGATGACGCGTCTCGGCATCGCCATGGGGGGGCGCCGCGAAACCTTTTTCGGCCTCAGCGGAGCTGGAGATCTCATGGTCACCTGCTTCAGCAAGCAAAGCCGGAATCGGCAGTTTGGGGAGCGGCTTGGGCGCGGAGAGAAGCCGGAGGAGATCATCGCTTCTCTCAAAACAGTGGCTGAGGGGGTTCCGACCGCACTCAGTGCCTCCCAATGCGCCAAGCAACTGGGCATTGATGCCCCGATCACGGCCGAGGTTTGCGCTGTACTCCACGAGGGCAAACCGCCGAGTGAATCCATATCCTGCCTGCTTGGCCGACCTCCCAAGCCGGAGAACGAGCAATCCATCGCACGCGTTTCATGAGAATTGGATTTGTCCGGCGAGGACACTCCAGCACGGGTGGGGCAGAGGCCTATTTGATCCGCCTTGCTGCCGTGCTTCAAAATGCGGGAGAGGAGACGAAACTTGTCACAACCTCTGACTGGCCGGCCGAGCGCTGGCCGTTTGGAGAAATCCTCCGTTTGCCCGGAAATACGCCACGGGAGTTTGCTACAGCTTTTCAAAATGCTCGTACCGGCTGTGATATTCACTTCAGTTTGGAACGCGTCCCTGGCTGCGATGTTTACCGGGCGGGGGATGGGGTGCATGCGGCTTGGCTTAGCCGGAGAGATGCATTTGAGCCTTTGTGGAAACGGGCTACACGCTGGATGAATCGTAAGCACGCCGAGATTCTTGAATTGGAGCGTTCTGTTTTCGATCCCTCAAGGACAGGTCTCGTCATCGCAAACTCGCGGATGATCCGCGACGAGATCCTGACCCGCTTTTCTTTTCCTGAGGATCGTGTGCGTGTCGTTTACAACGGCATCCATCCCCTCGGTGATCTCCCGCCGCGTGAGGTGGCACGTCAAAAATTCGGCCTCGATCCCTCGACCTTCTGTGTTCTTTTTCTCGGCACTGGCTGGGAACGAAAGGGGCTTTCAACCGCCATCAAAGCCATGGAAATGATCGACGATGCCACGCTGCTCGTCGCAGGTCGTGGTCCGGCGGACCTCTACCCCGGTAGGAACGCTCGTTTTCTCGGCCCTGTCACTGACATCACCTCGCTCTTCGCTGCGGCGGATGTCTTGGCACTGCCGACCTGGTATGATCCCTTCTCGAACGCCTGTCTTGAAGCCCTCGCTGCTGGCCTGCCGGTGATCACCACCCACGCCAACGGCTTTTCTGAAATCCTGACTCCTGGGATTCACGGGGATGTTGTGCCTGCCGGAGATGCGCTTGCGTTGGCTACCGCGCTCGAGGCATGGAGGGAGGCGGATCGTCGTGCCCGCGCCCGTCCTGCTTGCCTCGATCTGGCCAGAGATTTTTCCATGGAGCGCAATGCGCGAGAAACCCTTGAGATCATTAATCAATCGAAATCATCCTTTTTAGAGCGTCCAAGCCACTCCGATTAAAATGCCATCCCAATCCACGCATTCAGGTCCTGCGGACGTCAAAATCCGGGCGAACTTTGCCTCTGTTGCCAAAGATTGGCTTGAGGAATCGTGCGAGTTATTCCCCGAGCAGGCGAGTAAGTTGGGGTTCCGCCAATACGATGCACTGCTCAGTCGCAACACGCCGGATATCCATCGCAAACACATCGCGCTTCTGGAGCGAACCCTTGGCGCGGTGGAAGCCTTGCCGGAAGCGGCTTTTGAAGGCGACGACTGGCTCGACAGGCGGGGTCTCTTGGCGAGGCTCCGCACAGATCTCCTTTCCGAGCGCGATCTGCTGCGCTGGCGCACAAACCCCCAGACCCATTCGAATGCCGCGATCGATGCGATTTTCGAACTTGTCGTGAGGAACTCTGGCAAACTGCGCCAGGCTCTCCCCGCGATCGAGTCTCGTCTCAAAAAAATCCCCGCCTATCTTCGTGCTGGCCTTGGCTGCATCGAGTTGCCTGATCCGCTTTGGACTTCGCTCGGCGTCCAATCTTGTGCTGGAGCCGTTGAATTTCTCCGAGGCCTGGAGACTGAGCTTTGCAGCCTTTCAGCGAAGCCGAAACAGTTGACTTTGATTCTCCATGGCGCGGCCAAGGCGTTCGAGAAGTTTGCCGCCGGTATCACCATGTTGCCGGCTGGCCCGAAAGGCGGATTTGCCATCGGTCGCGAACGGTTTGAGTTTCTCATTCGCGAGAATCTCGGTCTTGACCTCTCGCTCTCAGAAGCCCGCTCGCTGGGTGAGTACGAAGTGCAACGTCATGAATTTCTTCTTGAAAAAGCCGCGCGCAGATATGGACGCAAGACCGCTCGGGAGGTCATCGAGCGTGCGGCTGCGGGATGGACGCCTAAGCATCCGTTGCTGGATGTTTATCGCCAGTCCACCTTCGAGATCAAAGCCCGACTTGAGACGCTCGGGCTGGTGACCCTTCCCCAAGGCGATACACTCAAGGTTCTTCCTGTGCCTCCTTTTTTGAAGCATCAGTTTCCAACCGCCGCCTACAGTGCGCCGGAGCCATTTTCCCGCGATAAAACCGGTATCTTTTGGGTTAATGACCTCAGTCTTGACCAGCGGGATTCGGGGAAAAAACTCGCAGAGATTCGCCAGCACCACGGGTTGGAGCTTACGGCGGTTCATGAAGCCTATCCCGGCCACCACTTGCAGTTTGTCGTCCAATTCCACCACCCCAGTCGCCTCCGCCGCTTATTTGCGCACTCTATCTTTTACGAAGGCTGGACGATGTGGTGTGAGAAACTCGCCGTCGAGCATGGACTTGTGGACACTCCTTGCGCGGAATTGATTCAACTCCACGATTCTCTCTGGCGAGCGCATCGCATCGCAATCGATTGTGGTCTGCATGGCGGTACGCTCAGTCACGCAGCAGCGGCCAAGCGACTGCAAAATGGCGTTGGCTTTACTGCCGCACGAGCGGCGGCGGATGTGAACTGGTACACCGCCAGCCCGACTGTGCCAATGAGCTATCTCCTGGGACGTCTTGAGGTCGAAAAACTCCATCGGCACTTTGTGCTTGAGCTTGGTTGGCCATTGAGAAAGTTCAATGACTGGATGCTCTCTCATGGGGCCATCCCCTACAGCTGGATTCGACGTCTCTGATGCTGGAAAATCATCAGGTAAATTAAGACAAAGGTCTTGCGTTTTACCTGATATGATTTCTTTAGAGACGTCTAAGTCCGTTTAGAGCCAGAAAAACTGGCCCTTGAACTGACTTTCTTGCCCGCTTAATCGAGAGGCCCTCTAGACTTTTCCACCTTCTTGTGGATGCGTATTTTCCTACGCAGCTTTTGCGTGAGTCAATTCTTCAGTGCGAAGGAGCACACGCTGACGCATGATTTTGCCGGATGTGAATTTGACGATGGCGCGCGGGGGGATTTCCACAGTTTCGAGCGGCTTCTTGGGGTTACGACCGATTCGTTTTTTGGTGAGGCGAACTTCAAACACTCCGAAATTGCGGAGCTCCACATTATTTCCTGTGGCGAGTCCTTCGGTGATTCCCTCAAGTGTCAGCTGAACAACGCTGAAAACCTGTTGCTGAGTGAGTCCGGTTTTTTCGCTAATTTTCGTAACGAGATCGTGTTTTGTGAGATTTGGCATAAGCGAGACCATTGTAGCATGTTTCATTACAAGCGCAATCCTTTTGATTTAAAAAATAGCGCTCGTCGTTGAAACAGCTTCATGCAAGACGTAAATTTGTCCGCCAGAAAAAGTACTTTAGGTGAAAATGAGTGCGAGGTTCAAGCCCAGCAAGGTCGCTCCCAGTCCACTGATGATTGAGCAAATGAGACAGGTCGCAAACGCCAAAAAGCGCCGGTCTTGGATAAAGCGCTGCAGATCCACCGCCAAAGTGGAAAATGTGGTGAGCGAACCGCAAAAGCCCACTCCAAGGGCAACAGAGGCCAATTGAGGGATTGCTCCCTGCGAAAAAAAACCTGCGAGTACCCCCATAAATAGGGACCCGATCGTATTGACAAGCATAGTTCCAAATGGAAATTCCCGTTCCGATGATAATGCTTGATTAACGCTCACATGCACATAGCCGCCGAAGTGGTATCTCAGAAGCGCGCCTGCAGATCCCAGCACGGCCACAAGAAGAATTTCTATCAAAGCGGGGCCTTCCTTTTTTCTAGTCCAAGACACGCCCCGCCCCATGCGGCCACAATTCCGAAAACGAAGCTTGCTGTAAAATAAAGTGCTGAGGATGAAAATGCCTGCGAGCTGGCCATTGTCAGCATTTCAAGGTTCATCGTGGAAAATGTCGTAAATGCCCCGCAGAATCCGATGCCAGCAAAGCAACGCAGGCGTTCCCATGCGGGGTTTCCGGCTTTTGCTCGCGCTAAAATCCAAGCCAGTAAAAATGATCCTGAGACATTAATGGTTAGCGTGCACCACGGAAAAGTCCCGTTTAGTTGCAGTACCTCACCGAATAAAGAGTCTGCGCCATATCGCGCCAAAGCACCCAGCGCACCGCCCATTGCGATCCAGACTGAGGAAAATGGGAGTGGGTGTGTCACGGGTAATCAGGCGAGGCAAAAAATGTCCTCTGCAAGGTCAGCGTGCCTTTTTACAAGAAGAGCCTCAAGGCTGATGCGTGAGTGGAGTGGGTTTGGACGGAAAGGACCTGGGACGCTTCGCTGAGAACGTATTTTTGTGAGAGATCGGCAATCCGTTTCGCGGATGTCGCATTAAAAATTTTGTCCTCTCCGGTTTTTCCCGAAGAGTGTGTTCCAGTCGTGGAGTCGAGAAGCTGGCGGACTTGAGCTTGTTCCCTGTGATTTTCCTCACGCGCCTCGAGGAGCGTCTGGTGCAGGGAGGAATCTGGATTTTCCACGTCCATGAGCGGTCTCTGTATGCAAATACTTTCATCACTCTCGGAGGGCTGCAAATAGATGGCTTGCTCTCCGTTTTCCCGACTGAAGAGGCTCATGCCATTGAATTTTTCCTTTGCCAGAGAGCGAATCGTCTCAAGGGAATCCATGCTGCATGCCGCATTCTCACGTGTGTTCCCTTGTTCCAGCAGCAGTTCGATTTGACTTAGCGCGCTGTCTTGTGTTTGCAAGAAAGTGAGAGATTCGTTGAGGCGGGCTTGAAAACCGTGAGTTTCACGCATGGCAGCCGTGGACTGCATCGAAAAACTCAGCTCACAGGCATCTGAGCAGGCAGCTAGGGCGCGCCTGTCACTGAGTCCATGAGGCGCTTGGCGCCGTTCGTGGGCATTCCTTTCCTGTGATCCGCGTGTGGCAAATGCGGAGGCACCATGAGTGTGAATTGTAAACGACATATCCTTTGTCTTGTGGTGCGGATTCCGTTCCGCGTTCGGGCCAGAGGGGGTTTCCTTGGCCAAGGAATACTATCGGCTGAAAACCGCTCAGATTGAGGAAAAAAATCGGTCTAGGTTCCGATTGCTCACCTATGTCTTCTTCAGCGGGCGCGATCCTACTAGGGCGTAGGAGTCGGAGTTGGAGTGGGTGAGAAGCCTGGTACTCCGCGATTGGAAAGGATTTGGCCGATGAGGTTGAGTGCGTCGGCGCTCTCTAAGCCTTCGTTGTTGGCTTTTGTGGTGAGGTTGGAGTCATAGGTTGCTGTGGCTTTGCTGAAGCCGGCGTAGCCGTATTCAAAGGTGGTGGTGCCGTTGGATGTCGTGCTATTGCTGCTGTTGCTTGTGGAGGCATCGACTTGAGCGCCACTTGTCAGAAAGTAGCCTTGGAGTTTGTTTGCGAGGTTCGAGCGCTTTTTTCCACCGATGGATTTGTTGGATTCGATTTTTCCGATGACCTGTAGCGCAGCATTATCTGTCCCCGAGGATGCTCCAAAAAGGACAGCATGGTTGTAGCCAGAATAGTCCAGCATTGTTTCGTAGCTGCCGGTAACGAGCCCTGCCGTCTGGTACTGAGTGAAGGTGTTCGGATCGCTAAGCACTATCACCGAGGAAAATGTCGAAGCGGCCAGATCGATAACCAAAAAGCCGCGGTCAAAAAATGTGTAATTCACGCTACGGCCTGTTTTATCCAGGGAGAGGTCATAAATGAGCAACTGAGCGCTGGCCGAGGAGGTCAGCAGTACGAGACTCGCTAATAGGGCATAAAAAAAACGCGATTTCATTTCTTCATACTAAAGGCTCACTTCGAGGTGAGTCAAATTTTCCACGAATCCTTTTTCTTTTCAGATGGAGCAGACACTCATCTCCAATTTTTTGCATTTTAAGAATACGGAATTCTAGGGGAGTGGGTAAAAAATGACCCGGAAAACCTGTAAGCGTCGGGGCGCCTGCGCCTCCAAAGAGGGTGGGGGCGACGGTGAGATGAATCTCGTCGAGAAACCCTGCCGCTGCGAGTGTGCCGAGAAGGACCCCTCCACCTTCGCAAACAAGAGATTTAACTCCGTACTCGGAGCGGAGCATGGAAAAAGCTGCGTGGAGCGGAACGCTCGGGGATTCAAAAAGATGAAGATCACAGAGTGGGGCAAGTGTCGCGCGAAGCTTTTGCGGCAGGCGGGTTGTCGAAAGAATCACAACCGGTGGGCCGGGATGCTCGAAGATTTTCCAAGATGGGTTGATTTTTCCGGCGTTGCTGATCACCACCCGCAAGGGCTCTGGTGAGAGGCCTCTGGCCGTCCGGGCCTCACGGAGCTTTTTGTTCGTGATCCGCATTGACATCGTGTCGGTGGAGACAGTTCCACGCCCAACGAGGATCGCGTCGTGCTGAGCTCGGATTTCTCCCAGACGGGCCTTGTCTGCGGGAGAGGTGAATTGCGAAGGCGTCAGGTTTTTTGTGCTGATCTTGCCATCCGCCGTGATCGCAAAGTGGGCGTGAATTTTTGGCCTCATGCCTCGGGTGGGCGTCCTGCTTCGATATTTTGCTCAACGCGTTTTTCGAGATCGACGACGGATTTTTCGATTTCGGCGAGGGGCGTGTGTTCGGTGGATCGATAGGCGAGATAGATGGCGCCACCGATGAGACTCCAACAGACCTGCATGAGAAATCCCGACAGGGAGACGAGGGTGGCAATGGACTCGGGGGTTGCATAGAGGGCGCCGAGGATTTTGATGAAAAGCCCCTCACGGAGGCCCGCGCCTCCAACGCTGATCGGCAGGGCCGTGACGGTCGCCACGATGGGCATCACGCAATAAATGCTCAAGAGGTTGAGCCCTGCGGAGAACGCTTTTGCCCCAAACCAAAAGGTCGAGAACATGAGAAGATGGGCAGGAATCGAAACCAGAAATGCCATGCTGACGGATTTTCCCGCGCGCGAGTATTCCACAAACGCACCGGCCGCTTCGGCGATTTTGTCACGCGCTGGAAGCCACAGAGGGAGTTTGTTGGCAAGGTCGAGTCGCCCGGTAAGCCAAGCCACGACGATGAAGCCTATCGATCCTCCGAGAATGACGGCTGCCGTGAAGATGCCGTAGCGGGTCACCTCATACTTCATGAGATCATCCCAGCGGAGTAGGATGACCACAGCGGAAACCGCTGCCAGTGCGAGGACGCCGACCACTCGGTCAATGAAAACACTCAGCAGCGCCCCGGCTTTTTTGTCAGGCGCCTCGCGCATGATGAGGAAAATTTTGATAATGTCGCCACCGGTGGAGCCCAAAAGGAAGAGATTGAAAAACATTCCGATCAGGAGAATGCGCAAGCTCCGCCAGTAGGAAATAACGATGCCCTGAACTTCGAGAAGGATGAGCCAGCGCTTGGCTTGCAGCAGGAGCCCGCCGCCGAGCGCGGCCAGTCCGGGCACGAGCCACCAGTTGTTGGCGACTTCCAACGCGGCAAGTAGCTTTTGATTTTGTTCTGGGTCACGGAAAATCCACCAAAGGAGCCCAATGGTGATGATGACCTGAATGGCGGTGAGAGCGTGACGCTTCATGGTTTATTTAAATCGTTTGTTCCATTCTTCGACGGATTTCAGAATGTCGGAGGCTTCTGTACGGGGGGACATTTCTAAAACAGTGGCGCAATTTTTTGGAAGGAGCGCCACGAGTTGGCCGAAGGGAGTTTCTCCGGTGAAAGGTGGGCAGTGGTCACGAAAAGGGGGGCGTGTGTCGTGGATGTGGCATCCAATGAGCCTCGGTGCCATTTTTTCGAGGTGCTGGGCATGGTCGATGAGGCCAAGGTTGTGCTTGATCTGTGCGTGCCCAAAGTCGTGCCAGTAGCCGCTGTGGTCAGGATTCAGTCGCTGGAGAAAATCTGGAAAATTGCGTTCGAGGGGGACGGCTTCGCAATACTCCCGATTTTCAATGCCAAGCTTGACTCCGTGCTCGCCGGCGTAGCTCACCGCTTCGGTGAGCAACTCCAAGATTCGGGAGGTGTGGAGTTCCTCAACTTTTTCGCGAGCTTGAACGGCGGCAAGTTTCCATTTGATGAATTCGCGGGTGTGCATTTTCCCCTCTTCGACCATTTTGCGGAGTCTCGCGGTGAGTTTCAGCGAGCGGATGCGACCGGTATGAACAACGACAAAAGGGGCACCAAGTTTTTCCGCCCATTCGATTGTTGAAAGCGTGAGGCGGAGCGCGCGATCTCGGTCTTTTGAACGATGGGACGTGAACTCATAGCAGTCTGGCGAGTCCGTAAGAACTTCGATCGGCATCGGAAGGAAATTGTGAATGCTGGAGACCTGAAATTCGTGGCGTTCGCGCGCTTGTCGAACGCCTTCGAGTTGCGATGAGCGGATGCCATGACTCAGCTCCAGCGAGTCGAACCCCAGAGAGAGAATCTCCTCGACCATGGTACGTCCATCTTGATGTCGCCAAGAATTCCAGCATGTGGAAAGGGAGAGTTTCATTTCAATTTAACCACGAAGGACGCGTTTTGCTGTTTCGATGCCAGAGTTCAAAGCCGCCTGTATGCTTGCCCCGTGCTCCCAATCGCCGCAAGCATAGACATTCTGAGGCAGATCGGGGAGGGCATTCCTTCCGGCGAATCCTGGCGGCTGGGAGGGAATCGCGTAGGGGACTTGAATCGTTTCCAGATGCTGGAGTGTGCCAACTGCGTGAGGGAAAACAGCTGCAATTTCGTGGGCAGCTGCCTCTGCGAGTTGGTCTGCCTCCAGCCCGATCGAATCAAGAACGGTTGCTGAAATAAGATGCCAGCCGGCTGGAGCGAACTCAGGGGCGATGTTTGTGATCTGAACAAAATGCCTCACGCGGAGGTTGGGCCCCTCCGGCAAAATCAGACACGGATTGGTGTAAAGGGATGTCTGTGTTTTGAAGTAAACAACCGCCACCTGACGTGGAGCGGCTGGAGGCGGCAAACCTAGAAGAATCCGTAGCGAAGGCTCATCGAGGGCAAGAATGATGCGATCGGCTGGGAATAGCTCACCATTTTCCAACCGAACACAATTCGGAGCGAGGGCAGTAACGCGGGAGCCAAGGTGCAAAGAGCTCGAGGGCAACTGAGCGGCCAGAGATTCAGGAAGGGCTTGGATGCCTCCAGAGGGGATCCAAGCGCGGCCTGTCAGAAATTTTTTGAGATAGTAGGAAAACAGCCCGGCACTTGTCTCGAGCTCGTTATCCAGTAGCACACCGCCAAAAAAAGGTTGAGCAAATCGGCTGATGAATGATTTCGAAAACCCTCTCCGCTGCAGGAAGGCGCGCGTTGAAATGTCTCTTGATTCGGCGCAGCGAGCGAGAAGCCTGCTGCACGGCGTCAAGAGGAGTTCCGCTCCTAAAAGCCCAAGGCGAAGCTTGTCCCCAATCGTAAAGATAGGAGAGGTCAGGGCCCCAAGAGGATTGCTTAACGGGCTCTCCAAGCGCGTGAGGCTCTGGCCGTCGAACGTCCATGCTCCGGACTCAAACCAACGTGGTCGCAGGGTCGGGATGTCGCACACGGCCCCGACCACCTCGTAAGAGCTTAGGATGACCTGAAAGCCATGATCCAGAGTGAAGCCGTCTTTTTGCGATGTGCGTTGGCGGCCCCCAATACTCGAGGCCGCCTCTAATAACGCAAATTCTCTGCCAGCCCGCTTCAGCTCCAATGCGCATGCCAATCCAGATAGCCCGCCTCCGATGATCGCAATCATTCGGCGAGCTTAATCACCGAGCAATAAAAGCAAATGGGATTTGTTTTATCGCCCGGCTTAGGATTGCTTAGGAATGCGCGCCGGGTTGTCCGTATTGTTGAGCCGGGTTGCCGTATGGTGCCGGTGGCATCTGCTGCTGATACTGTGGATCGATCTTCACGTAGCCCTGCTGATATTGCGGAGGCATTGCGGGAATGTTCGGAACAGTGTAGCCACGGTCGCGCAAAAAAACTAAAAGCGCGCGTCTAATAAGGGTGCTTATCTTTCGGTCGCCTTCAGCAAGAGCTGCGCGCTCGGCTGCGTGGAGTTCGTCGTCAGTCAGTCGCACTGTAATGCGCTGATCCATTTTTTGGTCTTTTGTCATAAAATTAATTTCTACCAGATTCCTGTTAAGAAACTCAACAAAAAAGATATGCACGAAAGTCTGTCTTTTATGGCGAGCTTCACTTTTACTTTATGCGCATAATCAACCCTGTTTGACAAGCTATCTCAAGCGGGGTGAAATACCCAGTATCTGAATTATTGTTTTGAGTTTTTGTAAAGCCATTGTGCAAAGTTGTGGTGGTTTTTCGAAAAAAAAGATCGTGCGTGACATGGTTGTTTTCAAGTAGTGGGAGGCAATGATCCGCTTTTGCTATAAACCCGCAGGTACGCCGCCGGGAACTCTTCGTTCGCCCGAGGGAGCGTCAGGGGTGGCTAAACTTCGATTGATCCAGTACGACTCCGAGTCCCTGCTAGACGAGGTCTTCACCGATTGGGATTCCTTGATGGCCAAATATGATCCAGCGAAAGTGAACTGGATCGATATTGATGGACTGGGTGACATTCCTTTGCTGGAGCGGGTTGCCGAGCACTTTTCTTTGCACCCACTAGCCGTGGAAGATGTCCTGAACACGACGCAACGCCCCAAAATCGAGCCATTCGAAAACCACTTCTTCATCGTGAGCGAGATGATTTATTTTATTGAAGGGGATGAATTGTGTTTTGAGCAAGTGAGCATTTTTCTTGGCGAATCTTTTTTGATCACAATTCAGGAAAATGCCGGACACGATGTTTACGACGCTGTGCGCATGCGCTTGAAATCAGCTCGAGGCTACGCGCGGCGCATGAAGGCGGACTATCTGGCATACGCCCTTCTGGACGCCACGGTGGACCATATTTTTCCCGTACTAGAGTCCGTGGGCGATAGCATCGAAGAGGTGGAGGAAGAGTTGCTGGAGAAGCCAGTGCGAAGCAGCTTGCGGAAGCTCTACGAGGCGAAGCGACTTCTTCTCGCCTTGCGTCGTGCGGCCTGGCCCCACCGCGAAATTTTTAGTACGCTCATGCGTGACGACTCTTCGTTGGTGACGCGAGCGACGCAGATCTATGTGCGCGATTGTTATGACCACGTCACCCAGATTATCGACATCATCGAGAGTTACCGCGACCTCAGTGCCGGGTTGATGGATCTCTATCTTTCAAGCGTGGGATTCCGCACCAACGAAATCATCCGTGTTCTCACCATTGTTTCGGTGTTTTTTATTCCGCTGACATTTTTAGCGGGGGTGTACGGGATGAATTTCGACACCAAATTTGCAGCCAACATGCCTGAGCTTTCTTGGCCTTTTGGTTACATCTTCTTTTGGGGGATTTGCCTCCTTACCGCTGCAGGGATGCTGCTTTTTTTCAAACGGAAGCGGTGGCTGTAAACCGATCTCACCGCAATTGTGCGATGATGGCGTGACACGTTATCGACTCTTTCACGTCGGATTTCCCTTTGCTGACGGAATTCGTTTTGCTCTTTATGGTGCGAAGGGAAAGAACGCGCGCCGTCCCGGCTGAAAGTGGGGCCGATCCCGAGAAAGTGCGGCTTACAAAGCGATGAAGCCCCCCTTCGACCCCCTCGGAAATCCGGATTTCCATTTTGAGTGAGTTGTTTTGCAATGTGCCGACCAAATCGACGCGCGCGGTCTCGAGCCGGGTGGAGGTCTGTAGCGAGGCGGTCGGAGAAAGCGACTGGGCGAAAAGTACGACGCCGCCATTGAGAATCGGATTCCGAGTTATGAGGCGATTGGAATTCGTCATGTCGGAGAGGATCGTGCCCTCGAGTGCGGTGTTCAGCTCCTCTGTGGTTTTTACTTCTGGAAATTGGACGAGAGCCACATCAAGCTGCGCGCTCAATGCGGAAAGCGTTTGCAAAAGAAAAACAAGGGCGGCCATGCGGATCATGCCTCCGGATTTATTCGCGTCTTGTTAATTGGCAATGAGATTTTCTTGGACAACGCACGACGGGGAGTCACGGAGTGCGCATTCGTGGATGGACGTCGATTGCCGTGCGGTCGTTGCCTGCGTGCACGGAATGAATGGTTCCGGCGAACAATTTCACCCGCTTCCTGCTAGAATCCCGGGATATGCTTTTCACGCGCTTGACCTCCGCGGACAAGGCAGTGATCACGTTCCGAAGCGCAGGGGGGCGAGTCTGGATTTTGAAGCCCAGATGCTTGATATCGCTGCCTTCATTACTGCCTTGCGCCAAGAATATCAGGGCCGCCAAATCTTTCTCATGGGGGAAAGCATGGGCTCGCTTTTGGCAGCGGGGTTTGCGGGTTGGTCTCAAAAAAATGGGGATCCCTGCCATGCTGTGGATGGTGTGATTTTGTCCGTTCCTGTCGTCGGATTGCGTCGTCCCGTTTCCCCTCTTTTGCAATGGATTTTACGCCGTTTGGCACTCATCGCGCCGGAGTTCAAGCTAACCCCGAGTCGGTTTGTTAACGGAAAGTCCATTGCTCCTCCACTCACAAGGGACCAGGGATATCAGGATTCGCTGCGCGACAAGCCGCATCATCTCCCTGGATTCAGTCTCCGATTTTTGGTTGAGCTTGGCGATCTCATCCATCACAGCGAGCGGCTTGCAAAGGGAATTCACTCGCCCACACTTGTCCTTGCGGCCGGCAAGGATTGCTTCGTAAAGCCCGAGCAAATCGAATCGTGGTTCCAAAAAATTCCCTCACCGCAGAAAACCCTGCGGCATTATCCGGATGCTTACCATTTGCTCTGGCACGATTGGGATCGTGATGTTGTGGTCTCCGACATTGCTGCATGGCTCGAGGAAAGAACTCGTTCCTGAATTTCCCCTTGAACCGCCTTGCCGCTTCACCGAAGCATCCTTCTATGCTCATCGATACACATGCCCATTTGGATTATCCGGATTTTGAAAACCAACTCGAGGGCATCATCGCCGATTCTTTGGACGCTGGGGTGGACCGTATCATCAGCATTGGAACATGCCTCGAAAGCAGTCGCAGAGCGGTTGCGCTGGCGGAGAGGTTTGACTGTGTGTTTGCAGTCGTCGGCCTCCATCCGACCTACGTCTCAGAGGAAGTGCCCGGTTGGCTCGATGGCATCCGCACCCTTGCCGCGCATCCGAAAGTTGCGGCCATCGGAGAAACGGGAATGGATTATCACCGCCTCCCCTCTGAGCAGCTTGCCTCAGCAGCCGCCATCAGCGCCCTTCAAGCTGAGACCGCTGACGACACCCAAGCAGCCATCATGGATGGAGCCTACAAATTTGCTCAAGCAGAGGCGTTCACGGCGCAACTCGAACTCGCTGCAGAATTCGGTCTAAACGTGGTGATCCATCAGCGCGACGCATGGGATGACACGTTGGAACTTTTAAAAAATTACACTGGCCGTCTTCGCGGGGTGTTCCATTGTTTTGGAAACACACCCGATCAGGCGAAAGAAATCCTTGCCCTCGGCCATCTCGTTTCCTTCACCGGTATCGTCACCTTCAAAAATGCCGGACTCACTCGCGACGTTGTAGCCGCCATCCCACCGGATTCTTTTATGGTTGAAACCGATTGCCCCTACCTTGCTCCCGTGCCCCACCGAGGCAAACGCTGCGAGCCTGCGCACACACTGCTTGTCGCCAAAAAAATCGCCGAACTGCGCGGTACGACGCTGGAGGAAATAGCCGCCACGACGACTCGCGCAGCGGAGCATTTTTTCCGGATCGGAGCCCGCTGAAATCGCCATAATTTACCGGTTGCATTTGATTATCGGAATCCACAGAGTGCGGCTGCTATTCTTAAAACTATGAGCCAGACCAACGCACTCGACCAACTCAAGCAATTCACCACCGTCGTCGCAGACACCGGCGATTTTGAAAGCATTCGCGCTTTCGAACCTCAAGACGCCACGACAAATCCTACACTCATTTTTAAGGCCGTGCAGCAGGCGGAATACAAGCCTCTCCTCGAAAAAGCCATCTCCGACAACCGTGCGACCTCGCTAACAGGCTCGGCTTTGCACCGCAAAGTTATCGACGATCTCCTCATAGCTTTCGGGCGTGAAATTTTATCCATCGTTCCTGGAAGGGTTTCCACCGAAGTTGATGCCCGTCTTTCTTTCGATGTTGAAGCCACCGTCGAGAAAGCCCGCTACCTGATCGGCCTCTACGAGAAGCTTGGCACGCCGCGCGAGCGCGTTTTGATCAAAATCGCTTCCACTTGGGAAGGTGCTCAAGCTGCCGCCATCTGCCAAAAAGAAGGAATCAACTGCAATCTGACCCTGCTTTTCTCTCTTCCTCAGGCCATCGCCTGCGCTGAAGCGGGCGTGCGCCTCATCTCGCCTTTCGTGGGTCGCATCTATGACTACTACAAGGCAAAAACTGGTAAAGAGTACATCGGAGCAGAGGATCCCGGCGTGGAATCCGTCCAAAGCATTTTCACTTACTACAAAAAGTTTGGCTACACCACGCAGGTCATGGGAGCCAGTTTCCGCAATACAAGCCAGATTCGCGAGCTTGCCGGTTGCGACCTCCTCACCATTGCCCCCGAACTCCTCAAAGAACTCCAAGACTCGACAGAGCCAGTCACCCGCAAGCTCGACGCATCGGCCGCAGCTTCTGCCAGCGTCGAAAAAATCTCCATGGATGAGAAAACTTTCCGATGGATGCTCAATGAGGATCCTATGGCCACGGACAAGCTCGCCGAGGGCATCCGGAAATTTGCTGCTGACATCGTTCAGCTGGAACAAATCATCGCAAAAAGCTTCTAACACCTTTCCTCAAAATTTCATGCTAAGATCCACCTTACTTGCGTTATTCGGTCTCGCTCTAGCCTCATTATCCCCGCTGCAGGCGACCACCCGCGCGACCGATTATCCCGGCTCGGTGACACTCCTCATGGAAATGCCTGCCGTCCGATCAGACCTCGGCCTCAGCTCTTCCCAAATCGCTCAGATCAACGGCCTGCAGCGCGAGCTGAAGTCACGCTCGGAAGAGATCCTGACGAAGTCTGAACCGGTTGCAACAGGGACCGCATCCGATCAGCGTCTCTTTGCGCTGATCGATGATAATAATGCCAAGGCGCTCGCGCTTCTCACTCCGCTGCAATTCGCACGCTTCGGCGAAATCCAAAATCAGGTTCTGAGCTACAGCATGTTGGTTTCTCCACAAGTTCAGAAGAAACTCAAACTTTCGCGCCAACAATCCGCCTCCATCGCAGCCTTGCGCATTCGGGGGTTGGAATTTGTGGCGAAAACAAATCGTTCGTTCGGCAGTGGTTCCATTTCCCAAAAAAAACGCGTCGAGATCCTGCGTGACTACCGCATACGCCAAGCCGAAGAAATGAAGTCTCTCCTCACCCCGGCCCAGCGCGCTGCTTTCGCCGCCCTCTGCGGTAAGCCGCTCAGCAAGAGCTAGAAAATCGGTCTGCCGGAGTGATAGATTCTCGCTCCGCAAATGAACTTCGGACAGGCAACTCAACTCGCCATTCGCCAATCTCCCCCGCTATCGCGCGGTAGCGCGAACTTACAAACCCAATCCAGCAAAATTAGCCCAATCGGGGAAACGTGGGGCAGGTGCGCGAAAGAGCAAACGAAGGCTGACTCGATAGGTGAAGGTACTAGAGCGTATGAATCAAAGGATATGAAAGGCGCAGAGAATGAGGTTTTTACAATTCCCTGAGCATTCCGTGTTTTGTATTACCTCTAACATCCCATACATCCTCTTGTAAGTCCTGCCTTGTCTTGTCGGAGATGCAATTTCGTAAGCGAATCATCCTGTTGAAAAATCTGTTTTCGGGATTTACACAAGTTCGCATGGTGGACCGGAAACCCGCCTAAAACCCGATGGGCCTTCCCCAAGCCACTACAATTTCTTTAGGAAAGAATCGCGGAGGGAAGTCAGCCTTCCAGTCGATGTCGAGCAGGCAGGCCCCCATTCACCCCCCCGCGCATCAGCGCGAATTTAGAAATTTAATACTTAAGACACCCTCCCCCTCAGCAGGCGGCAGGGAGTCTTTGCCAAGTATTTTTCCAGTCGCGCAGGGATTGGCGAAATTGCTCGCCGGCGCGTTGCATGCTTTTGCGGAGTTCAGCCATTTCTCGACGGGAAATCTCGGTTTTTCCTGCGGCAGCTGCGCGGTATTCGACGAGCAGTTCCTCCCAGCGGAGGAGGGCTTCATCCATGCGGGCGCGGGCACTTTGTACCATGGCATGGATCGAGTCGGAGATCGGGGTGGGTTGGGCGAGTAGTTTCTCTTGGAGCACCCGGTCATGCTCGGCGATCTGCGCTTTGAGGATTTTTTCCTCCGGCACGGTCCGCAGGTTGCTCACCAGCCCGACTTTATTTAGCAGCCAGATCGCCCACTTGGTGGGATCGTATTGCCAAGGCTTTACGCCATTCCTGTAGTCATACTGGAACTCGTGGTGGAAGTTGTGATAGCCCTCGCCGAAGGTAAAAACCGCCATGAGGAAGCTGTCTCGTGCCGAGCAGTGGCTGGAATACGGCCGGTCGCCAATCCAGTGGCAGAGCGAGTTGATGCAGAAGGTTGAGTGGTGCACCAGCACGACACGGGCGAAACCAGAGAGCAGAAACGCTCCGAGGGCAGCATTTGCGCCACCGTAGAGATACCCGATGATGGGCGGCAGCCCGAAGCTCATGAAAATGGCGATAGGCACATAGTATTCATGTTGAAGCCAAGCAAGGCGGTCTTTTTGCAAATCCCTCACCCATGTGAGCGGCGTCTCTGGTCCACGACGAAAGAGAAGCCAGCCAATGTGAGCGTGAAATAGACCGCGCGAGATGTCGTAGGGATCGTCATCGTGATCCACAAATTTGTGGTGCCTGCGGTGGTCCGCCGACCATGCCAAGGCGGAGCCCTCGAAGGCCGCCGCTCCGAAAAGAAGGGTGTAAAGTTTCACCAACGGATTCGCCCTAAACGTGAGGTGTGAAAAAAGGCGATGGTAGCCGAGCGTGATGCTCATGCCTGTGGAGAAGGTGAAGAACAAAAACAGAGCCACTTGAAAGAAATTTAGACCATTTTGCAAAATGTAGAGTGGCACTGCTGTGCAGGTGACGAGAAAGGTTCCAATAAGGAAGGCGCTGTTGGTGATTCGGACTTTGCTAAGGAGATTTTTCATGTAGTGGATAGAAAATAGGCGTGACGTCAAAGCCAGTGAGGTGATCGTTCTATTGCTTTATCGCAACGCAATTCACAGCTTCTCGATTTTTGCGGCATTTGCAAGCGTCGTGTCTTGCAAGATGTCGACAATGCGATATTCTTGGTGGTTCCGAATTATGAGCCAGACGTTACTCGACAAGGTGTGGGCCACTCACACCGTCCGCACCCTTCCGAATGGAGCCACCCAACTTTTGATTGGCACCCACTTGATTCACGAGGTTACTAGCCCGCAGGCCTTCGGCATGCTGCGTGACTTGAACCTCAAGGTGCTTTATCCCTCGCGAACCTTTGCCACGGTCGATCATATTGTACCCACAGATGAAAGGGCTGAACCCTTCAGCGATGATCTTGCCGATGCCATGATCAAGGCGCTCCGCTCAAATTGCGCCGAAAATGGGATTACTTTTTTTGACCTCCCTACTGGCAAACAGGGCATCGTGCACATCGTCGGCCCCGAGCAGGGCATCACGCAGCCCGGCACCACGATTGCCTGCGGCGATTCCCATACCTCCACGCATGGCGCATTCGGGGCGATTGCATTCGGCATTGGCACCAGCCAAGTGCGCGACGTCCTCGCGACACAAACGATGGCTATCCATAAGCCGAAAGTGCGCCGCATCAGTGTCCACGGAAAACTGAACCCCGGCGTCTATGCGAAGGACGTCATTCTGCACATCATTCGCAAGCTGGGAGTCAACGGTGGTCTCGGCTACGCTTACGAATACGGCGGCTCGACGTTCGATGCCTTCACGCAAGAAGAGCGAATGACTGTTTGTAATATGTCCATCGAGGGCGGCGCCCGCGTGGGCTATGTGAATCCAGACGAAACGACCTTCGAATATCTGAAAGGACGTCCCTACTCGCCTAAAGGTGCAGATTGGGACGCTGCTGTGATTCGCTGGAAGGCCACTGCTTCCGACGCTGATGCGCATTATGACGACGCTGTGACCTTTGATGCAGCCGATATAGCCCCGACGGTGACTTGGGGCATCAATCCCGGACAGGCCATTTTTATCAACGAGAATGTGCCTTTTCCGAGCGAGGTTCCCGAAAAAGACCGTGCCACTGCTGAGGAAGCCATCGCCCATATGCTCCTCAAACCTGGCGCTCCGATCAAAGGCACGAAGGTGGATGTCGCGTTCCTCGGTAGTTGTACGAACGGCCGCCTGAGCGATCTCCAAGAGGTCGCCCGCTACATGAAAGGTCGCAAGGTTAAGAGTGGAGTGAAGGCGATCGTCGTTCCCGGCTCTCAAGGTGTCGCCAGTGTCGCAGAGAGCATGGGCCTAGCCGAAATCTTCCGCGAAGCGGGTTTTGAATGGCGCGGTGCAGGCTGCTCCATGTGCCTTGGCATGAACCCCGACAAACTCGTTGGCGAACAACTCTGCGCCAGCTCCAGCAACCGCAACTTCAAAGGCCGCCAGGGTAGCCCTACCGGTCGCACCGTTCTCATGTCCCCACTCATGGTCGCAGCCGCCGCAGTCTCCGGGGAAATCTCGGACGCCCGCGAAGTCTTCGACATCCGCTGAACCACCCTCCACATTTCGCATTAAAAAAACCATGGCTCTTGAAAAAATCACCCAAGTTGGCGGGCGCGGCGTTTATGTGCCCGGCGACGATCTTGACACCGACCGCATCATCCCGGCCCGCTTCATGAAGTGCATCACATTTGATGGACTTGGCGAATTCGCATTCTATGACGCGCGTGCCTTCGCAAAAGCGGAAGGTCAGACCCATCCGCTCGATGATCAGCGCTTCACTGGCGCCAGCATTTTGTTCTCCGGCTCGAATTTCGGCTGTGGCAGCTCGCGTGAACACGCTCCTCAGGCCCTCTACAGATTTGGTATCCGAGCGATTATTGCCGAGAGCTTCGCCGAGATTTTCTTTGGAAATTCGATAACGCTTGGAATGCCATGCGTTGTGATGAGTAGCGAGGACATCCGCTCCGTTGCAAAGCTCATCGAGTCGGATCCGGCCGCGATCCTCACTCTCGACCTCACGGAGAAAAAACTCTCCATTGCGGATATGGACTTTCCTCTCACCATCGCTGTCCACGCTCAAGAGGCTCTTGTCACAGGCAAGTGGGACGCCATTGCCGACTTGCTGGAGGGTCTAGACGACGTCCGCACGCGTGCGGCAACGTTGCCCTACATGGCAGCCAGTTAAGATCCCGATTCGTTCCGATCTCTAGCTGGCATTTCCGACCGAATTCTGGTTAGCATCATCCTGTGGAAGCCATACGTCTTCAGGAAATGCCGATCGATGAGCGTCCTCGTGAGAAAGCCGAGCGCCATGGATTTGAAGCCCTCTCGGATGCCGAACTCCTGGCCATTTTTATCCGGACCGGGTTACCTGGAAAGAACGCATTAGCCGTAGCCCGTGATCTGCTGAAGGATTGCGGCGGTTTTGCCTCCCTCTCACGTTGCACTCCCAAGGAAATCCGACGCCACGCGAAGGGCATCGGGCCTGCAAAATCTCTTGAAATGGCCGCAGCGTTCGAAATTGGAAAACGCCTTGCTCGCGGACAAGACCTCACGCCGGTTCTGGATACGGCCGAGAGGATTTTTGATTTTTTTGGTCGGGAACTCATGGCCCTCCGCCAAGAGTCGCTTCGGGTCCTCCTGCTTGACACAAAACTCCGCCTCATTCGTGCCGAGGAGATCAGCTTGGGATCAGTCAATGAATGCGTCGCCCACCCAAGGGAAATTTTTCGCCAAGCAGTGATTCATAGCGCATTCGGCGTGGCCATCATTCACAACCACCCTAGCGGCGACCCCTCGCCGAGCCCTGCGGACTATCGAGTAACCCGAAGCTTGAAAGAGGCCGCACACCTTCTTCAAATCCATCTCATAGACCATGTCATCCTTGGCTCGCCAGATGGGGGGCGCGTGCCATATTTCAGTTTTAAGGAAGCGGGTATCATATGAAAATTCATCCAACAGCTATCGTGTCACCTGAGGCCCGCTTGGGCGAAGATGTCGAAGTCGGCCCTGGGGCGATCATTGGGGTGGGGGTTGTCATCGGTGCAGGCTGCGTCATTCAAGCCCATGCCGTTATTGAAGGTGGGGCAACGCTGGGGGAGGATAACACCGTCGGCTACGGCGCGGTGATCGGCGCGCCACCCCAGGATTACGCTCATTCGCCCGAAATCAAGAGCTCGGTCGTCATAGGT
>CANMQB010000011.1 GCA_947499885.1 Spartobacteria bacterium
GGGGGTTGTCATCGGTGCAGGATGCGTCATTCAAGCGCATGCCGTTATTGAAGGTGGGGCAACGCTGGGGGAGGATAACACCGTCGGCTACGGCGCGGTGATCGGCGCGCCACCCCAGGATTACGCTCATTCGCCCGAAATCAAGAGCTCGGTCGTCATAGGTTCGCATAACCGCATCCGCGAATATGTGACGATTCACCGGGGGACGAAGGAGGGCACCGTAACGACTATTGGCGACAAGTGTTTTCTTATGGTTGGCTGCCATCTCGGTCATAATGCGCAAGTCGGCAACGAGGTCGTCATCGTGAATAACTGCCTTCTCGGCGGTTACGCGCAGGTTGGCGACGGAGCTGTTCTTGGTGGAGGGGCTGTATTTCACCAATTCGTCCGAATCGGAAAACGCGCCATGATCGCCGGCGGCTCCCAGTTCAACAAAGACGTTCCGCCTTTCGCCATGGCCCAGCTCTTCAATCTGTTGTCCGGAGTCAATATCATCGGCCTTCGCCGCGTGGGCTTTAAAGCCGAGACGCGCTCGGAAATCCGCCGCGCATTCAAACTTGTTTTTCGGAGCAGCTTGCCTGTCAAAGCGGCTCTCGAAAAGGCGCGTGAGTCGGAATGGGGGCCCGAAGCGCAGGAATTCTTCGACTTTATCGCTTCATCAAAACGCGGCTGCGCGACCAGCAATCTTGCCAAGGGACAGGTGATCCCTCTCGAGGATATTGTCGATTAGACTGCCTCATTTCCGCATCGTGCCCACAGCTAGCGCCAAAGCCGCGAGGTTGGTCGAGTAGTCCGCCATGGCTCCCGCACGCACCGAGCGCGCGACAGCCAACTGGCTTGCCGCCTCGGTGAGTTCGGAGACTTGGCTCAAACCAGCTTGGTAGGCTGCCTCGGTGGCGTTGAGGTTTTCTTGAGCTGATGCCACAAACCCCTCGGCGAAATCCACACGGCGGTCTGCGCTGAGCGTGTCGTGGTAGCTCGTCCAGACATCCCGCGTCGCGGCGAGACGCGAACCCTCAAGCTCCTCTCGGGCAGCCCTCTCCTCGTCACGCCGCTTGTGCACTCTCTCCACACGCTCAAATCCATCGAAAAGATCCCACTTTGCCGTGATGAACCCTCCATAGCCATTGATGCCTGCCGCATTCGTTCCCTTGTCCTTGCCTGTCTCTGCCTCATATTGGAATGCCGAGTAGGCGTAGTTGCCCTCGAGTTTCACCTCGGGAAAAAAATCCGCCTCCGCACGATGGGTGGAGGCCTCGCTCGCGCGCACATCCGCCGCACGTGCGGCGAGATCGGGGCGTGATGTTAGAGCGGTTTCAACAAGTTTAATCGCACTTTCGCGCAAGTCGCCCGAACTCGACGGTAGGTCGTTTGGGGCGATTAAGAGGCGTGAGCTGGCCGGAATGCCAACGGCAACGCAGAGTTCGCCCAGCGTGTTCCGCACCAAGGCGCGAGCAGCCTCGAGCTCATACTGTGCGTCGAGAACATTTTTCCGCGCCCGCAGAAGTTCCGGCCTCGCCGAGAGCCCGTTCCGCACTTCCATCTCGATCGTCTGCTCGCCTGTCTTCGCGTAGTGAAGGAGTGAGGCTGCCGCGCGCTCCTTCCACAGCGCCGCCTCGTGCGCGAAGTAGCGGCTCTGGATTTCAAAGACAACCTCCTGAAGTTTTCTTTCATAAAAAAAACCCGCCGCATCGAAGAGAGCCACCGCACGCGACACATCCGCCGCGCGCCTTCCGAAGTCGAGAAGAAGGTATTCGATTGAAAGTACCGTCGTGGCCTGCTGGCGAGTGAACACATTCGGCGCAGGAATTGCCGGCGTATACCACTTGTCCACTCCCCCCTCAAAGGCGGCTCCGACTTTTGGAAAATACGGCGCCCGCGCTTCGCGGGAACCGGCATACGCCGCCTCTGCACGGAACCAAGCCGCACGGGATTTGGGATTGTTCACCATGCCGAGTTCCAGCAAGCGGCCAAGATCGTAGGTCTTCGATTCCTTGAAAACCGGCGTCCCCCGGATTGTGGAATTCCCGGCAAATGCCAGCCCTGAAAAAAGGCATCCGATCGCCAGTGCAATCATTGGCGTTGTATAAATGTGCCGCCATCGGCTATCGAAGAGCATGAACATCGGCGCGGCCAAACTGCCTGCAGTGCTGGCATTGATCAAGTCCGCAGGCGACCCGCTCGTGGATGTGGCCGGTGCTTACTTCCCCGCTTGGTTGGCTTGCATGATCGCTGGTTCTCTGGGGACATGGTTGCTCGGTGAGTTTCTATCTCGGATCGGCCTTGCGACCGTTCTGCGTCCATCCGCAATCATGTATCCTAGCCTCTTTGCAGCCCTCACTGGCGGAGCGTGGCTTATCTTTTTCTCGGCGCGATGAATTCCGATCCAAAAAAAAATAACGCGCTCGTGTGGGTTCTTCGCGTTGCGATCGTAGCCGCCGCTGCCCTTGTGGTATTCGCGGTCTGGCAAAACCTGCAAACCTTCCCCCGCACCGAGGATGCCGAGGTGCGGGCGAATGTCGTCGGCATTGCCCCACAGGTCGGTGGATCGATCACCCGCATTCATGTCACAGACAACCAGGCTGTGAAACGGGGGGACCTGCTTTTCGAGTTGGATGTGCGTCCCTACCAGGCTTCAGTCGCTCAGGCCAAGGCACATCTCGAGTTGATCGGCCTTGATGTGAAGGCGTTCCGTGACGAGATCTCCGCAGCCGAAGCGACACTCCGCGAACGCCGGGCCAAGGCAGACTACGCTCATTCTCACTCCCAGAGGCTCCAGCCCCTGTTGGCAGGAAATTTTACCTCACCCGACCGCGTTCAGCGGGCGCAGACGGATGCCGAGAGTGCCAGCGCGCTCGTGCGCGAAGCCGAGGCCGCCGTCGAGCGGGCACGGAATAAACTCGGGGAGTTCGATGGACGCAATACCCGCTTGGAGCAGGCTGCCGCCGCCCTGCGTGATTTCGAACTCAAGGTCTCCTACTGCAAAATCTACGCGCCGTGTGATGGGCATGTGACAAACCTTCAAATTGCACCGGGTACCTACGCCTCGGCTGGGGAGCAGATCTTTTCTCTTGTTGATTCCTCGGTCTGGTTCGTGCTCGCGAATTTCCGCGAGACCGATCTCCGCCGCATCCAACCTGGCCAGTCTGTAAGGGTCTATCTTATGGCTCAGCGTGGCAAGGTGGTCTCTGGAATTGTTCAAGGTATCCCCAAAGCGGTCTATCCCCTCGGTACTTCATCGAAAGCCATGCCCGGCGGTGAGGGTGTTTTCTCACAGGTCCAGCCAACATTTGATTTCGTGCAACTGGCGCAGCGTTTTCCGGTCAGGATCCTTCTCGAAGGTGAGGGCGATTTCCGCATGGGCGGACGCGCAGCGGTCATCGTGGATACGCGCAGTGCGTCGGATACCGAACACCTCGAGAAGCTTCAATCGGTCGAGCAGCGCGGCTTTATACCCCCTGCGCCAAATGACTGAGGCCGCTCGTGGCGCATTGTGTCAGGCCTTCGCTGTGGCGCTTGCCGCGCTGGTTGTTGGTATTTTTCATATCCCGCAGGCATTCCTTGCCGTCCTCCTCGCGCAGTTGCTCGGAGGGATTCCTTGCCAGAGCGCCTCGGACCTTTTCCGCCGCATCCTCTCCGCATTCGCCGGCTGCCTAGCTGGACTCGCCATCCTCACGCTCGCTCCGAATGAACAATGGATTTCCCTGCCCCTGTTTTTCACCCTCACCGGCTGGGGGACGGTTTTTGCGCTTCGGCGCTTTGGTTCGGCCTGTGGCATTCTCTTTGGCAGCGGAATCGTTGCGATGTTTGCCGAGTCCTTTGTTTTTCCGGCGCGTGATATCGTTTTCGGCTTCGCTCATCTCTTTTCCCTCATCACAGCCACGCTGGCTGCAGCACTGGTGGGCTTGGCCTTTTTTCGAGAACCCGTACCCGCCAAAATCCAGAATCCCTCGCCGGGTTTTGCAGTGGTGATCGGTGCCGCCGCCGTGTGCGGTCTCATAGCCGCCTGCACGATTTTGCCTGCTCAGTTGAATGTCAGCACCATATCATCCCTCACGACCGCTCTGGCTCTCACAATGAGTGGCGGAGGCGTGGCTAAAAAATTCCTCGGCGGATTGCTCGGCATCGTTGTGGCGTTGGTTTTCTTGATTCCAATCAACGGCTTTGGAAATGACTTGGCTTTTTTTTTGCTGGGTCTTTCAGCCCTCATCGGGGCCTTCGAGTGGTTCGCCCTGCGCTTGCCCGCGAACGCCGCCGTTTTCCGTCAGGCTGCGGCGATGTTTGCTGTGACTGCAACGATTTTGCCTCAACCGGATCGCTTCATCACCGATTCAATCGAGCGGATGAGTGCCGTAACGCTAGGCCTTTGCATTGGATCGGTGTGTTTTTTACTACATGGCCTCGCCACCCGTTTGCCTACGGAACGTGTTCAGAGAGTGTAAAAAATTTCCTTCGCGCTCGGCATCCGTTTGCTCATAGTTTGTGGAACTTATGCGAACACCACTCTTCGACCAACATCTTGCCACTGGCGGCCGCATGGTCGAATTCGCAGGCTGGGAAATGCCCGTCCAATATACCGGAATCCTCCAAGAGCACAAAGCCGTCCGCGAAGCCTGCGGCGTCTTCGACATTTCCCACATGGGCGAGTTTTTTGTGAGCGGCACAGGAGCCACGGCTTGGCTCGATGGATTGCTCACTAACAATCTCACCGCACTCCCGATCGGCCATGCTCAATACACGATCCTCCTCAATGAACGCGGCGGGGTGATCGACGATCTCATCGCCTACCGCCTCGCAGACGAAAACTATCTCCTCATTGTGAACGCTGCCAAAATTCCGGAGGATGCCGCTTGGCTCCGGAAACACGCGGTGTCTGGTGTTATTTTCGAGGACCGCAGCGCCGAATTTGCTGCTCTCGCCATTCAAGGACCTCAAGCTGCATCGGTCTTTGAAAAACTCTTCCAGCGCCCTATGCCCGCTGAGCGCAACCGAGTCGAAGAAATCCAGCCTAGCCGCTCATTCATTGCGACCACAGGCTACACTGGCGAGTCGGGATTTGAATGGATCATGCCCGCCACAGAAGCTGCCGCAGCTTGGCAGGCGGCCATCGCCGCGGGCGCGATGCCCTGCGGTCTGGGTGCGAGGGACACCCTCCGACTCGAAATGTGCTACCCGCTCAATGGCTCTGATCTTTCACCGGACCGAACCCCGCTCGAGGCTGGACTCGGATTTTTTGTAGATCTGAAAAAGCCCGCCTTTATCGGTCGCGACGTTTTGCTTGATCAAAAAGCCTCCATCCTGCCTCACAAACTCTGCGCTCTCCGCGTGATCGACAAGGCTCCCCCAGTGCGCCCGCACTACAAGGTCTATGTCAACGGCGAGCCAGTCACCGAGACTAGTAGCGGGGCTCTTTCTCCCAGCCTCGGCTTTGGTATCGCCATGGCCTACTTGCCGCCTGCCTACTATGATATCGGCCAGATGGTCGATATTGAAGTCCGCGATCGCCGCTTCCGCGCCCAAGTCGTCAAAAAACCCTTTTACAAAAAACCATGAACATTCCTGAAAACCTGCGCTATGCCACCTCCCACGAGTGGATTCTTGTCGAGGGCGACACCGGCACCGTCGGCATTACCGACCACGCCCAAGCCGAACTCACCGACATCGTTTTTGCCGAACCTCCCGCGATTGGAAAATCCTTGAAAGCCGGAGATGTAGCCGCCGTCGTGGAATCCGTGAAAGCCGCCAGCGACATCTACGCTCCGGTGTCCGGCGAGGTCGTCGAACGCAACGAAGCCATCGAAGCCGACCCCTCGCTGCTCAATACAGACCCTTTTGGCGCGGGCTGGATTTTCAAAATCCGCATCGCCGAAGCAGCCGAGCTCGCCGCGCTCAACGACGCCGCCGCCTACAGGGAGCAGATCGGAGCATGACCATCGCGGAGTTCGAGGATTTCCTCGATGCAACCAAGCCCATGACGGCCGTTCAACGTGCCGAGGCTTATGGCATCGATATTTCCTTGATCGACGAAAACCTCCGACTCACGCCCACTCAAAAAATCCGGCAAAACGATATCGCCCTCAACCAAGCAGAAGCCCTTCAAGCAGCCCTGAATCAAACCCGTGCCAAATCTGGAATCCATCGCCTGCCGAATCTTCGAGTCGCTGGGTTGGCTTAATCTGTGCAGATAGCGCGAAAGAAAAACTAACTCACTCTCATTCCCAATCGTTATTATTTTCACATGACCGCATTTGCCAACCGCCACATCGGCCCTTCTTCCACTGAGATCAAAACCATGTGCGCTGCGATCGGCGCGGCTTCGCTTGATGCCTTGATCGATGAGACAGTGCCTTCGGCTATTCTCTTGCAGAGGGATCTGAGTCTCCCCGCCGCCCGCTCGGAGGAGGAGGCCTTGGCTGACCTCCGGAACATCATGGCGGAAAACAAAATTGCAACGAACCATCTCGGCATGGGCATCTACGGTACGCACACGCCTGCTGTGATCCGTCGCAATATTCTGGAAAATCCCGGTTGGTATACTTCTTACACGCCCTACCAAGCCGAGATTGCTCAAGGCCGCCTCGAGGCACTTCTGAATTTCCAAACGATGGTTTGCGACCTGACCGGGATGCAGATCTCCAATGCGTCCCTGCTCGATGAATCCACCGCCGCTGCCGAAGCGATGGCTCTTTGCCACGACATCAAAGGCGGTGATGCGATGTTCGTAGCCGACCACGTCCATCCGCAAACCCTCGCGGTTCTACAAACCCGTGCCGAACCCCTCGGAATCCGCATCCTCGTGGGTTCCGCTGAGAATGGCCCCCAGGAATCTGTCTTCGCAGCTCTCTTCCAATATCCCGCCACCGATGGCTCGATCTGCGATCTCGAAAGGCTCGTTGCCCGCACGCAAGAATCAGGCGCCTTGGCGATCGTTGCCACCGATCTCTTGGCACTCACTCTTCTCAAGCCACCCGGCGAATGTGGTGCAGATGTCGTTATTGGATCCAGTCAGCGCTTTGGTGTCGCGCCTGGGTTTGGCGGTCCTCATGCGGCCTTCCTAGCTACGAGCGACGATCACAAACGCCGCCTTCCCGGTCGTCTCGTGGGCGTTTCGAAGGACGCTGCCGGTAATTCCGCCCTGCGCCTCACGCTCCAAACCCGCGAGCAGCACATCCGCCGCGACAAGGCCACCAGCAATATTTGCACCGCCCAGGTTTTACTCGCTGTGATGGCCTCGATGTATGGCGTTTATCATGGCCCTGAGGGTCTGCGTGCGATCGCCGAGCGCGTGCATCGCCACGCCGCCAATCTTGCGGAGTCGCTCAAAAAGGCCGGCCATACCGTTCACGGTGCTGCATTTTTCGATACCATCAGCGTGACTCCAAAGAGCGAATCTGCCTCCGTCTTGGTTGCCCGTGCGGCAAGCGAGGGAATCAACATCCGCCTGCTCAACGACACAACACTCGCCATTTCTCTCGACGAAACCACAACCCGTATCGATTCGCTCCTGAAAATTTTCGGCGCTGCGTTTGTGGAATCTTCCAGCGAAACGCCCCGCCGCACCTCACCGTTTCTCACGCACCCGGTCTTCAATTCCTACCACACCGAAAGCGAGATGCTGCGCTACATCCGCCGCTTGGAAGCGAAAGACCTTTCGCTCACGACATCGATGATCCCACTCGGTTCCTGCACGATGAAGCTTAACGCGACATCTGAGATGCTGCCAGTCACTTGGGAGTCTGTCGCAGCGCTTCATCCCTGCGCCCCGACCGATCAATCCCTAGGCTATCAAAAAATGGCCCGCCAACTCGAGGAGTGGCTCACCGAGATCACAGGCTTTGCTGCCGTCTCGCTCCAGCCGAATGCCGGATCGCAAGGCGAATATGCGGGTCTCTTGGCTATACGCGCTTACCATCAATCTCGTGGTGACGCACACCGCACGGTTTGTCTCATCCCGACCTCCGCGCATGGTACCAACCCCGCCAGTGCCGTCATGGTCGGAATGCAGGTTATTCCCGTCACCTGTGACGCCAACGGCAACATTGACCTCGATGATCTCCGAGCCAAAGCCGATCTCCACCGAGAAAACCTCGCTGCAGTCATGGTGACCTATCCCTCGACCCACGGCGTTTTCGAAGAAGGCATTCGCGACATTTGTGAAATCATCCACGCTGCCGGTGGCCAAGTTTACATGGACGGCGCCAACATGAACGCACAAGTCGGTTTGTGCCGTCCGGGTGATTTTGGAGCCGATGTGTGCCATCTGAATCTCCACAAAACCTTTTGTATTCCTCATGGTGGTGGTGGTCCCGGAGTAGGTCCCATCGGTGTCGCCAAGCACCTTGCCCCCTTCCTCCCCGGCGATCCGCTGAAAAAAGGCAACGCCGTTGGCCCCGTGTCGCAGTCGCATCTCGGCAGCGCGAGTATCCTGGTCATTTCCTGGATGTACATCGCCATGATGGGTCCCCGCGCCCTCCGCGATGCCACAGTGGTCTCGATTCTTAATGCTAATTATATGGCCGTACGCCTCGGCGCGCATTTTCCGATCCTTTACAAAGGAAAATCCGGCCGCGTCGCGCACGAGTGCATCCTCGATCTGCGCGAATGGAAACAACGCGCCGGGATCGAAGTCGAGGATGTCGCCAAGCGCCTCATGGATTTTGGATACCACGCCCCCACGATGAGTTGGCCGGTCGCCGGAACCCTCATGGTCGAACCCACCGAGAGCGAGTCATTGGCCGAACTCGACCGCTTCTGCGACGCCATGCTCGCGATCCATGCGGAACTCGTCGCCATCGAATCCGGCAAGCTCGACCGCGTCAACAACCCGCTCAAAAACGCTCCGCACACGGCCGCATGTGTCACTAGCGATGAATGGACGCGCCCGTATCCGCGCTCCCAAGCCGCCTGGCCTGCGCCATGGCTCCGCCAGCACAAATTCTGGCCGAGCGTTGCGCGCATCGACAATGTCCACGGCGACCGCCATGTCTTCTGCAGTTGCCCGCCGATTCTCGAAACCACTTGAGTTTCAAGTTCGCTTAGCTTCGAAGTTTGCGATAAACCCAAGAAAAACGCTTTTCTCCTTACCGCCTTTTCAAGGCAACATTGCACGGTAAAAGGCCCGCTGGGAGGGTGGATTTGTATCCAAAAAAAGTCCCGTTCCGTTGTTCGTTGAGACAACCTCCCATCCACCTTGCAATGATGTGGTGCGTTCGACATTCATCGGAATGCTGCCTGATCCGATCCATGAAAATTGAAGTCCCGCTGCGCTATATTCGATGGTCGATACTTGGGGGCTGAATGGTTGAGCGGGCTGCCCATAAAACTCCGCTTCCCAGCCTAATCTTTCAGAGAGGTGGTAGATGGTGGCCGTTGTATTAAGAGCGCCTGCGGATAGGGGAGGTTCACCCTTAAAAAGGATACTCAAAAGCCCAGTTCCTTCAAAAGCACCACTCCCAATAGTTTCCAAGCTGGCGGGAACCGTAATGCTTACGAGGCTTGAGCTTCCATAAAAAGCATATCCCCCAATATCAAGCACTCTCTCAGGAATAAAATAGGATCCTGACTTTCCAGGTGGATATTGAATCAAAATAGTTTGGGATTTGTTAAAAAGGACTCCATCCAAGCTGCTGAAATTGGGATTGTCTTCGTGGACACTGATTGACACCAACGAAGAGCATGAGCCAAAGGGACTTTGACCGATAGATGTCACTGATGAAGGAATCATTACAGTTGTTAGATTGGAACAGGATTGAAAAGCACGATGCCCGATTGAATTGACGCCTGATTGAAGTGTGAGGTTACTCAACTGGATGCAAGAAGAAAAAGCCTCGTCACCGATGGATGTCACTGTCGAGGGAATTGTTACGCCCGTTAGGTTGTAACAGGATGCAAAAGCACGAGCTCCTATCGAAGTAACACCCGTTTGAATCGTGAGGTTACTCAACTGGCAACCAGAAAAAGCCTCGTTACCTATGGATGTGATTGTCGAAGGGATTATTACGCTTGTTAGATTGCTACAGTATGTAAAAGCACGAGCTCCTATCGAAGTAACGCCCGATTGAATTGTGAGGTTGCTTAACTGACTGCAATTAAAAAAAGCCTCGTCACCTATGGATGTCACTGTTGAAGGGATTGTCACGCTTGTTAGTTTGTAACAGTATGCAAAAGCACGAGCTCCTATCGAAGTAACGCCCGATTGAATTGTGAGGTTACTTAACTTGCTGCAATTAGAAAAAGCCTCGTCACCCATAGATGTGATTGTCGAAGGGATTATTACGTTTATTAGATTGCTACAGGATCTAAAAGCACTAGCTCCTATTGAAGCAACGCCCGATTGAATTGTGAGATTGCTTAGTTGGCTGCAATTAGAAAAAGCCTCGTCACCTATGGATGTGACTGTTGAAGGTATGGTCGCGCTCGTTAGGCGACCACAATTTGCAAAAGCACGAGCCCCTATTGAAGTAACGCCTGCTTGAATTGTGAGGTTGCTTAACCCGCCATCAGAAAAATAACCGGAAGATTCAAAAGCATATTCCCCTATGGATGTCACTGATGAAGGTATTGTTACGCTGGTCAGGTTACGACAATTTCCAAAAGCACGAGTTCCTATTGAAGTAACCCCCGATTGAATTGTGAGGTTGCTCAACGCGTTACAATTAAAAAAAGCCTGGTCACCTATGGATGTGACTGTTGAAGGGATTGTTACGCTGGTCAGGTTAAGACAACCTTCAAAAGCAAGAGCCCCTATTGAAGTAACGCCTGATTGAAGTGTGAGGTTACTTAACTGGTAGCAACCTTCAAAAGCATATTCCCCTATGGATGTGACTGATGAAGGGATTATTACGCTCGTTAGGTTATCACAATCATAAAAAGCCCAATTCTCTATTGAGGTTATACTATTTGGAATATTTAAAGTTCGTAAGTAGGCATTATTTCTAAATGCTCCATATCCAATTCGGGTAACTGGGAAGCCTCCTATTTGAGCTGGAATCTCCAAATTGTTAATCGGGCTAGAACTTCGTTGCTGGAGACCTTGAATGGTTATTGTGCTATTTTGCAAAATATATTTAAGCGTAATGAGATTTGTGGATGCATCTGGAAAAATTGTAACGCCTGGCGTCACGACAAAACTTAAGCCGGTGCAACCCGAGAAAGCGGAGCTTGCAACCGAGTTTAAATACGGCGGTATGACCAAGCTGCTCAGAGCACTGCAGCCATAGAATGCAGAATCTCCGATTGCATTGACGCTGGATGGTATCGAATAGGCTCCCGCTTTGGCTATTGGATACTGAATGAGTAGCGTTTGGGATTTGTCGAAAAGAACGCCATCCAGACTACTGAAAGACGGGTTCGCGGCTTGCACATAGATGGCAGCGAGCGATTGGCAATCAAAAATAGCTTGGTCTCCAATAGTTGTGACACTCGATGGAATCGTTAAGGTGGTCAAATTGTGGCAGCCATAAAAAACCTCGTTGCCTATGCCCTCCAGAGTGTTACCCATGGTAACACTGGAAAGACTCCGGCAGTTTTTGAAAGACTCGTTGCGAAGGAACTTCACACCATAGGAAATCCAAGCGGAGGCGAGATTGGTGCAATCGTAGAAAGCTCGATACCCGATTTCTGTAACGCTTCCTGGGATGAGCAAGTTCCTCAAACTGACGCAGCCGGCGAAAGCTTGTTCACCGATAGATGTCACACCGTAAAGAATGCCCAACTCCGCCAAAGCGGAACAACCCGCAAAAGCATAATTACCAATGCTCGAGACACTCGCGGGAATGGACACCGCAGTGAGCTTCGTGCAATTTCGAAAAGCAGAGTCAGCGATGGTCTGCACGCCATAAGGAATCGTAACTCGAGAGAGATTTGTGCAATTGTAAAAAGCACTGCCTTCGATATATGCAACCGTATCCGGGATTTCCACAAGGGTGATACCCGATTTATTCGCAAAGGCTCCGCCAGCAATACCTACAACTGTGTTGCCGTCGATTGATGCCGGTATTACGACCGAGGCTGCGGTCCCAGTGTAGCCAGTAATTTTAATCTGACCGCTTCCAACCGATGTAAATGAAAAGTTTGAAGTCGGCTGCGGAGTGGCGACAGGCGTGATCCAAATATCATCAATACCATAACCCACAGAGGTTGATACGGCGCTAAGAGACCATCGAAAGTAAATTTCTTCATTTGGCGCCAAAGGAACCGAAAATGTTCTTGCGGGCACCGAGAATGTTGGCGGGTTATTAAAAAAATGAGTTTGATTCGAGATGGTTGCAGAAAGGTTTGTCTTGAACTGCGGAACTTCCGTCCATGAGGAAGCATTTCGACTATGGAAAAAAGTGACATCTCCACCTGCTCCCCAGTTAGAAAAGTAAAATTGTTTCACCACGAAGCCCACTGCAAAAGACTGAATAGTAGAGTTTGAACTATTCTTTAAGCGGAGGATCAAGCTGGATCCTCCAACTTGGGAGATCAAAGACCCAACAGCTCTGTTGGTTCCGCTAGAACTTCCCCAGTTATATAATCCGTCACTTGTAGGAGAACCGGATTGTGCAGCAAATTGAACGGAGGTGCTGGCTGTATTCCAAGTCGGGTTTCCTGAGTAGCCGAAAATTCTCCAGTTTTCTGGCAATGTCAGCGAAGTTCCAAGAGCATCAAAATTTTGATTAATGGCTCCTAAATCAGAAATCAACAATTGGGCAGAGCAATTCGCGGCAAAAAATATCGCGATAAAAAATGTTGCCGCAGCCAGCCTCATGAAATGGAAAGCTCTCACTCAATTCAAAGTATTAGTAGTAAGTCCGCCTTCAAGCGCGAAATGGCAGTTCAGAAGAAGAGTTCTTTAAGTTCATGTTAAATTATGCTCACGATCCATGCGGAACTCGTCGCCATCGAATCCGGCAAGCTCGACCGCGCTAACAACCCGCTCAAAAACGCCCCGCACACGGCCGCATGCGTCACCAGCGACGAGTGGACGCGCCCGTATCCGCGCTCCCAAGCCGCCTGGCCTGCGCCATGGCTCCGCCAGCACAAATTCTGGCCGAGCGTTGCGCGGATCGACAATGTCCATGGCGACCGCCATGTGTTCTGTAGCTGTCCGCCGATCCTCGAAAGTTAAACTGGCTTAGACAGGCTGAGTGCCTTTGCAGTCGGGATATTTCGCGCAGCCCCAAAATTGCTGCCCGGCATTCTTGCCGCTCTTTGCTGTGCGAAGGGCCATGAGAGAACCGCACTGCGGGCACTTTGGAGGAAGATCAGTCGGATCGGTCTGATCAGGCGGATCCGTCCGATCTTGCTGCTTGCGGTGCGCGAGCCTTGCCGAGGCCAGTTGCTCGGAGTAGCCGCCGCCTTCCACAAAGCCCTTTTCGAGCGCGGCGATCTGGCGGTCGAGGAGGAAGTTTGCTTGGTTGATCAGGCAGATGAGTGTGTTCGCGCGTATCGCTGGGTCGCTGCTTTCGAGCCAGCGCGAGTAAAGTGCAAAGCGCTCTTGGTCGTTGAGATCGGTCAGATCTGTCGGATTGGACTGATCCGACCGATCTTTTCGGAGCGCCTGTGGCACCCGCCGCACGGCCATTGCCTCCTTGCCGTCGGGAGTCCATTGCGGGAGTCGCCGATGGCGCAGGTAGTCTTCGTAGTCGAGGAGAAGCTCCTCCAAACTTGCGCGGGCTACATTTACCAATCGCATCTCGGTCTGCGATGATGTCGCCGAAGCCCGACTGCCTTCGGCGATGTTTTGCCTGCCGCTACGGGCAGCCTGGATCATCTGGTCCACGGTGCGGGAGCGGGAATCCAGGAATTTTTCGCAAAACCACACCGTCGCATCGTAGATGATCGTCGCTGTCTGAAAGCTTGCGGTGTCACGGTAACCTCCACTTGGGCGCAATTTTTTCATGGGTTCGATTTTCCGAGTTGATAAGGTGTCCGTATGCCAGCCGGGTTCAACGAGATTATTGCAAATTTATCGATTCCAACGTCAGCCGCCCTCATTGAGGCGCTTCCGATCATCGTTTCGCTGATCATCATCGAGGGTCTTCTCAGCGTGGACAACGCGCTGGCGATTGCTGCCATGGCGAACCACCTGCCGGAACGTCAGAAATATCTCGCGCTGAAGTTTGGCATCATCGGTGCGTATTTCTTTCGCGGCCTCTGCTTGGCTTTTGCGGCGTGGATTATTGAGAACCCGTGGTTAAAAATCGGCGGTGCCGCGTATTTGGTTTATCTGATGTGCGATCACTTTCACGGCTCCGAAAATTCGACGAGTGCTGATCCCTCTCAAATCGCGCAGAGGGGATTTTTTGGAACGATCGTGGCGATCGAAATCATGGATCTGAGCCTGAGCGTTGACAATGTGGTTGCTGCTGTGGCGATGAGCCCTCAGCTTTGGGTTGTATGTACGGGAGTGTTTATTGGCATTCTCGCACTGCGTTTCGTTGCTGGGGCCTGTATTCGACTGATCGAAAAGTTTCCGATCCTTGAGCACACCGCTTTTATTCTCGTGGGCTATGTCGGGTTCATTCTCGTTTACGAACTCCTGAGCGACCCGCACTCTGGAATCCAATTACTGCCGGGCCCGGTACACGTCACGACTTGGCAAAAGTTCATTGGTATCGTGATCATCATCGCTACTTCCATTGCCTACCTGCGGAGCGCATTTGTGCGAGGCCTTATTCAACCAGTGCTTCATTTTGCACGTATTCCGATGAATGTCTTTGCAGCTATTGTCGGGTTCTTTTTGAGGGGTCTTCTTTTCCCGTTTCGGGCCATTTCAGGGATGTTCAGGCGCGCGTAAATTCCCGGTAAATTTGCGATCTCAGCGCTACTGGCGGATGTTTGCTCCAAGTACAAAGCATTCTGATGAGCGAATTTATTTCCAAGGTTCCTAAGAAGAGGCTCGAGTTTGTCGTAACGGCAGCCTTTGCAGTTTTTATGGTGCTTTTTGCTGTGGATAGTTGGTTCTCCCACTCCACCAGCAAGAACCTCATGGACTCGATCATCTGGGTTGACCTGAAACACAGTCAGCTCGATTTAGCGAAAAATCTTGAACTCGAGCTGAGAGATACCGAGTCGGCGCTCCGTAGCTATGTCATTACCGGCAGCTCAACTAGGCGGGATGAATATCTTAAAAAGTCGGCCAACATCATGGATGAGCGTTTCACCAATCTCATTGGTTCTGCAGCGCATGATGAGATGATGTTTCGCCAGCTTGAGCGGATCGGTGAGATGATCCGCCGCCGTCTGCAACTCTTAAACGATTCCTACTTGGCCTACGAAAGCGGTTCGGGTGGTCAGAACCCGATTCACCGCAAGGGAGACTTGGTCATGCAGCAGATCACGGTCGCATTTCAGGAGTTTATTACCGGCCAACATCAAATTCTGGAAGCGCGCATCGCGGAACGAAAAAATGAATCTGAGCGTCTGCTGCAAGCCATGGTGGGCAGTGCGGTCTTGGCGTGTGCCATTGCTTTCCTCGCGCTCACGATCATTCTGAGGGATCTCTACCAACAGCGGGAGGCCGTGAAAAAAAATCGCGCCAGCCTTGAAGAGAAGGAAAACCTTTTAAAAGAAATCCACCACCGAGTTAAAAATAATCTGCAGATCATCTCGAGCCTGCTTTTGCTTCAGGCTTCAAAACTCAAGGACGCTGCCGATGCTGAAATTTTTGCCGAGTGCCGCGAGAGGATTCAATTCATGGCCCGCCTGCATGAGCAACTCTACAACTCGGGAAATCTTCAGCGGATTGACTTCGGAAAGAATCTGCAGGAAATCGCGGAGATGCTTCTGCACACTCACGCGCCTGCTGGATGCCAATTGTTGATCGAGAAGAAGATCGATCCGCTGGAGCTTGATGTGGACACTTCACAGGTTCTTGGGTTGCTTGCCACGGAGCTGTTGCTGAATTCTTTGAAGCATGCTTTTCCGGGCAGGAAGACCGGAATCATTCGGCTGGAACTGCATTCCGGCGTCAAAAATACGATGGTTGTGAGTGATGATGGAATCGGACTCCCGCTCGGTTTTAACGGCATTAAGAATGGCCGCATGGGAATGAATCTCGCCCACGCTCTCGCTCGGCAAATTCGGGGTGAGGTGGAAATTTCAAATAATCCTGGCGGAGGCACGCGCATGGCGGTTGTCTTCTCGATTGAACCCAACTTGAAAACCGATCCAGCGGGTCGAGATTCCTAATATGGAACCAATACGAATTTTAATTGCGGAGGACGAAGCGATCACCGCTGCCGCCTTGAAGGGTGAGCTTATCTCGCTTGGGTACGAGGTGGTGGGAATCACAGACACCGCCGAGGATGTCGTTCAGGCTGCAGGCGAGTTGCTGCCCGACGTTATTTTTATGGATATCACATTGAAGGGAGTTCTCGATGGAATCACCGCCGCCGTCGCCATTCGCGGTAGGACAGGCGCGCCGGTCGTTTTTTTAACGGCGCACGCGGATGAAAAAACCATGAAACGATCGGTTTTTGCTGGGCCATTTGAGTACATTCTCAAGCCATTCACTCGAAAAGAGCTCCAGAATGCCGTGGAGGTTTCTCTGAAAAAAAGAAAAGCCGAGCTCGAGGAAAGAGCGATCCTGGCTCGATGAAAGGCGAATCGCGCGCTCGCATCAGCATTCGCTATCTCCATGCTTCCTGAAATGGCAATCGATCCCATATGCGGCATGGAGGTAGATGAATCCTCCCGAATCCGCGTGGAGAGCGGAGGCAAATCGTTCTTTTTTTGTTCCGAGCACTGCCGACAAAAGTTCTTGGCTCCAGCGAGTGAAATCAAACCCACCAGCCAGACTTCCCTTTACACTTGTCCGATGCACCCTGAGGTGAAGGCAGATCATCCGAGTGATTGCCCAAAATGTGGCATGGCGCTCGAAGCGCTGGACCCGAGAGCTGAGGGTGAGGGGAATGAAGAGTTGGTGGATATGACGCGGCGCTTTGTGGTCTCTATCGTATTCGGCTTGCCGGTTTTTCTCTTGGCTATGGCACATCTTATCCCTGCGCTAGCCAGTTGGTCGAATGGAGAGTTGTCGCGCTGGCTTCAGTTTGTCATGTCCATACCGGCAGTGGGTTGGTGTGGTTATCCGTTTTTTCTGAGAGGGTGGCACTCGGTCTTACGCAGGCATTGGAATATGTTCACGCTTATTGCCATCGGCGTCGGGGCGGCATTTATTTTTAGCGCAGTCGCGATGATCGTGCCGGATTATTTTCCGTCTGCCATGCGGCATGGAGGCAAGGTGCCCGTCTATTTCGAGTCGGCTGCGGTGATCGTCTCCCTCGTCCTATTGGGGCAGGTCCTCGAGCTCCGAGCTCGCAGTAGAACAGGCGGAGCAATCCGCTCGCTCTTGAATCTTGCGCCGCCCCTTGCGCGGAAGATCACGGAATCTGGAGATTGTGAAATTCCGCTCGAGCAGGTTCAGGTTGGAGACCGTCTGCGTGTCGTGCCGGGCGAAAGCGTCCCGGTTGATGGCATCATTTTGGAAGGCCATTCGAGCGTGGAGGAGTCGATGATCACTGGGGAGTCGCTTCCCGTTGAAAAATCCGCCGGTGAGCGGGTGGTGGGTGGCACAATCAATGGATCCGGGAGCTTCGTCATGCAGGCTGAACGCGTGGGCAGCGATAGCCTCTTGGGACGGATCGTTCAAATGGTGGCCGAGGCCCAGCGCACTCGGGCGCCTATCCAAGCCTTGGCTGATCAGGTGGCTGGATTTTTTGTTCCTGTGGTGTTGTTGGTTTCGATTCTTACATTCCTCGTGTGGCTAGGAATCGGACCCGAGCCCAAGCTCGCCTATGCGATCGTCAATGCTGTGGCGGTCCTGATTATCGCGTGTCCGTGTGCACTGGGCCTTGCAACACCGATGTCTATCATGGTCGCCGTTGGCTGCGGTGCCAGAGAGGGAGTGCTTGTGAAAGAAGCGTCCACTCTTCAGGAACTGGAAAAAATCACCACGCTTGTGGTGGATAAAACTGGCACACTCACGGAGGGCAGGCCCCGGCTTGTCGACATTCTTCCCTCGGATGGCTTTGATGCCAACGAGGTGCTCCAACTTGCGGCTTCGCTCGAGCTCCATAGCGAGCATCCTCTCGCTGCAGGAATTATCCAAGGCGCGAAGGGCGTTTCGTTATTGCCTGTCTCCAGCTTTCAATCGTTTTCAGGAGCGGGAGTCCTTGGCGATGTCGCGGGGAGAAGAGTGCTTGTCGGAAAGGCGGAATTTCTTCGGAGTGAAAAAATACCTCACGTCGAGATGCTGGAGTTGTCGGCCTCGAGGCTCCAAGCAGAGGGCAAGTCGGTTCTTTTTATTGCAGTGGATTCACTCCCTGCTGGTCTTCTCGCCGTTTTTGATCCGATTAAACCAACGACGCCTGCTGCTTTGAGCGATCTTCAGGCGCTGGGACTTAAAATCACGATGCTCACGGGTGACAATGAGCTTACGGCTGCTGCTGTTTCCAAAAAACTCGGTCTGGACTCCTTTAAGTCGGGAATCGAACCGCTCGCCAAGGCGGCATTCATTAAAAATCTCCGCGCTTCTGGAGAGCGCGTGGCCATGGCGGGGGATGGGATCAACGACGCCCCAGCTCTCAGCGAAGCCCATGTTGGCATTGCCATGGGCAATGGGACGGATGTCGCCATCCAAAGCGCCGGGATCACTCTAGTAAAAGGCGACCTGCGCGGCATCGCCCGAGCCGTGCGCCTGAGCCGTGAGACGATGCAAAATATCCGCCAAAATCTTTTCTTCGCCTTCTTGTACAATATTCTTGGAATCCCGATTGCGGCCGGGGTTCTGTATCCCTTCTTTTGTCTGTTGCTTAGTCCCATTCTCGCAGGCGCCGCGATGAGTCTCAGTTCCTTGTGTGTCATTACGAATGCTCTCAGATTGGAAAACAATCGGTGAAATTTCACGAGCTGGGGGGCGCTTTCAGAAAAATGCAAAAAATAAACGAATATGTTGACTTGTCTGAAAGTTTCCCTAACTTCGGCCGTCCATCTTATGTCTAGAAAGTGCAGCATTACTGGGGCCAAGCCCGTTCGCGGATCAAAAATCCATCGTCGCGGTCTCGCGAAGAAAAAAGGCGGTATCGGCATGCACGTCACTGCCGTGACTCCTCGCTATTTCGAGCCGAATCTCAAAACCAAACGCGTCTGGGTTCCTGAGCTCAAAAAATTCGTGACCGTGAAAGCTACGGCACGCGCCTTCAAGACCCTTTCAAAAAATGGTGCTTACAAGACATTGGCAGCAGCCGGTCTTGTTAAATAACCGACGCATTCCGCGTGTTTCATTTTCTCTCCGCGAGGCATCGACTCGCGGAGAGTTTTCTTTTTTTGGAACCATGTTCTTGAATTTCGAATGATGGCTGGTGACAAATCAGTTCTTCCCATGCCATCTTCAACTATGCCGTTATTGGAGGTTCAAAATCTGCGGACATGGTTTCCTGTGGTGGGGGGAGTGATGCGACGCAAGGTGAGTGATATCCGTGCGGTTGATGATGTTTCTTTTCAAGTCGAGGCGGGCCGCACTGTTGGTTTGGTGGGGGAGAGTGGCAGTGGAAAAACCACCGTGGGACGTACGATTCTCAAGCTTATCGAGTCCACATCGGGACGTGTTTTTTACAACGGCCGCGATGTCTTGCCTCTTTCCGAGCGCGAATTCCGTCCCCTTCGTCGGGAGATGCAGATGATTTTTCAAGACCCCTTCGGCTCCTTGAATCCCCGATTCACGATCGGCGAGATCGTTGGCGAGGCGCTGGAGATTCATTTTCCAACGATGACTCGTGCTGACCGTGCGGCGCGCGTAGCCGATCTGCTCGTCCTCGTCGGGCTCAAAGCGGATATGATGCGGCGCTACCCTCACGAATTCAGTGGCGGTCAGCGCCAGCGTATCGGTATCGCCCGGGCACTTGCTGTAGAGCCGAGATTCATCGTTTGCGACGAACCCGTGAGCGCGTTGGATGTGAGCGTGCAGGCGCAGATTGTGAATCTTTTGCAGGACCTCCAGGAGCAGTTCGGCATTGCTTATCTTTTCATCGCGCACGATCTCGCGGTGGTCGAGCATATCAGTGATCATGTGCTGGTGATGCACCATGGAAAAATTGTCGAGTCGGCAAGCGCCGAAGCCATCTACAACGACCCCCAAAACGAATACACGAAGACTCTCCTGGCGGCTGTGCCGTCCATCGCCTGATGCATCCCTTGCTCCGACATTTCCTGAGAATGAACTGGCCGCTTTTCTTTCTCATGCTGGTAATGCTGGTCTATGGCCTCTATGCCATTCACAGCGCGACCTGGATGAGGGATCAAGCCTTTGCCAAGTCTCAACTGATCTGGATCGTGATTTGTATGCCGATGTTTTTCATCGTTTCACTCATTGATTACCGATGGGTGCGGTTTGGAGCGATTCCGCTTTATGTGGTCAGCATTCTCGGGCTCATCGCCACGATGTTTATCGGCGAAAAGCGCTACGGGGCCCGGAGCTGGCTTGATCTTGGGCCCATGAGCTTCCAGCCCTCGCAGTTGGCGATCATCGGGGGAATCCTCACGCTCAGTCTCTTTCTTTCGAACACGCGGGCGATGCCGGCCTTTTTGCGGATCCTTGGTTGCGGAGCCATCGTGGGCGCTCCGTGGTTGATGATTCTGATCCAGCCCGACCTCGGTTCCTGCATTGTTTGGGTTCCTGTTTTGCTGGGAATGATGTTTGTCGGTCACATACCCAAACGTTGGCTCATTTTGATTTTGGTGATCGGCTTGGCACTCGTCCCCCTCGTTGTCCATTTCGGCTTGAAACCGTATCAGTACTCGCGCATCACGACTTTTCTGGATCCTGAAGCCGACCCATTGGGCGATGGATGGAATATTACCCAGTCCCTCGTCGCCATTGGTTCCGGCGGTTGGGCTGGAAAGGGCTACAAATCGCCGAATTCCCTGAATGCCCTCGGATTTCTTCCTCACACGATTGTTCACAATGATTTCATTTTCTCCGTCATGGGTGAGCAGCATGGATTCCTAGGCTCCGTAGTTCTTATCTCCGGGCTGGCCTTACTTTTTCTGATCATGCTCGGCATTGCGATGAATGCGGAGGACGACTTGGGTCGGCTTTTGGCAGTTGGAATCACGCTGCTGCTCTTCACGCATACGTTCATGAATCTCGGGATGACGATCTCGCTCACGCCTATCACTGGCCTTCCATTGCCGCTCATCAGCTATGGCGGATCGTTTGTCATGATCACACTTTTGAGCTTTGCCATTCTTCAAAGCATCTGGATTTACCGGCGCTCGCCACGATGAGTTTTTTGGGGATTTGATTGTCTCCAGGCTTGGGAGCGGATAAGTGTGCCAGATCAAATGAAAAATATTCTCGTGACGGGCGGAGCCGGATACATCGGCAGCATTTGCGTGGAAGAACTCATCAATCGAGGGTTCAAGGTTTCTGTTTTTGACAACCTCACCGAGGGGCATGCCAGAGCTGTTGATTCAAGAGCGGACTTCTTCCAAGGCGATCTCGCCGACCGTTCGGTTCTGCACCACGCGTTTGGTGAGGCCAAGCCAGATGCGGTGATGCACTTTGCCGCCAATGCCCTCGTTGGCGAGTCGATGGAGAACCCCTCAAAATACTTTCGTAATAACGTCTCTTCCGGCATCAACCTCCTCGATATGGCGGTGGAGTTCGGAGTCAAAAAATTTGTCTTCTCCTCGACTTGTGCCACGTTTGGCATTCCCGAGCGCATGCCGATCGACGAGTCTCTCCCCCAGCGTCCGATCAATCCCTATGGCGAATCGAAGCTCATGTTTGAAACGATTCTTCGTTGGTATCGCGAGATTCATAAGCTTTCTTTTGTAGCCCTGCGCTACTTCAACGCCGCCGGAGCATCCGAAAAATTCGGCGAAGACCATCGCATCGAGACGCACCTCATTCCAAACATCCTGAAGGTGGCCCTTGGACAGCGTGAGTCGGTTGATATTTTCGGCACCGATTATCCCACGCCCGACGGCACCTGCATCCGCGACTACATTCACATCCTCGATCTTGCCGAGGCTCACATCCTTGCGGTTCAGTCCGAAAAAAGCGATTTTTACAATCTCGGCACGGGTGGAGGAACTTCGGTTCGTGAGGTGATCGAAACCTGCCAAAAAATCACAGGTCGGACCATTAAAGCTGTTGAAAAACCTCGGCGCGCCGGTGACCCACCACGACTCATCGCTGCTTCGGACAAAATCCGGACCGAGCTCGGCTGGTCGCCACGCTTTCAAAACATCGTGCCGATTGTGGAAAGTGCATGGGCATGGCATGTGAAGCACCCAAACGGATACGGAGACTAACTCCACCCTTGATATCCGCGAGACGGATATTTAGTCTTTACCTTTTAATGAGGACGTTCCTTCTCACTCTCTGCCTTTTGCTTTTGGTGCCTCTTGCCTGCGCCCAGTTCGGCAATTTCGGCGATTCTCCCGTGGAAATCACGGCAGATGGCAACACGCGCTTCGACCAAGGCGTTGCGATCGCTGAAGACAACGTCCAGATTTATTACGGAAAATACAGCATCTTTTGCGACTACGCGGAGTATAATCCCGACACACGCGATGTTCTCCTGGTTGGCAACATCAGGGTCTACACCCCGGACCAGGTTCTCAGCGGACAGCGCGCTTTGTTTAATTTGGAGAGCAAACAAATGCGTGCTCTTGAATTCTCGGGTGCTCAGTACCCGATGTTTTTTCGGGCTTTCAATCTGCGGGCTGCCTCGCCCAAGGAGTTTCGAATCCGAGATGCATCCATCACGACTCATGACTCCTCGAAGCCGGATTTCCACGTTCGCCCGAGATCCATGCGGTTTTATCCCGACAGCCGCGTCATCCTCACGAATTCAACCCTCTACGTTGGTCAAACGCCAATTTTCTGGTTCCCCTACCTCTATGCCAACTTGGACAGCAGCGGGTTTGAGTTCCTGCCCGGATACGATTCGCGCTGGGGTGCCTACTTGCTCCTTGGCTACGGCTTTCCCATCGCGCCCGGCGTGAGTGGGAAGGTGCGCTTTGAGGAGAGAACCGAATTTGGGCCCTCTGCAGGCATTGACCTCGATATGAAATACGGGCCATCGAATCGGAATTTCGGTAAGCTACGCAGTGATTATGTTTTTGAAACGCAGGACGTGACATCGGTGGAGGCTCCGGGAGAACCTGCGGAAACCAAGACCACGAACCGCTACCGAGTCGCTTTCCAACAGAGACTTTTCATTGCGGATGACATCTATGGCACAGCCGATATCAACGTGCTGAGCGATGTCGATTTCTTGGAAGATTTTTATCGGCGTGAATTCGCCACCGACCCGCAACCGGATAATTCCCTCTCACTGACAAAGTGGGATGAAGTGTACACGCTGACTTTGCTCGGGCGTTGGCAGGTGAACGATTTTCAGGACGTGACGGAACGCAAACCCGAATTTGTTTTTGATTTCAAGCAGCAGCCGTTTTTCGGCCTTCCAGTGCAATATGATGGTGAGACCGGCGTGGCTTCCTTGCGCCGCGCTTTTTCAAACGACCCTTCTTTTGGAGAAACTCAGTTTCCTGATTACTCTGCCACCCGCTTCGACACATTTCACCAATGGTCGCTCCCCTCGAAATTACTCGGGTGGCTGAATGTTACTCCCAAAGTCGGTATTCGCGGCACCTATTATAGCCAAAGCGGTTCATTCATTGCTCCGGCAACCGGCAATACAGCGATCGACCCCGTCACGGGCGAGGTCACCACATTGCAGGAAACCGATGTGAGCAACCCGCTCAACGATCCCTCCCCAACGCTGGAAAACAAGGGTAGCGTTTTCCGTCCGATCGCGAATTACGGACTCACAATTTCTACAAAAATGTCGCGTTCTTTTGAGCAGGTTCAAAGCCGCTGGCTCGGTTTGGATGGTGTTCGGCATGTGGTCGAGCCGTACGTGAATTACTCCGGCGTTTACAACATGGGTGAGAGTCCTGAAAATATTTACCAGTTCGACCGCGTTGTGCAATCTACCCAACTTCTGCCGATCGACTTCCCTCAATTTACGGCGATCGATTCTTTGGATACTTGGAATATTACGCGTCTTGGTGTTGGCCAGAGACTTCAAACTCGTCGCAATAATACCACCTACCAGTGGTTCTCTTGCAATTCGTTCGTGGATGTCAATTTCGATAACCCTTACTCAGACGCCTCCATTTCAAACTTTTTCAACGTCATTCAATTCAACCCAGTTCCTTGGAGTTCTCTCGGCATTGCTTCCCAACTCCCGGCGGTCACCGAGGGGTTCACCGAAGTGAATACCAACCTGAGCTTCATGCCAGCGCGCGATTTCCGCTTCTCAGTCGGGCACCGCTACATTGATGGAAACCCGAATTTTTCCGACAACAGTCAGCTCGATTTTTACGCCTATTGGCGCATCAACGACAACTGGAGCGTGAGCCTCTACGAGCAATACGAATTTGTTACGAAGGTCATGCAATACCAACGCTATTTCATCAACCGCGACCTGACCAGTTGGGTTGCTTCGATCGGTGCCGAGGTGCGTGATAATGAAGGCGGGGATCAAGAATTCGGTGTGCTCTTTATGATGACGCTCAAAGACGCGCCCCAGATCAGCTTGCCATTCAATTTCAGCCCTGGTCCCACCGACCAACCTGCCGGTGCGGTCAATTGATTTTTATCACATACAACAACAAGACATGAAACTCTGCATTATTGGTTCAGGATACGTCGGATTGGTCTCGGGAGCTTGCTTCGCGGAAGTCGGGCACTCGGTCATTTGCGTGGACAACAACGAAGCTAAAGTCCAGCAACTGCTCGCGGGTAAAATTCCGATTTATGAACCCGGCTTGGAGGAATTGGTATTTCGTAATGTTGCTGCCAAGCGCCTGCAGTTTACTACGAGTATTGAACAGGGAGTTGATAATTCCGATGTGGTATTCATTGCTGTTCCCACCCCGCCCCAGCCAGATGGCAGTGTGGACCTCTCTTACATTGAGAAAGTAGCCCGCGAAATTGCTGCTGTCCTCAAGGAGGGCCAGTACCGCGTGATCGTTGACAAGAGCACCGTGCCTGTGAAAACCGGTGAGAAGGTTGCTGATACGATCCGCCGCTACAACAAAACCAATGCGGAGTTTGATGTCGTGAGTAATCCTGAGTTCCTCCGTGAAGGCTGTGCCGTTCCGGATCTCATGAAGCCAGACCGCATCGTCATCGGCGGCAACAGCGAGCGCGCAGTGGCTCTCATGCAAAAAATCTACGAGCCATTCATGGCTCCTGTGCTCGTTACGGACATCAACTCCGCGGAATTGATCAAGCACGCTGCCAACTCGTTTCTCGCACTCAAAATTTCCTACATCAATGCCGTTGCCCGAATTTGTGAAGCCAGCGGAGCCGATGTCGAGAAAGTCGCCGATGGCATTGGGATGGACCGCCGCATCGGTCGCAACTTCCTGAACGCCGGCATTGGTTATGGAGGATCCTGTTTCCCGAAAGATATCGCCGCTTTCATCGCCATCAGTGAAGACCTGGGAGTTCCATTCACTCTGCTTAAGGAGGTCGAAAAAATCAATTTTAGCCAGCGTGAGCGTTTCCTTGCCAAGATTCGTGAAGCGCTCTGGGTGCTCAAAGACAAAAAAATTGCTGTTTGGGGCCTCACCTTCAAACCTGATACCGACGACGTTCGTTCTTCTGTGGCGATTGATGTCGTCCGCGACCTCGTATCCGAGGGTGCCGAGGTGACTGTCTATGATCCAAAGGGGACTGAGAAAGCTCTGGAATACAAGCTCATCAATGGAGCCCGCGTCGCACATTCACCCCTTGAGGCTGCCACAGGAGCCGAAGCCCTGATCATCGCAACAGAGTGGAAGGAATTTACCACAGTGGACCTCGCAGAACTTCGTAAGGTCATGCACACGCCGCTCATTTTCGACGGACGCAATATCCTCGCTCCCGATACAGTGCGCGCCGCTGGCTTCCGATACACCAGCATCGGACGCAGCTAAAAAAAGGCAAAGCCAAGCGTCGTCGTGCCCGATCGGGAAGACAACTACGACGCTAGAAACTTTTCGAGTTTCGAGCGCAGTTCGTCACGCGCACGGAAGAGCAGGCTCTTCACCGAAGGAACAGTCGTTTCCAAAACGGCAGCTATTTCCTCGTAGCTGAGGTCCTCATATCTGCGAAGAACGAGGGCTAGGCGTTGCTGCTCTGGCAACGACGCAATTGCGGCCGAAATCGCAGCTTGCAATTCTTTTTCCTGAAGCTCCCGCCCAGGTTCAAGCAAGCCAACATCAGGGAACTCGCGAGCAGATCCATCTTCGTGCTCCATCGGAACAAGTCGGGCGCGTGAGCGGCGGCGTGTCTCATTAAAAACAAGATTGCGCGTGATCGTAAGCAACCACGTGGTGAACTTTGCGGAAGCCACATAGCGAGGTGCGCCTTGCCACACTCGGATAAAAACCTGTTGGGCCAAGTCCTCCGCCGCACTCGTGTCGCCAAGCATTTTTGCGATCGTACCAATAACCCGCGATTGGTGGCGCTCGATCAGTTCCTCAAAGGCGCGCTCATCACCCGTCGCCGTTCGCTGCATGAGTTCGGCATCCTCGGCGGGTATCATGAAAAAAGCGGGCTGCGCGTTGTGGCAATCTGTGCGCGAAAGGTCTGAAAGGATTCGCCGAATTCCTCACGCACCCATTCTTCGATACCCTCGGCACCATCCCGAAGAATAGCGAAAATCGTGGAACCGGAGCCCGACATCATCGCGGCGGAAACACCTGGGTGTTCCTGCAAGCCTCT
>CANMQB010000012.1 GCA_947499885.1 Spartobacteria bacterium
TCACCCACGACAGCATCATCGTGCAGATTCCGCACCTCAAGCAGCGCCGCCAAAATGATCTGGAATCCCTGCTCGGCATCTTCGACCAAAGCCAGAAAGATCCCGCCGACGCCCACACGCTCAGCATCCGAGAGGAAGATTACCCAGAGAAATTCCACGGAGTCATCCGCCGCCTGATCAAAGCCATCAGCGAGCCCGATGTGCGTGAAACGATGGAGGTCGAGGACGACTACCTCGAAGACCTCGAGGACATGGAACGTCTAGTTGCGGAAACAAACGCCGCCCTCGCAAAAACGAACTCTGCCCTCGCAGAAACAAACGCTGCTCTCACAGAAAAAGACGCGGTGATCGAGAAAGCCATCTCAATGCTTGTCGCTGGCGGCTTGAGCGAGAAAGACGCCCGCGCCAAGCTTCTCGGGTAGCTGGGACCACCTGCGCGAGCATCCCCGATAGCCAATCTTCTTCCTTGCTACCCTTCGTGTTGTAACTCCAATCAGACGGAAATCGTATCAATCATTAATTCCTGCCCCCTTCAAAGGGAACGAATAAATGGCGATAAAGTAGAGTTGGGGCGGAATTTTGCTTGATCGGGACATCGACAAGTCGATTTGAGGGAAATAAAATTTTGCCGATGGAACGCAACCCCTCAACTTCTTTCCAAACATCCGCTACCATCGGCTTGGAGGCCAAGCCCTGGCCCACTGCCGACAGTCGAGGCGAATCCGACTCGAACCACAGCGGAGATAGACTCGCGCGCTTTTCAAACTCACTGGGGCAAACAGCCGAAGGCAACCGAAGCCACACCCCATCTTCGCCCGCTTGATTCATGGCACGCAAATCTTCATCTCCCGATGTCTTCAGCGCCGCCAAGACCCTCCTCTGCTTCCTTCAGATTTTTATCGTTAGCAACCGCGACCAGACCTGCCACTTCGCCTTCGCCGCGTGAGCATCACCGACTACCAAGCCAAATACCTCGCTTACGAGCTGACGAAGCGCTGCTCGTCTGACAGCTTGGACAAGCTAGCTGCAGCGGTGGCGGGGGCGCAGGTGGATTTGAACCCACATCAGGTGGATGCAGCGCTGTTTGCGTTTCAGTCGCCATTGTCGAAGGGCGCGATCCTTGCGGATGAAGTCGGCTTGGGGAAGACCATCGAGGCGGGGCTGGTCATCTCGCAGAAGTGGGCGGAGAGGAAAAGACGCATCCTCATCATCACTCCGTCAAACCTGCGAAAGCAGTGGCATCAGGAAATGGCAGAGAAGTTCTTCCTGCCCTGCGATATTCTGGAGTCGAAGTCCTACAACGCGTGCGTCAAGAAAGGTCACTTCCAGCCCTTCGAGACGAAGACCGATGCCATCATCATTTGCTCCTACCAGTTCGCACGAAACAAGGCCTCCGATGTGCAACGCACGTCATGGGATTTGGTAGTCGTGGATGAAGCGCATCGCCTGCGGAATGTTTACAAGCCCTCGAACATCATCGCCAACGTGCTCAAGGGTGCCTTGCAGGAGCGGCACAAGCTGCTGCTCACGGCCACGCCGTTGCAGAACTCACTTTTGGAGTTGTTCGGCCTCGTCAGCATCATCGACGAGCACACCTTTGGCGATCTGAAGAGCTTCCGTGATCAATTCGCCAGTCTGAGTCAGTCTCAGGTCTTCGATACCTTGAAGGCCAGATTAAAGCCCATCTGCCACCGCACGCTCCGCCGGCAGGTCACGCAATACGTGCCCTACACCAAACGCCACGCGATGGTGGAACGCTTCGATCCCGGCGACAGCGAAGACAGGCTTTACAACCTCGTCTCGGATTACCTTCAGCGTGACAACCTCCAAGCGCTCCCGCCCAGCCAGCGCACGCTGATGACCTTGGTGCTTCGGAAGCTGCTCGCCTCATCGTCGTTTGCCATTGCCGGGGCGCTTACTTCCATCGCCAATCGTCTCAAGGCACGCCTGAAAGCTGAGCAGCCAGCGCAGTCGCTCGAAGATGAACTCGATGAGGATTACGAGTCACTGGATGAAACGGCTGAGGAGTGGGATGACGATGCTGTGGAACCACTGAGTGCTGAGGACTCGAAAGCGATGGCGGCAGAGATCGGCGACCTCGAAGAGTTTGCTCGCATCGCTGTTTCCATCGACCACAACGCCAAAGGCCGGGCCTTGTTGAAAGCCCTCAAGGTCGCCTTCGCCAAGGCCACAGAACTCGGTGCCTCGGAAAAGGCCATCATCTTCACTGAGTCCCGCAAGACCCAGAGCTACCTGCTGCGCCTACTGGCAGATAGCCCCTACAAGGACGGCATCGTGCTCTTCAATGGCACCAACACCGACGACACCTCCAAGGCCATCTATGCCCGATGGGTAGCGCGGCACAAAGGCAGTGACAAAATCACCGGATCTCGCACGGCAGATATGCGCAGTGCCCTTGTCGATTACTTCCGCGACGAAGGCCGCATCATGATCGCCACCGAAGCAGGTGCTGAGGGGATCAATCTTCAATTTTGCGCCCTCGTGGTGAACTACGATCTGCCATGGAATCCCCAGCGCATCGAGCAGCGCATTGGCCGCTGCCATCGTTACGGGCAGAAGCATGATGTGGTGGTGGTGAACTTCCTGAATCAAAAAAATGCTGCCGATGTTCGGGTTTACGAACTCCTGGATGAGAAGTTCAAACTCTTCGATGGCGTCTTTGGTTCCAGTGACGAAGTGCTTGGAGCTATCGAGTCCGGCGTGGACTTTGAGATGCGCATCGCGGCCATTTACCAGAAGTGCCGTAAGCCTGAGGAGGTCAAGGTTGCCTTTGATCAGCTTCAAGGTGAACTGAAGCTGGAGATTGATGAATCCATGAAGACCACGCGGCGGAAGCTGCTGGAAAACTTCGACGATGAAGTCCGCGATAAGCTCAAGGTCCGTGATGAGGCATCCCGAGAGTCCTTGAACCGATTCGAGCGACAACTCATTCAGCTCACCCAACACGAGTTGGACGGCCACGCCCGCTTCTTGGACGAGTCCTGCTTTGAACTCACCAGTCAGCCTTATGCAGAGGTTCAGGGTATCGAGCTTGGATTGTATCAGTTGCCACGGCGGACTGCTGAGGCCCATCTCTACCGCCTCGGTCATCCCCTGGCAGAGCGTGTCATTCATAGGGCCAAAGAACGTGAGCTGCCACCGGCGGAATTGACCTTTGCTTATGGTGGCCACGGCGGGAAGATCAGCATCCTCAAGCCTCTCATTGGCAAATCTGGCTGGCTTACGGTGTCACTGTTCACCGTGGATGCGCTCGATCAGGGCGAGGATCACCTCATCTTTGCTGCCAGTTCCGATGATGGCCAGACACTCGATGGCGAACAGGCCTCCCGTCTCCTGACACTACCAGCTTCCTCCTCGGCGCTTTCAGCCTTGGCGCTCGATGCCCCCACACTGGCCGCGCAGCAGGAGCAAACCCGCTCCCTGCTGCTGAAACAAATTTCCGACCGCAATGCCAAGTTCTTCGAGGCAGAGCTGGCGAAGCTCGACGGCTGGGCAGACGATCAAGTCGCCAGTTCTGAGAAAGCGCTGAAGGACATTAAGAAACGCATCCGCGAGCTGCGGAATGAAGCCACCAAAGCCGCCGACCTCAGCGAGCAGGCCCGCATTCAGACCGACATGGCGGAGGCTGAGCGCCGCCAGCGCAAGCTCCGGCAGGAAATCTTCGAAGTGGAAGAGCGCATCTACGCCCAGCGTGACCTCCTCGTCGCCGCCATTCGTGGGAAGCTGGAGCAGAAGACGCAGACCCTCGACCTCTTCACCGTGCGCTGGTCGCTTGTTCAGCAGAGCAAGTCAGACTCGCCAACGCAGTCTTAACGTTTTACTTCTCCTTCCATGCCCGATACCGACACGCCGATCCCTGCCAGCCAAAACTTCACCAAGCTGAAGGCTAAGCTCCGTGAGCTGTTTGAGCTGGACAAGGCCGACCTCGACTTCGGCATCTACCGTGTCCTGCGCCAGCGCCACACGGAGATCGCTGAGTTTCTGGACAAGCACCTGGAAACCACCGTCCGCAGTGCTCTCACGGAGCATAGCTCGATTCAGACAGGGCATTTGGAAGATGAACTGGCCCAGGCCATGCAGGCGGCCAAGCTGCTCAAAAAAGATCCGGAGACATTCCCCGAAGTCCTTGTCCTGCGGGAGCGCATTGCCAAGGGCTCCGACCTCGAAGCCACTGCGGATGAAGTCTATTCCCACCTGCTGACCTTCTTCTCCCGCTACTACCAGGGCGGCGACTTCCTGGGCCTGCACCGCAGCACCGTTCATGGGCAGGAGCGCTACATGATTCCTTACAACGGGGAGGAGGTGAAGCTCATCTGGGCCAACATGGACCAGTATTACATCAAGTCCTCCGAGCTGCTGCGGGACTACAACTTCAAGGTCGCCAAGAACCTCGGGGAAATCTTCAAAGCCGACCCGAAAGATGTCTTCACCGTCCAGTTCAAGCTCATTGAGGGCGACACGGAGAAGGACAACCGCAAAGCCGACAGCAAGACCACTCGCGCTTTCAGCCTGGATACCGAGACTGCCTTTGTGGAGGCCGATGAGCGCATCCTCACCATTCATTTCCGCTACAGCGAGCATGCAAGTGAGCGCAGCCTTCAGGACAAGCTGAACGCTGATACTGAAAAGACCCTAGCAGACAACCTGCCGCCGAAGTGGAAGGAACTGCTCTTTACCGATGATCCCAGCTACCAGCCGAAGGACAAAAAAGACAGCCGCACCATCTTCCAGAAGCATCTGCGCAGCTACACGGCCAAGCACCTCTTCGACTACTTCATCCACAAGGACCTCGGCGGATTCCTCCGCCGTGAGCTGGACTTCTATGTGAAGAATGAGGTCATGCACCTGGATGACATCGAGAAGAGCACCGCCGCCAAGGCAGAGGAATACCTCTCCAAAATCCGCGCCATCCGCCGCTGTGCACTGCCGGTGATTCGTATGGTGGCGCAGTTGGAAGAGTTTCAGAAGAAGCTCTGGTTGAAAAAGAAGTTTGTCGTGGAGACTCGCTACTGCATGACGTTGGATCGTCTGCCGGAAGCGCTCTACGCCGACATCTGCCAATGTGAGGCTCAATGGTTGGAATGGGAAGATCTCGTCGCGCTTTCTGACCTGAAGCCAGAGCGCACACCTGAGTTCTTGAAGGCCCATCCGCACCTCATGGTGGATACCAAACATTTCGATGGTGCTTTCACGCTCAAGATGCTCGCCAGCATCGACGACTTGGACGCCTCACTCGATGGCGTTTGCTTCCACTCGGAGAACTTCCAGGCGCTTCAGCTTATGCGGGAGCGGTATCGTGAGCAGGTCACATGCGTTTACATCGATCCTCCGTATAACACAGGGAGTGATGGGTTTTGCTACAAAGACGGTTTCCAACATTCAAGTTGGCTATCAATGATCGTAGAGTGCGTGCAGAATCTAAATCGCCTTATGACGTCTGAGGGACTCTTTTCGGTGACAATTGAAGACAACGAAGTGGCTACTCTCCTCAAAGTTTTAAAAGAAATGTTTGGCGAAGGCAATTTAGCAGCCTGTGCCCCTTGGCAATCAGAGCCAAGTGGTGGAAAAGAGAAGTCTGGTCTTCGAACGGGCCATGAATATTTCTCCATATTTTACAAAGACAGTCCTTCTGAGATTTCAAACGATGAGCGTTCTACTGGTGAGTTAAATGCGAAAGATAAATGGGGTCCCTACCGGAAGGGGAGAGAACTAAGGAAGTGGGGAGGAACCTCGCTCCGTTCGGACCGTCCCGGCCAATATTACGCATTGCCAACGCCCTCTGGAGAAGAGGCACTTCCTATCCGTAATGACGGGCGAGAGGGTCATTGGCGATGGGGCAAAAACAATCCGAACATTGCTAAGGCAATCCAAGATCCAGACTTTTTCCATTGGGAGAAGTCGCCCTTCGATCCAGGTGTAAATTATGGAGGCGAAAGCTCAAGATGGACTCCATACGAAAAATTGAGAGAGGAGAAGAAATCAGTTGGTTGGTCAACGTGGTTGGACGAGTTCGGAATCAATGCCGACGCCACGAGAACTTTGAAAGACTTGTTTGGGTTCAAGGCATTTGATACCCCAAAACCGCTGCAATTAGTGGAGTGGTTCCTCAATTTGCACAGCGATGCTCAGGGAATTTGTCTTGATGCATTCGCCGGATCTGGCGCACTAGGCCACGCTACCCTCGCAGTTAATAGAAGTGGGGATTCCCGAAAATATCTCTTGGTGGAAATGAGCTATTATTTCGATACGGTTCTCGTCCCCCGCCTGAAAAAAGTCGTCTATTCCACCGACTGGAAAGAGGGCAAACCGCAGAGCCGCAACACCGGCATCTCCCATGCCTTCAAGATCGTCCGCCTGGAATCCTATGAGGACACGCTGAACAACCTCCGCCTCTTCCGCAGTCCCCAGCAAGAAACCGCGCTCGCCAACGCCACGGAGACGCAGCGGGATGCCTACCTGCTGGGTTACTTCCTGGACGTGGAGAGTGAAGGCAGTGCCAGCCTGCTGGATGTGGGCCAGTTCCGTGATCCCTTCGGCTACAAGCTCCACATCGCTACCAGCAGCGCCGGTGAGACCAAGGAAACCAACGTGGATCTGGTGGAGACCTTCAACTGGCTGCTGGGCCTGAAGGTGAAACACATCGACCACCAAAAGGGCTTCCTAACTGTCACTGGCGAGCGCCGAGCCGGAGGCCGCTGCCTCATCCTCTGGCGCAGCCTGAGCACTGACGAAAAAGCCGACAACGCCGCACTGGTGAAGTATCTGGAAAAGATCACCATCAGCCCTGCGGACACCGAATACGACTTCATCTACCTCAACGGCCCCCACACACTTAACGACCCGCACAACAAGGTCCACCTCATCGAGGAAACCTTCCACCGCCTGATGTTTGACACCACGAACTTTGAAAGCCTTTCTTAACCACAAAGAACACAGAGAGCACAAATTTCTTATTTATGAAGCAGGCACCCAATCCAAAACCCCTTTGTGGTCTTTGTGTTCTTTGTGGTTAACCCACTCATCCATCTATGAAAGCAGGCATGAATGACAGTGAAGTGAGAGCTTTTTGCGACCGTGTGCGGCAGACGAGCTGGGACATCCATGCGTATCACGGGCATGGGCATCTGGAAAAAGTGTATGAGAATGCTCTGGCACATCGTCTGAGGAAGGCTGGGCTAGAGGTAAGGCAGCAAGAACCCATCAAGGTCTATGATGAAGATGGGACAAACATCGGGGACTACTACGCAGATATTCTCGTTGATGGATGGCTGATCCTGGAACTCAAAGCAGTCAAGGCGCTGGCTCCCGAGCACACAGCGCAGATCATGGGCTATCTCAAGTCTGCACGCCTCAAGCACGGTCTGCTCATCAACTTTGGGTCTTACAAATTCGAGATCAAAAAGTATGCTTTATAGGACTTCATCAATCATAAAGACCACACAGAACACAGATGGGATTCTGAAGGGATACCCTAATCGATCCTTTGTGATCTTTGTGTTCTCTGTGGTTAAAAGAATAGTATCATGACCACACAAGACCTCATCCAACGCCTCTCTCTGGGAGAAGACAGCCGCCACCAGTTCAAGGCCGATGTGACGAATGCCGACGCTCTGGCGGCTGAGCTTGTCGCCTTCAGCAACTCGGGAGGCGGACAGATGCTGATAGGAGTGGGCGACCACGGCCAAGTGGTTGGATTGTCTCCAGAAGCGATTCACCGGATCAACCAGCTACTTTCCAATGCTTCCTCTCAAAACGTGCGGCCTGCGGTGAATCCCCTGACCGAAAACTTGGCGCACCCTGCTGGCACGGTGATGGTCCTGACCATCCCCAACGGCTGCAGCCGCCCCTACATGGACAGGCATGGGACGATCTGGGTCAAGAGTGGGGCAGACAAACGCAAAGCAACTTCAGGCGAAGAGATCAGACGCATGATCCAGGAGGCGGATGTCTTTCATGCTGATGCGACGCTTGTGAACGGAAGCAGTATCGCGGACATTGACTTGGAATACTTCTCTCGGTTCTTTGAAAAGCTGCATGGGGAGAAGATTGAGGATCAGTTAGTTCCTTTGTCCAAAATACTGGAGCATAAAAACTTGGCTCAAGGCACTGCGCTCAACTATGCGGGGGTATTGCTGTTTAGCAAAAGAGCACCCTATCTCTTACCTGCGTTCATCGTCAAGGCAGTGGCCTTCTATGGGGCTGACATCGCAGAGAACCGATACATTGACAGCAAAGACATCAGCGGCGAGATGGCGGACGTGTTCCAGCAGTGCATGAGTTTTCTCCTTGGTAATCTCCGCGCCCCACAAGGTGACAAAGGTTTTAATTCGGTCGGCGATCCAGAAATACCAAGGGAAGCTCTTGAAGAATTGATGGTGAACGCCCTCGTCCACAGGAACTATTTCCTCTCTGCGCCAATTCGCTTATTCATCTTCTCTGACCGCGTCGAAATCATCAGCCCAGGTCACTTGCCTAACCATTTGACGCTGGAGAACGTCAAGGGCGGCAACTCTAATTTCAGAAACCCTATCTTGGCTTCTTATGCTTTGAGACTGCTTCCCTATCGCGGTGTTGGCAGCGGTATTCTCAGAGCCTTGCAAGCCTATCCAGACATTGAGTTTGTGGATGATCGGGAGGGCAATCTTTTCAAAGTCATTGTGAAGCGGCCAGCCTTGCCTGGAGTGGGTGCGGACGATTAGGAAAAACCCACGATCATGTCCTTCGCCAACAAACTCGTTCTCGCCCCGTGGGCACTGAAGCAACTCGGTGTCGCTGATTTTGACCGCCTCTCTGAAATCCTGCGCGCGCCGGAGTTTGAAGGGTGGGCGGATGACGGAGGCAGCAAGTTTGTGCACCAGCTCATCGCACGCCTGCCGAAGCAGGGCCGCAGCGTGGCGGATGACCAACTGCGCGACTACGACAGCAACATCGTCGGCCACTGGAAGCACATCACCAAGAAGCGCAACCTGCTGGGGCCGACACTTTATCCGCTCTATTTCCAATACCTCGGTCTGCTGATGACCGAGATGTATCTGGACCGCTACTTCAGCGATACGGAAGAGCTGCTCACCTCGCTGAATCACAGCGTGAAAGCTTTCAATGAAGGAAAGGCAGCCCGTGAGCACATCGCGAACTTCGTTTTGGACGACCTGAACAAAGCGGCCTTCTGGATGGCGACCGGAAGCGGCAAGACGCTGCTGATGCACTGCCACATCCGCCAATACCTGCACTACCTGGGCAAGGCGGGACAACGGAAGGATCTCAACCGCATCATCCTGCTCACGCCGAACGAAGGGCTGTCCCGGCAGCACAAAGACGAGTTCGAGCAGAGCGGGATCGAAGCGGAATTTTACGACAAGGACGGTGCAACGCTCTTCACCGGGCGCGGGGTGGACATCATCGACATCAACAAGCTCCGCGAGACCTCCGGCCAGAAGACCGTGGCGGTGGATACCTTTGAAGGAAACAACCTCGTGCTGGTAGATGAAGGCCATCGCGGCTCGGGTGGTGAGGTGTGGAAAGACTTCCGCCGCCGCATCAGCGCCAACGGCTTCTCCTTTGAATACTCCGCGACCTTTGGGCAGTCGGTCAAAGCAGCGACCGGTGCCAAGCAGAAAGAGCTGACCCAGGAGTATGCCAAGTGCATCCTCTTCGACTACTCCTACAAGTTCTTTTACAACGATGGCTACGGGAAGGACTTCAACATCCTCAACCTCGCGGATCAGGTGCAGCTCGCAGGGCGGGACTATCTGACGGGCAGTCTGCTATCATTCTACCAGCAGAGGCGGCGCTTTGCGGATGGTGGGGCAGAACTGAAACCCTACCTTCTGGCTGATCCGCTGATGATCTTCGTCGGCGGCTCGGTTTCCGGCACTCGTGAGCAGCAGGAAGAGACTGACCTTGTGCAAATCTTGAAGTTCCTGGCGAGCTTCGTTGCCGACCGCAAAGAGTCTGAGATTTCGCTGCAAAAGCTGCTGACGCGGAAGATGGGCTTCGTTGCAGGAGGCAAAACGGTGTTTGATGAACTCTTCCCGTATGTGGAGACGGTATGGAATGGACAGCAGGCGAGCGACTGCTTCCTCGACATCCTGCGCCATGTCTTCAATGCCCCCTCACCGGGCCAGCTACATATCGTCCGCCTCATGGGCAGTGACGGAGAGATCGGCCTGCGCATTGGCACGCATGACTGGTTCGGCGTGGTGAATGTGGGTGATGCCAAAGGCCTCTGTGACCGGCTGATCGAGGCCAAGGGCGAGAACGATCACTTCGTTGTCGAAGACATGGCGTTCTCAGGATCCCTCTTTGCCGGAATCAATGCCACGGGCAGCCCGATTCGGCTGCTGGCAGGAGCCAAGAAGTTCAGCGAAGGCTGGAGCAGTTGGCGCGTCACTGCGATGGGGCTCATGAACGTGGGCAAGAAGGAAGGCAGCGAGATCATTCAGCTTTTTGGCCGTGGCGTGCGACTGCGTGGCTACAAGTTCAAGCTCAAGCGCACCAGTGCGCTCGATGCGCTCGATTTGCAGGGCGATGACATGCCCACCAAGCACCCGGAGCACATCGCGCTCATGGAGACGCTGAACATCTTCGGCATCCGCAGCAACTACATGCAGGACTTCGAGGAATACCTCGAAGAAGAAGGCGTGGGTGAGGATGAGCGGCGGGAGCTGATCTTCCTCCCTACCATCAAGCTGCCAGAGATCGACAAGCTGGAGTTGAACATCATCCGCACCCGCAAGGAGATGCCCGACTTCAAGAAGGAGGTCACGCTCCAACTCGCCAGCCTCGAAGGCAAACTGAACGGCATGGTAGTCGCTGACTGGTATCCGAGACTGCAAAAACAATCCTCGGTAGCGAAGTCTGGTGACGGGGCCGCACCCCTGAACCGCGAACCGCTCACCGAACAACACCTCGCCTTCCTTGACTGGAATGCTGTCTGGTTTGAGCTGGAACGCCACAAGCGCGACAAGGCCTACTACAACACGCTCTTCCGGCCCGAGTCGCTTAAAGCGATCATGGCCGAGCGCTGGTGGTATGAACTCTACATTCCGCCGGGCTACCTGAATTTCCGCTTTGATAAGCTGGCCCTCTATCAGGAGATCGTGATCCACCTGCTCAAGGCCTACCTCGACCGCTTCTACCTTTTCCACAAAAGGGAGTTTGAAGCGCCGCATCTTGAGTATCAGCGCCTGACTCAAAACGACGAACTCATTCTCCAGAAGTATCAAATCCTGGTGAAGAAGACGGAGACCCAGCTCATCAGCCGACTCAAGCAGCTCAGTGAGCGCTTTGCCGCAGGCAAGTATGAGGACCTCCAGCTCGACCGCTGGAAAATCTTCCCCGTTCAGCATTCTGGGCATCTCTACCAGCCGCTCATCCACCTGAGCCATAGCCGGGGCGAGGATGCACTGGTGAAGATCATCCCGACACACTGAGGGCGAGAAACAGTTCGTCAACGACTTGGAAACCTACTGCCAAGCCGAAGCCAAAGGCACCCTCGCCGAGACAGAGCTTTACCTCCTTCGTAATCACAGCTCCGACAAAGGCGTCAGCTTCTTCGCCGAAGCAGGCTTCCGCCCGGACTTCATCCTCTGGCTCCTGCGGGAAGACAAACAAACCATCGCCTTCATCGACCCCAAAGGCCTGCGCAACTTCACCAACAACTTCAACAACCCGAAGGTGCAGTTCTGCCGTCGGATCAAAGAGATCGAAGCCGACCTCGCCAAGAAGGCGACAAAGACTCCCATCCAGCTCGAATCCTTCCTCATCTCCCAAACGCACCGGCATCAGCTCCGCTGGCCCTGCCCTTCCGACCCAAACAAAGACGCCACTTCCTCTGACTACCGCCAGCACCACATCCTCAGCGCCAAGGATGACCCAGATAGTTACATTCAGGATTTGATTACTCGTCTGTGATTTTTTGTCTCAACCGGACACTAATGTTCATTCCCATGAAGTTTTTCTACGATCCCGGATTTGCGGCGCCGATTGGCGAGCACATCATGCCGATGCGGAAGTTTGCGCTCGTCGCTGGCGAGGTGAGGGCCTGGTTGCCGCAGGTCATCATGGAAAAGCCGGAGTCGCTGACCCAGGAAGATTTGTTGAGGGTCCATACGGCCGAGTATGTCGATGCGGTGAAAACCGGCGAACCTCGTGACCTTGCAGAGTCGCAAAAATTTCCGTGGAGCGAGTCGCTCTATCCGAGCGTGTGCCTCACCGGCGGCGGGGTATTGGCGGCGGCGCGGAGTGCGTTGGAGAGCGGTGTATCGGCGGCCTTGGCGAGCGGATTCCATCACGCCTGCTCAGATCACGGCGAGGGCTTCTGCACCTTCAACGGCCTTGTGGTGGCGCTGGAGGCTCTGCGCGCGGAAGGCAAAATCCGCACGGCAGCCATCCTGGACATGGACCTGCACTATGGAAACGGCACGGCATCCCTTGCGGTATCCCGACCGTGGCTGCGAGCGCTGTCGATTTACGGGAACGACTATTGGAATAACCAACCCTTTCGCGATGTGCGCGAGCGGCATCACACAGACGATCCGAACCATTTTTCAGCACCGCTGATTCCCTCGGGAAAAAGCGACCGCGAGGTTCTTCTTGAAGCGATGAAGTGGCATTTGCCCTGGCTGATCCAAGACGGCAAGCCGGACATCTTGCTCTACCAAGCTGGCGCCGACCCGCTGCGTGACGATCCCTACTCCCCGCTTCAACTCACGCACGATGACTTGCAAGCGCGCGACCGAATGGTCTTCGAATTCGCCAAGAACGAAAAAATCCCGATCGCGTGGGTGCTTGCCGGTGGATACTGCCCCGAAATCGAAAAGGTTGTCCGCGTCCACTTCAATACCGCGCGCATCTGCTGCGAGGTTTTTCGATAGAGATTACTTTTTGCGCTTGGCTGCGAGTTGTTGCAGGAGGTCTGCAGCGAGTCCTGTCCAACCGGTCTGATGCGAGGCTCCGAGGCCCGATCCGTCGTCGCCATGAAAATATTCGTGGAACCAGATTTTATTTTTCCAGTCAGGTTTGCGGAAGAGGTCTTGGTCGCGTCCTTGAAAAACACGGCTGCCGTCCTGTTTGCGCAGAAAAAGTCCGCTCAGGCGCTGTGAAAGTTCATCGGCAATCTCGCCCGGTGAGAGGAGGATTCCGCTGCCAGTGGGGCACTCAATTCGGAAATCTGAGCCATAGAAATCATCGAATTTTTGCAGGGCCTCGATGAGAAGGAAATTGATAGGAAACCAAACGGGGCCGCGCCAGTTTGAATTCCCACCGAACAGGGCAGTTTGTCCTTCTCCGGGCTCGTAATCCACACGGTGAGTTGTTCCATTTACTTCGAATTCATATGGCGAATCGCTATGGAATTTGCTCAGTGAGCGAATGCCGAATGGGCTTAGAAATTCATTGGGATCGAGCATTCGCTTGAGCAGGCTTAACATCCGCTCTTCAGCAACCAGAGCGACCAGGCGCCGGTTCTTTATGCCGAGCTTTTCCCAATCATAGACAAGACTTGTGAGTTCAGGGCGGTAGTTGAGATACCACTCCATCCGGGCTTTGAATCCGGGACATGCATCGAGTTCCTCGGGATCGAGGGTTTCCACCGCGAGGAGTGGCATGAGGCCAACCAGCGAGCGCAGCCGCAGAGGGAGCCGATCTCCATTAGGCAACTGTAGGACGTCGTAAAAAAACCGATCCTCTTCATTCCAGAGTTGCAGCGCATTCAGGGCATGGACGATGCCGAGGAAGTGCTCGAGGAACTTGGTGGCAATATTCTCGTACACAGGATTCTTGCGCGCGAGCTCCAACGCGATTTTCATCATGTTGAGGGAAAACATCCCCATCCAGCTTGTGCCGTCGCTTTGTTCAAGCATGCCGCCGGTGGGAAGTGGAGCGCTACGGTCGAAGACGGCAATGTTGTCGAGGCCGAGAAATCCGCCTTGGAAAATGTTGTTGTTATCCGAGTCCTTCCGATTCACCCACCAGGTGAAATTCAACATGAGTTTGTGGAAGAGCGTTTCCAGAAAGGCGAGGTCACCTTTTCCGGTTTGCTGTTCTTCCATTTTGTAAACTCGCCAAGTCGCCCAGGCGAAGACAGGAGGGTTCACATCGCTGAAGTTCCACTCATAGGCAGGAATCTGTCCGTTCGGGTGCTGGTACCATTCGCGTGTCAGTAAATCCAGCTGGCTTTTTGCAAAGCCCGGATCAATGAGCGAGATCGGGATGCAGTGGAAAGCCAAATCCCAGGCCGCATACCATGGGTATTCCCATGGATCAGGCATGGACATGACGCGCTCATTGTAGAGGTGGCGCCATTGACGGTTTCGGAGAGTTTTTCGACTCTCCGGTGGCTTGGGCATCGCGGGATCTCCCTCTAGCCAATCGTCCACGATGTAGTGGAAAAATTGCTTTCCCCACATCATGCCTGCCAGTGCTTGGCGATGGATGAGTTGCTCGTCCGGCTTCATCTGTGGCGGCTGGACGCTGGCGTAAAAATCATCGGCCTCATGGATGCGCGTCTCAAAGAGTTCGTCAAAGTCCCCAAATGGTTGAGAGGTCGCGATGGCTTGTGGGCCGATAAGCCTGACGCGGATCTCATAGGATTCACCGCCCTCGAGTATGCGATGAAAAACCGCCGCCGCCTTGGTCCCCTCATGCCGGGGATTTACTGCCGAGTGGTCGCCGTGGATGAGGCGTCGGTGGAAGGCGTCCTTTGTAAATGGAGAGGCGTTCTGAGTCCCGTAGATATGTTGGAAATTCGTTTCATTCTCGGAAAAAAACCAATCTTCAGCGAGGTCTGCATGCAGATCATATGTTCCAGCGCTGGCATGCGAGCTTCGTGCAAAAGGTTTTCCTGATGCTTGCATGCGAGTGATCCCAGGTTTTGTGTCATCGCGTCCCCAGCTCCAAGTGTTTCGAAACCACAGAGTCGGCAGCACGTGGATCGGAGCGCGCTCGGGGCCCATATTCCGTACCGTGATGCGACACAGGATGTCGTCAGGTGAGGCCTTGGCGTACTCTATATCGATGTCGAAGTACCGGTCGTCTGCAAAGATTCCGGCGTCCCAGAGTTCAAATTCCGCCTCGGCTCGGGTCCGTTTGCGATTTTCTTCGATCAGCGCCGTGTAAGGAAACTCAGCATGAGGATATTTGTAGTTCATCTTCATGTAGCTGTGCGTTGGCGTGCTATCGAGATAGAAGAAGACCTCTTTCACGTCCTCGCCGTGGTTTCCTTCGGAACCCGTGAGGCCAAACATGCGCTCCTTCAAAATGGGATCTCTGCCGTTCCAGAAAGCGTGCGCCAAGCAAAGGCGTTGCTTGTCATCACTGAATCCGCCGATTCCATCTTCGCTCCACCGGTAGGCGCGGAGGCGGGCGTGCTCATGCGGAAAGTAAGTCCAAGCCTCTCCATCGGCGCTGTAATCCTCACGCACAGTGGCCCACGCCCGCTCACTCAAATACGGGCCCCAAAGTGACCAAGGTTCCTTGCCCTCATCGGATAGCCGGAGCCTATTGTGTTCGGTCGTCTTAAGCATGGTCGAATGTTCTAAGGGCTGGCTTTGGGTTTTCCCATGAAGCTAATGAGCAGGCGGGTCAGAATCACATCCTCTGTGCCTTGGCCGGTGATCAGGTGGAGATTGGCTTTGGCGCATCCGTGGAAGGCGCGCTGGAGTTCCTCTAGCGAGTAATGCACGGAACTTTTGGCGGCAATTCCGAGGCCGTATGCGTTGAGTGTGCCATCTTTTTTGCGAGGGAGAAAATCGGTTTCTTCCGGAGGAAGCTTCGCGAGAGTGCTTGAGAAAAACTGGGCTTCGGCTGGTGGGCGCAGCTTGTGGCGGATCAGCAGGCTTTTTGTAAGAAGAAGATTCCGGACTGTCGGGACGATTGATGCAAGCAGGATGCCAACGCCTTTCTCGCCTTGGTAAAAAAGCTGGTCGAGCGTTTCTAGGGCAAGCGGGAGGTTGCGGGCAGAAATGGCATTGCCGATATCAAAGACGCCGCTCTCGCGCGTTGCAGGCACTAGGTCGCGCACGTCACGTTCGCTGATCGCGTGGCCTGGGCCAAAAGCGGTTTCCATTTTGTCGAGCTCGCTGTGGAGTTGTGCGGAATCCAATCCCACCCTGGCAGCAAGAACCTCGAGGGCATCGCTCGAGAGACTCATTCCACGGGCCCGCGCTTGCTGGGACGTCCATCCGACAATCTCCTCCTCGCCTGCGCCGAATCCCAGCGAGGGCTTATCGTGCAGGATTGTGTTTCCCAACTTGGAGAGACGCTTGTAGGACGTCCGACGCTTGTCCGCGCCGGGTGCGCTGAGCAGAAAGGTCACTCCCCCGGGCAGGCCTTCATCGAGCAGGTCGCAGAGTTGTTCTACTACGGCGGTGACATTCTCGGAGCGCCCGGTGACGCTGTCGGCGAGAAAGCTCGCGCTTTTTAGCCACACAAGTTTGGTGCCGCCAAGAAATGGCAATGTCGCCAGCGACTGCATGGATTCCCTAGTGCGGGAAATGGCGGCATCCACCGTCTCCACCGCGCCATCTATGACTTCCAATCCAAACGCATCCGCGCCCGGCGCCAGTTTCATGGCAAGTTCGGAAGCCGCTTTCTTCACGGCAGCGTCGTCTGAGCCGCTGATGAAATGAATCGCTGATGAAGTTTTATTTGCCGGCATTGGGATCGCGTCCATCTTGGCCTCAGTCTTGCCAGTTTGCAAAATTTCTTCGTCATCCACCCCTGATCGCTCGTAATATGACCTCCTTCATTTATCGCCATGTCACACATCAAACTTTTCATTCCAGGTCCGATCGAAGTTTCCGAAAAAACGTTCCGTGCCATGTGCACGCCGATGATCGGCCACCGCGGATCTGAATTCAAAAAGCTCTACGGGGACATCCAGCCACGGTTGAAAACCCTTTTCGGCACTCAGCGTCCGGTCTTTCTCTCGACCTCGTCGGCTTGGGGAGTCATGGAGGGGGCAATCCGAAATCTCACGATCAAAAAAGTCCTCAATGGGATGTGCGGCGCATTTTCGGATAAGTGGTTTGATGTGAGCAAACGTTGCGGCAAAGACGCCGAGGCTCTCCAAGTGGAGTGGGGCCAGTCGATCGAGCCCGAAATGGTGCGTGCCAAGCTTTCCGAGGGAGGGTTTGACACCTTCACACTCATCCACAACGAAACTTCCTGCGGCGTAAGAAATCCGCTTCCGGAGATTGCCGCCGTGTTGCGTGAATTTCCTGATGTCCTCTTCATCGTGGATTGCGTTTCTTCATTTTCCACCCAGTCGATTGCGATGGATGAGCTCGGCATTGACGTGTTGCTCACTGGCAGCCAAAAAGCCCTCGCCTTGCCTCCTGGTCTGGCCCTCTTCGCGGTCTCTGAGCGCGCCATGAAACGTGCCGAGTCGATCAAAGATCGGGGATACTATTTCGACTTCGTGGAATTCGCCAAAAACCAAGAGCAGGATATGACTCCCAGCACGCCTGCGATTTCTTTAATCTATGCGTTGCAATCCAAGCTGGACGATATTTTCACCGAAGGCGTCGATGCTCGCCACTCCCGGCATGCTGCACTCAACGCTCAGGTCCATGAATGGGTATCGGCCCGCGGCTTCGAGTTCTTCGCGCCTGAAGGCCGGCGCTCACTCTCGCTCACTTGCGTGAAAAATAATCTCGATATCGACATCGCCTCCTGGATTAAGCGCCTGCGCGAGAAGCACAGCTTCGTTATCGATGGGGGCTACGGAAAGCTGAAGGGAAAAACCTTCCGCATTTCGAACATGGGCGACGAATCCAGTGAATCCATAGCAACCTTGCTCGCGGCATTGGACGACACGCTGGAGTAGCTTTCCGGACTCCAGCCGGATTTCGCTGTCGTGGATTCGATCACCCAAGCCGCCCTTGGTGCCGCCGTCGCCGAGGCTGGCCTGGGAAGACGTCTCGGCAACAAGGCCATCGTGTGGGGTGTTGCTCTCGGAACCCTTCCCGATCTCGACCTCGTTATCAACCCTTGGCTCGATCCTATCCAAGAGCTCGAGTGGCATCGTGGATGGTCGCATTCGCTTTTGGTCATAGCCGTCGCCTCGCCATTTTTCGGCTGGTTGATCGCGCGTCTCCACAAAGGAGGCGTCACTCCCCTGAGAGCGGCGCTTACCGTTTTTGCAGTTTTTTTAACTCATGTGCTCATTGATGTTTTCACCGTCTACGGAACGATGGTCCTCAAGCCATTCAGCGATTTCCGCGCTGGCTGGAACAATCTCTTCATTATCGATCCCCTTTTCACTGCGCCGCTCCTGGTTGGAGTGGCCATCGCATGGTTTGCAAAAAGCCATCCTCGCTTGCGCGTGTGGGCGAACACCACGGGAGTCATCCTCGCCTCGCTCTATGCTGCCTGGAGCCTTGGGGCGAAATCCGCCGCCGAATCCCGCATGCGCGAAAATCTTGCTTCAGCTGGCATCGAAGCACGACGCTTCATATCCACCCCGACCCCGTTCAATACGCTTCTTTGGCGCGGCGTCGCGGAGCGCGAGAAGGACTTCGTCATCACCTACCACTCCCTTCTGAAACCCAACGAGCAGCCATCATTCGATTTCATCCCGAAAAACTACGAGGACCTCGCGCCCATCGCCGGATCTCGTCCAGCCCGCCGCCTCGAGTGGTTCTCTGATGGATTTTTCAGCGTGAGAAAAACCGATCGGGGCTTGGTGGTCAGCGACTGGCGTTTCGGCGAATTGCGTTCTGTCGACGGCCCACTTTCGGAAACGAATCCGCCTATCCCTATTTTTTCGTGGCTGCTGGAATCGGATGGGGATTCGGTGAAAGTTACCCCACTCCGCGCAAGAATGAACCCCGCCCCGCAGCTTCGGCGTGTTGCTAGGCTCTTGCTGCCAGAATAATACAGGCCGCCGGCGACCTTCTTTCTCCCTGAAATCAGCATGTCCCGACGAAGGATAAAGTTGGTGACTCCAAGAATAGTGGCGTCGTCTTCGACGCCATGCTGGAGCAAAAAATCGGGGCGAGAGGATTTGAACCTCCGACCTCCTGGTCCCAAACCAGGCGCTCTACCAAGCTAAGCTACGCCCCGTAGTCAGAAGGTAGAACATAACAACGTTATTCTGGTTGTAAAGCATCGGCTCAAATCTCTGCGCGATCGTCGCAGTTGGGCAGCAACGCAATTTGCGCCAAGACTTGCATGCGACTAGCCGTCTAGGTCGGATTGCTGGTGGATATTGAACGAGAGTTTTAAGATATGGGTCTTGATTCTTCCGCGCTCATTTTTGAATATCAAAAACCATGAGCCTATCCGTTTCTTTCCTGTTAAGACCGCTCCCTTTTCACTCAAGTTTGCGAACTCGGTTTCATGGCTTCTTGAGCACGTCGTCCAGTGCAGTGCTGCTGGCAGCCTTGCTTTGCGGCTTGTTTTTGTCGGGGTGCAAAAAAAAGGATTCCGCAGGCAATTCCAATGAGATCGTGATCGGCGAGTTTGCCGCTCTCACTGGAGCCACGGCAAGTTTCGGGCAGTCCGCACACAATGGTGTTCGCATGGCCATCGATGAGGCAAATGCCAATGGCGGAGTGCTCGGTAAAAAGCTCCGCTTGGTCACTGAGGATGACCAGTCTAAGGCCGGAGAAGCCGCAACTGTCGTTCGCCGGATGATCTCGAGGGAGAAGCCTGTCGCCATCATCGGCGAAGTCGCTTCCTCGCGCTCACTGGAAGCGGCCCCGATCTGCCAGCAAAATAAAATCCCGATGATTTCGCCCGCCTCGACAAATCCGAAGGTCACGCAAACCGGCGACTACATTTTTCGAGTGTGCTTCATTGATCCCTTCCAAGGCGCTGTCCTTGCGAAATTCATGCTCCAGAGGGGGTGGACGAAGGCAGCCATCCTTACCGATGTGAAGCAAGATTATGCTGTGGGGCTCACGGATTTCTTTCAGGACTACTTCACGAAAAACGGAGGCACGATCGTGAGTGAGCAGAGCTACAGCTCCGGTGACAAAGATTTCAAGGCCCAGCTCACATCGATCCGAGGAACGAATCCCCAAGCGGTCCTCGTTGCGGGGTACTACAACGAGGCTGGTCTCATTGCCAGCCAAGCCCGAGAACTCGAAATCAAGGCCCCTCTTCTCGGCGGCGACGGTTGGGATTCACCATCCCTCGTAGAAGTCGCAGGCGAAGCCATGGAGGGCAATTTTTTCTCAAACCATTTCTCCTCCGAGGACAAGTCGCCCGCTGTGCAAAATTTTCTCGCGAAATACAAGGCCAAGTACCTTCTGGATCCCGATGCCATGGGTGCTTTGGCCTACGATGCTACGATGCTTCTTCTGGATGCGATTAAGCGTGCCGGAACAACGGAATCTGCGGCTCTGCGCGATGCCATAGCCTCCACCACTGGATTTCCAGCGGTAACTGGCAACATCACGATCGACGCCTCACGAAATGCCAGCAAGGCCGCAGTGATCCTTCAGATCCAAGATGGCAAATTCCGTTTCGTCGAGACCGTGGCTCCCTGATTCCGAAATTTCGTGGACTGGGCAAATCTCACTCAACAACTCATCAACGGCCTTTCTCTAGGCGCCATCTACGCACTCATCGCGCTCGGATACACGATGGTTTATGGCGTGTTGAGGTTTATCAATTTTGCTCATGGCGACGTGTTCATGATTGGGGCTTTCGCTGGTCTCTATGTGCACCGCTGGTTGAAGCCGCTTTTCCATTGGATGCCGGATTTTCTCTCCGCTCTGATCGTTCTTTTGCTTTCGATGCTGATCTGTGCGGTGATTGGGATCGTGATCGAGAAGCTCGCCTACAAGCCACTTCGCCAGCGATCGCGTCTCACCGTGCTGATAACCGCGATCGGTGTCTCCCTCTTGCTTTCCTACGGTACCCAGCTTGTTTGTGGAGCTGCTCCCAAAGGATTCCCTCAGCTTATTAAAAATGAGACGCTCGATCTTCCCGGAGTGGTTTCAATGACGATGGAGCAGGTGGTGGTGCTTGTTGTCACGGTATTGCTCCTGATTTCTCTTCGCTTCATTGTGCAAAAAACCCGCATGGGACTTGCCATGAGGGCGCTCTCGAACAACCCCACGGCCGCCTCACTCATGGGAGTGAATACGGATGCCGTGATTTCATTCACTTTCGGCCTAGGCTCGGCTCTGGCTGCTGCCGCAGGTATTTTTTTTGCCATGCTTTACCAAGCGATCGATCCCTTCATGGGGATCTTGCCCGGCATCAAAGCCTTCGTCGCAGCCGTGCTTGGCGGCATCGGGAATATCGCTGGGGCTGCTCTTGGAGGAGTGCTGATAGGTCTCTTGGAGACACTCGTCGTAGGATATAGCAAAAACATCGGCATCCCCCCCGGCTTCCGAGATGCCGTGGCGTTTGTGATCCTGATTTTGATCCTCATGTTCAAACCTGCTGGCCTTTTGGGCAAATCCGAGCGGGAGAAAGTGTGATGCCGTGAAGCCAAATATCGCTCACATTGCTCTCGCTGCTGGTCTGGTTGCTAGTTTTGTGCTGAATGCGATCGCGCCCCAACTCGATGACTATGCGGTGAACATCCTTGTTCTGGCCGGGATCAACATCATTCTCGCGGTCAGTTTGAATCTGGTGAATGGCCATACGGGGCAGTTCTCTCTCGGTCACGCTGGCTTCATGGCCGCCGGTGCTTACACCTCCAGCATCATCACCCTCTCCCTCTCGCCAGTTCTCTCGGCGTCGCCGGTTTGGCAAGGTCACGTCGCTTTTTTTGGAGCTTTGCTCGTCGGTGGACTTTTCGCCGCACTGTGCGGTTTTCTGGTCGGCGTGCCTTCGCTGCGGCTCCGTGGAGACTACCTCGCCATCGTCACACTGGGCTTTGGGGAAATCATACGGGTTGTGATTCAGAATACCGAAGCGCTGGGCGGGGCTCGCGGTCTCGAAGGGATTCCCCCCTACACGAACTTGCTCTGGACGTTCGGCATCGCCACGGTCGCAATCTATGTCGTGGCGAGTCTCGTGAACTCCACCTACGGGCGCGGATTTATCGCCGTGCGGGACGACGAGATTGCAGCCGAAGCGATGGGCATCAATACCACAAAATACAAGGTCACGGCGTTCGTGATCGGGGCCTTTTTTGCAGGGCTTGCCGGCGGTCTTTATGCCCATTTTATCAGCTACATCGCACCTGAAGGTTTTAATTTCCTGAAGTCGGTTGATGTCGTCGTGATGGTTATTCTGGGCGGTATGGGTAGCACTCCCGGCGTCGCGGCAGCAGCTGTTTTGCTGACCTTGCTGAATGAGCTTCTGCGGGATTTTGAGCAATATCGGATGATTGTATTTGCGCTGCTTCTGATTGTTCTCATGATCATCCGCCCGCAAGGTCTATTGGGAAACTTTCAGCGCAGGAAAAGAAAGCCCGCTCAGCCATGAACCCGCTTCTGACACTCAAGAGCGTCACCATGGAATTCGGCGGTCTCCGCGCCATTGGGGATCTGGACTTTCATATTGCCCCGCAGGAGATGGTCGGTCTCATCGGCCCGAATGGTGCTGGAAAAACGACCGTCTTTAATATCATCACTGGTGTTTACAAGCCCACGCGCGGGGATATTCAGTTTCAGGGGCATCCCCTCCAAGGCAAGAAGCCCAATCGGATCACGGCTCTCGGCATCGCACGCACGTTTCAAAATATCCGACTCTTTTCATCGCTCAGCGTTTTTGACAATGTCCGCACGGCAATGAACGGCCGTCTTCGCCATGGTATTATTCATTCGTTCACGCGCGGTGCGGCTTTTCAGGCTGAGGAGGCACGGATTCGCGATGAAGTGTTTTCTCTCCTTGATATCTTTGGGCTCAAGGATGACGCCGACAGGCAGGCTAGCGGCCTGCCTTATGGAGACCAGCGGCGCTTGGAAATTGTGCGTGCTCTCGCCACGGGACCAAGTCTGCTTCTTCTCGATGAGCCGGCCGCAGGCATGAATCCGACCGAAAAAGTTCGCCTGATGGAATTGATCCACTTTGTTCACGAAAAATTCCGCATCGCTGTGCTTCTCGTTGAACACGACATGCGCGTCGTCATGGGCGTCTGCCAGCGGATCGTTGTCCTCGACTACGGACAAAAAATCGCTGAGGGCACGCCGGACGCCATTCAACGGGATCCGAAGGTCATCGAAGCGTATTTGGGAGAGGAAGCGACACATGCTTGAAATTCGCAATCTGCACGTCAGCTATGGAGGCATACCCGCGTTGCACGGTATCTCGCTCGAAGTCGCTGCTGGCCGCATCGTGACACTCATCGGCGGCAATGGAGCAGGCAAATCCAGCACACTCCGGGCTATTTCCGGAATTGCCAAGGTAGCGAGCGGATCCATCCTCTTTGAGGGTCGCGACATCACAAACAAGCCCGCTCATGAGATCGTCGCTTTGGGTATTGCCCAATCACCCGAGGGACGCATGGTTTTTTCAAATCTCACGGTCCTTGAAAATTTGCACATGGGGGCCCATCTGCGCAGGGACCGCAGCGGCATCTCAGCTGATCTGGAACGAGCTTTTCTGCTTTTCCCCCGGCTTAAGGAACGTCTTCAACAAGCTGCAGGAACACTCAGTGGCGGCGAACAGCAAATGCTCGCAATCGCCCGCGCCCTCATGTCCAAGCCGAAATGCCTCCTCCTCGATGAGCCATCTCTCGGTATCGCCCCGATCCTTGTCCAAACGATCTTTTCCCGCATTCTGGAGATCAATCGCGAACTTGGTCTTACGATCCTCCTCGTTGAGCAAAATGCGAATCTGGCACTGCGTATTGCGAGTCACGGCTACGTACTTGAAACCGGACGCGTTATCCTCCACGACACCGCTGAAAACCTGCGTATCAATCCTGCTGTGAGATCCGCTTATCTTGGCGAGGCCGCTCCGTAGCAAGCACCTCACCGCACACTCGTCGGTTTCCCACGAATTCCTAGGGAATTTGTAACGAAGTGGGTGATTATTTCCGCCTGGCGCGCATCGCAAGGCCCAGCATGAAAAGGCCAAAAACCAACAGCAAGATGCCCCACTGGAGATTGATGTTATCTCCTAGGGATTTTTTATAAATATCCGATCCGCTGGTGAAAGCGCCGAAGATGGTGAGAATAAGGCCGTAAGCGCTGAAGAGGATGCCGATGGGTAAGCGAAGGTCGAAGTTCATAGTATGAGGGTGATTTAAATTTTACCAGAAGATGATGTTCAATGCTGCTGCGACGGCAAGTACGATAATGCCAAGAACAGCGGGGCGCAACCAGATCGGCTCGTCGGTTTCCTTGATTTTCGGCGTGAGAGCGAATACGAGGCCCTTAAGTTCCTCATCGGTGCGAATCCGTTTCGTAGCCAGAGAAATCGCGATCGTCATCACAAAACAGACAGACCACGCAACAATCGCCAGCCAGAAGTTTTGAGCCATGTTGGAGGTGAAGGTGATATGTGCTCCGAGCCAGGCACCCTTGATCCAAGGAACTGCCTCGCCAGCTGTGATAGGCATCGGGGAGCTGATACCATGGAAAATCATGGCAGATAGGGTGCCACAGAGTAGGCCGAAGAACGCTCCATGACCCGTGGCCCGCTTCCAGAACATGCCGAGCAGGAAGGTCGCGAAGACCGGCGCGTTCACAAAACCGAAGACTAATTGCAGGAAGTCCATGATGTTATCCACATTCTTTGCCACATAGGCAAAGCCGATAGAGATAATGATACCGGCCACAGTGGCGAACTTTGCCATCCACATGTAGTGCGAGTCGGATTTTCCTGAAGCGATGTAGGACTGGTAAATGTCGTAGGTCCAGACGGTATTAAACGCTGTCACATTGCCAGCCATGCCGGACATGAACGAGGCCATGAGCGCCGTCATGGCAAGGCCAAGGAGCCCTGTTGGCAAGTAATGGGCAATGAGCGAGGGGATGACAAGGTTGTAGTCCGTCTGACCCGTCACACCGAGTGGGATCGAGTAGCCGGAGCCAGCTTTTTCCATAAGCGCCAGAGCGATCATGCCAGGTACGATCACGATGAAGGGGAAAAGCATTTTTGGAAAAGCTGCGATGATCGGAGTCCGCCTCGCATCTCCCATGTTTTTTGCCGCCATGGCCCGCTGGATGACAAGGAAATCTGTACACCAATAGCCAAAAGACAGGACAAATCCAAGGCCGAAGACAAGCGCGAACCACTCGACCCCCATAGGGTTATCTGTAGTGCCCACGTATTTCCAAGAATGTGCATAGGTTTCAGGCAGCTTGGACATCATGCCCGACCATCCTCCAAGGTCGTTGAGACCTATGATCACGAGAGGAGCAAAGCCCAAGACGATAAGGAAAAACTGCAATACCTCCGTGTAGATCGCTGAGGAAAGGCCACCTTTCAGCACATAGGCCAGTACGATGATCGAAGTGGCAATGAGGGATACATTGTAGTTCCAACCCAAAAGCAGGTGCAAGAGTGCTGCCAGTGCGTGCAGGGAAGCTCCCGAAGAGGCCACCGTCATCACGGCAAATGCCGCCGCATTCAGCCCGCGCGTCTTCTCATCAAAGCGAAGCGCCAAATACTCAGGCACCGAGCGAGCCCGCGAGCCATAATAAAATGGCATCATGAATACCGCCAAAAAGATCATCGCAGGTATCGCTCCTACCCAATAAAATTGGGAAGTCATAATCCCATACTTTGCACCCGAGGCCGCCATGCCAATGACCTCTTGCGCTCCGAGATTCGCCGAAAGAAAAGCCAGACCAGTCACCCATACAGGAATCGAGCGCCCGGATAGCAAGAAGTCCGACGCGCTTTTCATTTGGCGCTTGAGAACAAATCCGATGCCAATTACGACGATGATGTAAATTCCAAGAATGGAGTAATCGAGGGGAGTCAAATTGATTGTACTAGTATTCATAGTGGGTCTTGGGATTAGCTTTTATCTAGAAGCTGTGGTTTGTTTGCTTAGAAAAAGTCCTCCCATATTCGAAATTGGGGGTGGATTGTCCATCATAAAATTTCCGTCTCATGGAAGTTCAGTTTGTTCGGATATTTCATTTTCTCTCGTTGGGTGCTGACAGCAGGCCGCTTTTCGAAAGGGGACTCTGCCACAAAATGTCTGGAAACTCGTGAGCCAAGTGACGACGTGCTTCCGAGGCCGAGCTGTCTGCTGATATCAAGGCTCTATTTTTGTTTCAATTGAAGTGTTGATTTCTGAAAAAGGAATCGCTAGCTCTCCGCGAGGCGAATTCCGGCTTAGCGCTTGGAATTCTTTCTTTAACCCGAATC
>CANMQB010000013.1 GCA_947499885.1 Spartobacteria bacterium
TGAGGCTGCTGAATTGGTGTTGATTACTACTGACATATCCTTTGTCTTTCTTGTGTGCGAAGTCCGTTTCGCTGTCGGGCCGTTTTGGTTCAGTGTTCGACCTCACTGGGGGAGATTGTCTCCGTTGAGATATTAATCGGCAAAGACATGTTCGACCTTTAGAAGTTTTTTATTTTTTTCTTTCCGAACGCAGAAGCCCTCTGGAAGCCGATTTGCGGGGATTTCCTTCTGAGAATTTCCCAACGGACGGATAAAACCACAGAAAAAATTAGAGCTTATGGCCCATTTTTTTCTTTTTCGTCTCAAGATAGCGGGCGTTGTGGGGGTTCGCGACGGAGCGGATAGGAAGCTGCTCCACGATTTTCAAATCGTAGGCTTCAAGTCCCACGACTTTGCGGGGATTGTTGGTGAGGAGACGAATTTGGTGGATGCCGAGGTCGGCGAGAATCTGAGCCCCGAGACCATAGTCGCGGAGGTCCATCGGGAAGCCAAGGCGTTCATTGGCTTCGACGGTGTCGAGACCCTGCTCCTGTAATTTATAGGCACGAATTTTGGGGCCGAGACCAATACCGCGTCCCTCTTGGCGCATGTAGAGCAAGACTCCGGCCCCTTCCTTTTCTATACGCTGCATGGCTTGGTGGAGTTGAGATCCGCAGTCGCAACGACGGGACCCGAAAACGTCGCCAGTGAGACACTCGCTATGAACCCGCACCAGTGCTGGCTTGGAAGCAGAGATCTCGCCTTTCACCATCGCAATATGGTGCATCCCATCGACAAGTGAGCGGTAGAGGTGGAGGTTGAAATCCCCATAGTCGGTGGGCATGTGCACGGTTTCCTCATGCTCCACGAGCTTCTCGCCTTTGCGTCGGTAGGCTATGAGATCTTGGATGGAACACATCTTTAAAGCGTGTTTTTTCTTGAAACGAATCAAATCCGGCAAACGTGCCATGGATCCATTTTCGTTCATGATTTCGCAGATGACGCCGGAGGAATCGAAGCCGGCGAGACGTGCAAGATCGATCGCCGCTTCGGTATGGCCTGCGCGGCGAAGAACACCACCAGCCTTGGCTTGCAACGGAAACACGTGGCCAGGCTGCACGAGATCGGAAGGTTTGGTCTTGGGGTCAGCAAGCAAACGAATCGTAGCGGCGCGATCTTTCACGCTGATGCCGGTCGTCACCCCTTTTGAGGCATCCACTGAGACGGTAAAATCGGTTTTAAAAACTTCTTGGTTTTGGGCTACCATGCGCTGGAGCGCAAGACTGGCAGCACGTTCCTCAGTGATCGGAGCACAAATGAGTCCGCGACCGAATCGAGCCATAAAATTAATGGCTGCAGGGGTCACTTTGGAAGCAGCCATGAGCAGGTCGCCCTCATTTTCGCGATCTGCATCATCGGTTACAATGACCATGCGCCCACGGCGGATTTCGGCGATGACCTCTTCAATCGAATCAAATGGTGTTTTCATGGAAGACGAGACCTCTCGATGCTAACTAAGATGTGGACGATAAGGAACGGGATTTTAAAGTTTCCAAAAGACTAATTTGGAGAATTTCCTGCTGCGCGGTGGCCATTTTTTTTGCATCCGACTTGGCAATGTCATCAAAGCCAGAAAGGTGCAGGAGACCATGAATGATGTAGATGGCGATCTCCTCAGTTGTCCCATGAGAAAAGTCAGAAGCCCGGGCAGCGGCGACAGGAGCACATACCAGAATTTCGCCATAGGAAAAGGTGATGACATCCGTCGCGCCAGGAATGTTCAGAAAATTGCGATGCACTTTGGCCATGGCTCGCTCGCCGAGAATACTGATCTCGATGGCAGTCAGGCTCCCCAGTACGGCCTTATTTTTTTTTGCAAGGGCCAAACAATGCGGTAGTGCAGCGTCTATGAGTTCCTTAAGAAGCTCTCGGTCGTAAGGAACAGAACGCGCTTTGTGGAAAAAAAAGGTTTTCAGAAAGGCTGTCTCAGGCTGCAGATTTGTGTTCCCGTTTTTCGGAAGTAGAGCGGTCCTCGCGCTTCGGGTAGGCGATACGGGCGTGCAGCATATTCACAAGTGAGAAACGGAAGCTGTCGGCGATTTTCCAGATTTCCGCAATCGTGAGTGGAGCCTCGTCGAGTTGCCCCTCGTCCAAGCGGGCTTTGATGATATTTCGAATGAGATCATCTATGCGTTGAGGCGTAGGGCGGTCGAGGCTTCGCGAGGCGCTTTCGATCGAGTCGGCTAGGCTTACGATGGCAGCCTCCTTGGTCTGCGGGCGCGGACCGGGGTAGCGAAAACTCTCCTCGCTCACCTCGGGAATATCCTCCTCGCGCATATTCATAATCTTGCCTCCAAGGCGTGCATCCTCCTGCTGTTGGAGGGCCCGCTGGTAGAAGTACGAAACGATCGAGGTGCCATGATGTTGGCTAATGACGTCGATGATCTCAGAGTTCAATTTGCTTTTGAGCGCAAGGTCAACGCCCTCTTTCACATGGGAGACGATAATGAGCGCACTCATGGTGGGAGTCAGATCATCGTGCGGGGTTGAGCCGTGAGGAATGTTTTCCGTGAAATAGAGGGGCTTCACGACTTTCCCAATATCGTGAAAATACGAGGCCACACGGCAGATCGTAGGATTCGCGCCAACGAGTTCGGCAGCGGCTTCGGAGAGGTTGGCAACGGCGAGACTGTGATGATAGGTACCCGGCGCTTCAAGACTCAGGCGCTTCAAGAGAGGGTGGTTCAGATCGCTCATCTCGAGCCACGATATATCGGTCGTTATTTTAAAAAGATGCTCCAGCATGGGAAGAATGCCGCTGACAACAATGGCTGTGGCGATCCCGGTCACAAAGGCTGCGAGACTCTGCCAACCGATCATCGCCCAATTTGTCTGTGAAGGGAGCTCCCAAATTACAGGGCCAATTTGACCAAATGCAGCGGCGAGAATCCACGTGGCGAGACCCACATACACGCCAGCGCGCACCAAACGACTGCGGCGACGAACTTGGAGGGTTACAAAAACCCCTATGAATCCCGTGATGAGCGAGATAACTAGAAATATCGGGTCAATCCGACCCACAAGGAGGGATCCCCAGAGACTGCAAAAAACAGCAGCGTAGAGGCCGTGGTTGCGCCCTAAAAGTACGGAGAGCACAAGCGGCGCAAACGCATACGGAATGAGAAGCGGAGCGATCTGAAGGTCTAGAGCACCCGATGCGGCCTGACTCAGCAGGATTTTGATAACGGCCAACTGAGCGAGGAGCGTACCAAGAACCAAGCAAAGGCGTGAGTTTTGCCGAAATGTCTGAGGGTGGTTGATCCAGAGCTGGGCCACGGCAGTGGCAAAGATAAGCAAGCAAAGAAGGAATTTCTTAGCGGGCTCATCTTGTTGACCAGTAAAGATGAGCGCGCCAAGTCCAACGATAAAAGCGGCGAGGAGGAAGACGCGCACGGGCCAGCCTTTTTGGAGAGCTTCGAGAAAGTCACTCTCCTCAACCTGGCGACGACGTTTACTGGAAGAGAGCCCCTTCCAGACAAGTCGCCAACGTTTGATAATTCCGAGCATTTTAAATTCTGCTTTCGCGTGAGCCTCGGTGATTCTTGTAGGCGAGAATCACAGATTGGACAAGAGGATGGCGCACGACATCCTTCTCTGTAAAGAAATGCATTCTAATGCCATGCACATCACTCAGTGCTGCAACAGCTTCCACAAGACCACTGAGCTTGTTTCGCGGGAGGTCAATCTGGGTGACATCCCCCGTCACGACACATCGCGAACCCATTCCGAGTCGAGTTAAAAACATGAGCATCTGCTCGGCTGTGGTATTTTGAGCCTCGTCAAGAATCACAAAAGATCCACTCAATGTGCGTCCCCGCATGTAAGCGAGTGGGGCGATTTCGATAATGTTTCGGTCCATGAGCTTCTGCAATTCGTCGGGCTCGAGAAGATCGTGCAACGCATCGTAGAGCGGACGCAGATAGGGAAGGATTTTTTCTTGCAGGTCGCCAGGAAGGAAACCCAGCGCCTCACCAGCTTCCACGGCAGGCCGGGTCAGGATCAGACGTTTCACTTTTTCCTGCTTGAGAGCTGCAACGGCAGATGCCACTGCGAGGTAGGTTTTTCCCGTTCCAGCCGGGCCGACTCCGAAGGTGATGTCATGGGACTGGATCGCTTGAACGTAAGTCTTTTGTCCAGCGGTACGGGGCACCACTGGCGGCTTGCGGGGCGAGCAATGAATGCGCGTGTCAATGAGGCTGGTGAGAGACTCAGCCGAGCCAATGCCCATCGAGCCTTCGAGAGCGTGTTCAAATTCTTGGCGGTGAATGGTGATTCCCCGCTTTACCGCAGCATGCAGTTGATCGAAGGCATCTCGCGCGCGATCCAGTGCATCTTTTTCCCCCTCCACACGAATCCATCCATCGCGGGCCGTTGTGCGGACTTCAAGGCGGCGCTCCAATTCTTGGAGGAGCTTCGAGTCCCCGCCATAAACTGCCTGCGCTGTGCGGGCATTCTCAAATTCCAGCGTGAAGGTTTCCATCCAAGACTACTTGTAGGCGTAAACCAAAGCCCAACCCGTACGCTCTTGCGAAGATTTGTGAACTGTCACGATGGCGTAATACGTGCCAGTGCGCTGTGGTTCGACCCGTACAGAGGAAAGGCGACCAGCGCGCGAGCTCTCCACATTCACAAGGTTACCCTTGGCGTCATAGATATTGACCGAGATGATGGCCCCCTTCACGTCTGTTCCAAGGCAGAACCAATATTCATTTCCTTTGAAGAGCTGAGCTTGCACGGCCTGCTGGTCCTTGACCCCCAAGTCCCCTCCCCAAGCGTCTTCGCGGACACTGAAGCCTTTCTTTACATAGGGACTGGCGGCTTCGTAAGCAAATGAGAGCGCGTCATCCACATAGGCAAAGGCAGTGCCGACGAGGAGGATCAAAAGAACAGATGTGAGCAATTTTTTCACGATGGCCTTAGGCTCCCTTGGAAGTGATGGCCGCAACCGTGTCGCGTGTCATCTTGTGAATTCGGGTTACATTCTCTTGGGGGATGACATCGCCCTCACCGTCTCCAATGAGTGGTGCGATGGCGGAAAGAAGCTTGCGAATGCGCTCCACGAGCTCGTCATCTGCCAGCCGTTTGTTCGAGAGTGTATCGAGTTTTTTAGAGAAAAAATGGACAAGTGCCGGTTGGTGGAGCAACTCGGCTGAATCGGTGGTGTAGTTTTTTCGAATAATCGATGTCAGCACCTCCGTGCCACGAATCCATCCGCCCACACTCACGAGCTGGGCGAGGTCATCATCACCCAATTCCTGCATCGCTCCCTTCACGTCTTGCAGAGCCCCGTCAAATTCCTTACGGACGGCAATCCAGTCTTTCACGTCGGCTTTTTCAGTGATGCTTTTGCTCCGTTCAAGCACAGCTTTCTCCACATTGATGGCTTTCGATAGAGTCAAAACGCGGCGCCCGATATCCTTCACTTGTTCCGAATCTTCGGCCTCGACGGCAACAAACCCTTCCGCAATCACAGTACCAAGAAGAAGCGCGACTTGCGCCCGATTGCCAGTCTGGTGCCCGAGCGAACCTCTCAACTCAGACCGCCAGTTGGGATTTCCCAACTTGTCCAAAACGATAAAAACCTCACTGGGCACAGGAACGAGGACATCGTCAATCGACTGGCCGGGGAAAGCGGAGAGGTCCACCGTCTCAGGTGGCTTTTGGGCGTGAAGCGGGTTCGCGGCAAAAGAAAAGAACCCCATGGCCACGACCGCGTTCAAAATGTTCAGCATTTTCAAATTTTCGACTTTGTTGTGCGTGCGTGGCCAGTTAAGACCACACATGTATAAATTGGAATGAATCGGGATAGATTACAACATCTTCTTACATTGGCCTTGTCGCGCAAGCTCCTCATCGTGGGGGACGTCATGCTCGATGAATTCGTCTGGGGGAGGGTTTCACGCATTTCGCCGGAGGCTCCGGTGCCAGTCGTCGAAGTCGAAAAGGAAACCTCGTACCCAGGTGGCGCGGCCAACGTCGCCCGCAATCTCCGCCCCTTTTGCGAAGGGGTTCAACTCTGCGGTCTGGTTGGCGAGGATCGGCATGCCGAACACCTGCGGGAATTGCTCGCAGAGGAGTTGATTTCCACAGATGCCCTCGTCTCGGACTTGGGACGCTCCACCATCGTCAAAACACGCATCGTTGCACGCCAGCAGCAGGTCGTGCGCGTGGACCGCGAACGGCGCGCGATGGTTTCCTCCGAAGTGCTCGACCGCGCCTGCGCCATCATCGCCGATCTCCTTCCAACGATGGATGCCCTCATTTTTGAGGACTACGGAAAAGGTTTTCTTGGGCAGGCATTGAAAGACCGCGTCACCGAAATGGCCCGGGCTGCAGGCAAGTACGTATCCGCCGACCCCAATCCCACCAATCCTCTCGATTGGCGCGGAGTCGATCTTCTCAAGCCAAACCGATCCGAAGCCTTCGCCATGGCAGGAATATCGGATGCTGGCGCAGCACCAGCCCCTCTCACTGACGCGCCACTTCTCGAGGTCGGGCGCGTTCTTTTAGAAAAATGGAACCTGCCCGCTTTGCTGGTGACACTGGGTGAGCATGGAATGATTTTGTTTCAACGCGGCGAGACTCCCTATCACACTCCGACCCGGGCTAAGGAGGTCTTTGATGTCTCTGGTGCGGGCGATACGGCTATCGCACTTTACACTCTAGCGATTTGCGCAGGGGCCACGCCCTACGAGGCGGCAGAGATTTCTAACCATGCCAGTGGCGTCGTCGTTGCCAAACTCGGCACAGCCACCCTCACCGCTCAGGAACTGCTTGAGGCCTTTTCAAAAAATGTCTGAACGCCGGGCCGTTTTTCTGGACCGTGACGGCACGCTCATGGAGGAAGTGGACTATTGCAATGATCCCACCACCGTGAAGGCCATCCCGGGAGCAGGGGAGGCTCTTTCCAAGCTGCGCAAAGAAGGCTGGCTTACCATCATCATAACAAATCAAAGCGGCCTATCAAAAGGCCTCATCACCCCCGAGCAATACGAAGCGGTGAATGCGGAGTTGCTCCGACAACTTGGCGGAGGCATCGATGCGATTTACTTCTGCGCGGACCATCCCGACCGCCCCACCGAGCGCCGCAAGCCGAGGCCTGGCATGCTTCGAGAAGCAGCCACAACCTATGGTATCGAGCTCTCCCGCTCTTGGATGATTGGTGACAAGGCCATAGACATTGAGTGCGGGCAGAACGCGGGCTGCCAAACAATACGGGTGAGAACCGGCTATGGGCTTCATCCATCTGATTCAAAGGCGGACTTCATCGTAGACACAGTGACCCTTGGCTTGGAGCGGATCCTCGAACAGCACTCCTCCCAAAACCCAGTGGAAAAATAGCACCCTCCTGAACTGGCTGCCTTCCGAATGCGAACCCTTCGCCAGCTTTAAAAAACAAAACGTGGCTTTCAAACCTCGTATCGGTTTGCAGGCTTGCATGGTTCCGCATAGTGTTTGGGTTTTTCCAAAATGAGCACGCAGCGCAAGCAGTATCCGTTTTCCGAATTCGAACCCCGCTGGCAACAGCACTGGCTGGAGGTTGACGCCTTCAGAGCTGTCAATCCGGGAGACGCCGACTTCGACGCATCCAAACCAAAATACTACATCCTAGACATGTTCCCCTATCCCAGCGGGGATGGGCTCCACGTGGGGCATGTCGAGGGCTACACAGCGACCGACATCCTCGCACGCTTCCACCGCATGCAGGGTTTCAACGTGCTTCATCCCATGGGATGGGACGCCTTCGGCCTTCCTGCGGAGCAATACGCCATCAAAACCGGCCAGCACCCACGAGTCACCACAGCCCGGAACATCGACAACTTCCGCCGACAACTCCAAGCCGTAGGGTTCAGCTACGACTGGCAACGCGAAGTCAGCACCACCGACCCCGCCTACTTCCGATGGACACAGTGGATTTTTTTACAGCTCTACAACGCTTGGTTCAATCCATCCTCCCGCAAGGCCGAGCCGATCTCCACTTACACGGGATCCGATCCGGATTCCGTGCGCTTGGCGTACGTGGCTGAGATGCCAGTAAACTGGTGCCCGCAACTTGGCACGGTTCTCGCCAACGAGGAAATCGTGGACGGCAAAAGCGAAGTGGGAGGGTTTCCTGTCGAACGCCGACCGCTGCGCCAGTGGATGCTCCGCATCACCGCCTTTGCCGATCGCCTGCTGGAGGGACTCGACGGTCTCGACTGGCCCGAGGGCATCAAGCTGCTCCAGCGAAACTGGATCGGCCGGAGCGAAGGAGCTTTGGTCAGGTTTGCAATTCAAAACTCCGATTGCCATGTGGAAGTCTTCACCACCCGCCCAGACACCCTCTTCGGCGCGACCTACATGATCCTTGCCCCCGAGCATCTGCTTGTTGCCTCGATAACCACGCCAGATCAGGCCGAATGCGTGGAAAAATACAAAGCCTCCGTGGCATCCAAAAGCGATCTCGACCGCACCGAACTCAATAAGGAAAAGAGCGGCGTCTTCACCGGCGCCTTCGCCATCAATCCTGTCAACGGCAACAAAATTCCCGTCTGGATCGCTGACTACGTCCTTATGGGCTACGGCACAGGCGCCATCATGGCCGTTCCTGCACATGATGAGCGCGACTACGAATTTGCCACAAAATTCCAACTCCCCATCCTCGAAGTGGTGAAAAATGAGGGAGGCACGGACGGCATCCCCCCCTCCGCCTCTTCCTGCTTTTCAGGCGAAGGCGTAGCGGTGAATTCAGGATTCCTCGATGGTCTCCCGACTGCTGAGGCCAAGCAAAAGATCACCGCCTGGCTTGAAGAAAAAGCCCTCGGTCGTGGCACCGTGAACTATAAACTCCGCGACTGGCTCTTCTCTCGCCAACGCTACTGGGGCGAACCATTCCCCATCGTGTGGGAAAGCGGCCGCCACCATGCTCTTTCGAACACCGAGCTTCCCGTCATCCAACCAGACATGGAGGATTTCAAACCGACCGGCACGCCAGAGCCTCCTCTCAGTAAAGCTACGGACTGGCTGAGATACTCCGACAAGGCACAGCGGGAAACCAACACCATGCCACAATGGGCGGGCTCGTGCTGGTATTATCTCCGATTCTGCGATGCCACAAATTCCAACAAGTTCATTGGAACAGAGGCCGACCAATACTGGATGGCCCAAAGCGGAAAGCCTGGCGGCGTGGACCTCTACGTAGGAGGCACCGAGCACGCTGTACTTCATCTTCTCTATGCCCGCTTCTGGCACAAAGCCCTTCACGATCTCGGCCACATAGCCACTCCAGAACCCTTCCAGCGCTTGGTCAACCAAGGCATGATTCTGGGACCTGATGGCCAAAAAATGTCCAAGAGCCGTGGCAATGTCGTCACTCCCGACAGCGTGATTTCCGAGTACGGCGCAGACTCGCTTCGCCTCTACGAGATGTTCATGGGACCGCTCGAGCAGATGAAACCTTGGAGCATGAAAGGTGTCGAAGGCGTTTATCGTTTTCTGGCCCGCGTGTGGCGCTTGGCAATGGAAGAAAACCAGGAGGGCCAATGGATCCTCTCCCGCGATCTGGCCGAGATCCCTCTGAACTCGCAGCAACTCCGCACCGCACACGCCACCATAAAAAAAGTGACAAGCGACATTCGCCAACTCGCCTTCAACACAGCGATCTCACAAATGATGGTATTCACCAATGAATTTGTGAATGCCAAGCCACGTCCGATTGAATCCCTCCGCATCCTCATCCCGCTCCTAAGCCCCTTTGCGCCCCACCTTGCCGAGGAAATCTGGAGCCGACTCGGTTTCTCCGGACTCGCCTCAAAGCAACCTTGGCCGACACACGACGAATCCTTGCTTGTTGAAAACGAAGTCGAGCTCGCCGTGCAAGTAAACGGCAAAGTCCGCGAGCGCCTCGTCATTTCAAAGGATGCCACCAAGGAAGAAATCGAAAAAGCCGCACTCGCCAGCGAGAAAGTCCGGGAGGCTACAGCCGGACAATCCATCGTGAAAGTCGTCGTCGTACCCGGCAAACTCGTGAACATCGTAGCAAAATAAAAGCCGATCGGAGGATTCGCCGTGAAAACTTCCATCAATCGGCAAGGCCTATCAATGGCGGGGGCTTGATACCGATACCTCGTCAAGGTTATCCCATGAGAATGTCGGCACGTGTCTTTAAAGCTCATCTTCCAGAAATCGCCATCATTGCGGTGGCGATATTCCTGCGTTGCTGGCTCATTGAAATCAAGCCGCCCCACTTCGATGAGGGCATTAACGGGTGGTTCGCCGACCAGATGACTGCAAACGGCTACTACCGCTACGATCCAACCAACTACCACGGTCCGCTTCACTTCTACGCAGTTTTTCTCTCGCAGACGCTCTTCGGACGAGACGTATGGGTCCTGCGGTTGCCGTCGCTCATCGCGAGCGTTCTCGCGGTCTGGGCCATGCTGCGCTTTCGCGAATTTTTTGGCTTGGGGGTTTCACGCCTTGCTGCCCTAGCTATGGCCCTTTCCCCGGCCTACATTTTTTATGGGCGCTATTCGATTCACGAATCTTGGCTGACTCTTTTTTCCATCCTGCTTCTGCACGGACTACTGGGCCTTTGGCAAACCGGTTCGCGCCGCCACTTCTTCACCATAGTGATCGCAGTGGCTGGCATGATTCTGACCAAGGAAACCTACGTACTGCACATCGGCTGTATGGCCATCGCCGCCTTCACGCTTTGGATTTATCAAATGCTTGTTCCCTCACGCCCGTTGTGGCCGATCGCGCGCCAACACTGGAGTCGTGACGATGTGATTCTTAGCGGTGGGCTTGCCACGCTCGCTATTGTCTTTTTTTACTCGGGCACGTTTAGAGACTTTCAAGCTCTCGGCGGTCTTTACAAGACCTTCCAGGCTTGGGTTTCCACCGGAGTCGAATCCGGTGGACACGAGAAAAAAGCCTATGATCTGGTCGGTCCATTCAACTGGTATTGGGTTTACCTCATGGCCCGGTACGAATGGCCTGCGTTGGCTGGATTGGTTGCCTGCGTTCGTTATGCGTTCCCGTCGGATTCCCGCTACCGCTACACGGCCATCATGGCAGGAGGAACCCTGTTGGCCTATTCGATCATCCCCTACAAAACTCCATGGTGCGTGATTTCAATTCTCTGGCCGTTTTATTTGACCCTCGGTGGCGTCTTGCGCGAGTGGGCGAGCCGCTTGGTAAAAGATCGCACCTGGATAGTGGCCGCTCCGTTGCTGGCAGGATCGCTCTACATGGCGATTCAACTCAATTTCTTCCGATTCACCGATGACAGCGAACCGTACGTTTACGTACAGACCTACAAAGATATCGAACGCCTCACCGAGCCAGTCCTAGCCATAGCAAAAAGCGAACAAGATGGCTTTCAGTTGGAGGGCACGATCATGCTCGACAGCTATTACCCGCTGCCCTGGATTTTTGGGGACTTCACTCGGGTGGGATATTTCAAAAAAGACTCCCCACCTGCGCGATGGGATGCAGATTTTATAGTTATCGAGGCCGCCAACTCGGCCCAAACCGAAAAAAACTTCAAAGAGTCCTACTACAAAATCCCCTTTCGTCTCCGCAGTGGTCAGGAGGAGTGTGTAGCGTACCTCTCCGCAAGGCGGTTTTCGAAGTTGCTCGGAGGGGAGCCGAACTTCACTCCAGCCCAGGGGGCTTCCCAGTGAATGGTGACCGTGCAGCGGCTGGCTTGATCCTCGGTATCGCCGCGAGTGTGACAAGCGCGATTGCGTTGGCTTTTGCCTTCGGCGGGTTGAATGGAAAGCTGGCGGCCGTCTCAATCGCCGCGGGCTCGGCCGCTGGAATATGGACTTTTTTAAAAACTCAAAATGGAAAGAAAAAGCCTGCGAGCGCTTGGGATTTCTTGATGTTCGCCATTTTTGCCCTTGCTGCGTCGAGGGCCTTTCTCTGGCTCATTTACCCGGTGGGCAATGAATGGCGCATCCTCTCGCCTTACAATCTCGGCGATATCTCACTCCATATTCAATTCATCCGCTACTTCGCTGGCGGAGTTGATTTTTGGCCGGCAAGTCCGATCCTCACAGGAGTGCCACTCACTTATCCCTTGGGTGCGGATTTGTGGAATAGCCTACTGCTTCTGCTCGGTCTGCCCGTAGAGCGCGGCTTGATTTGGACAGGCTTGGCGGGATCGGCTCTCACAGCTTGGGCACTCTGGCGATGGGGTGGTGCGTTTGCGATGGCTGCACTTCTCTTTAACGGCGGGCTCGCTGGCTTCGCTCTCCTGCAGACCGGTCAACTCCAAGACTTCCAGTCGCAGTTGGCGTGGAAAAACTTTTTCCTGACGATGTTTGTGACACAGCGAGGGCTCTTGTATGCACTGCCCTGTGGGCTGCTTCTGCTGCGTGCGTGGAGGGACGATTTTTTTCGGGAGAGTTCCGGTTTACCTCGTGCAGCTCAATTTTTCCTCTACGCCACCATGCCTCTTTTCAGCGTCCATGCATTCCTGTTCCTGAGCATTGCGCTGGCAGCCATTTTTATTTTCACAACCAAGAAGCGATTGCCGTTGCTTCTCTTTGTGACCGCAGCGGTCATTCCCGCAACAACGACCATTTGGTTGGTTACGGGGGGATTCTCCGCCGCATCTGGCATGCGCTGGCTACCGGGATGGATGCAGGCTTCGGAGGGTTGGAAATTCTGGGCGATGAATTTTGGCATCAGCCTTCCACTTTTTCTCTGGCTCTTTTGGAAAGGCCTCATTCGGGGAGATGCGGAATCACGCGCCTTCGCATTGACCTCCCTCGGAGTTTTCGCTCTGTGCATGCTTGTAGCCTTTGCCCCTTGGGAATGGGATAACACAAAACTTCTCCTCTGGGCTTGGTTGGTTGCAGCTCCGCTGATTTGGTCGAATATTCTCAGACCACTTGCCCCGATCATACGCATCCCACTTTGCGGGATACTATTTTTCTCAGGGGCCATCTCGCTGCTTGCAGGGCTCGACGGACGTCATGGCTATGAGTTGACAAAAAAATCTGAGCTGGCTGAAGCCAGAAAGGCACTCCGTGATGTGCCCTCGGGAACACGACTCGCAGTTGAGCCTCAATATAACCATCCGGCCATTATCCTCGGATACCCGGTGGTCTGCGGCTACGATGGACATCTCTGGAGCCATGGACTGCAATATCAGGAACCTCTTAAAAAGCTCCGAACCGTGATGCGCAAAGAGGATGATTGGCGAGAGACCGCATCAAAACTCGGTGCGAAGTGGGCTTACTTTCCAGGCGGGACTCCAGTGCTTGAGAGCACCAACCCGAGCGGGCCAATTCCTTAGGATGGAATCGATCGCCAGAGCATGAAAATGATCGTGGCGAGAATGAGGCAGAGACCGAGAAACTTGATCCGCGCACTGTGAAATTCGCGGCTAGGAAGCTTCTTTTGCTTGTGGCTCGGCGGGTAGTGACTGCGACTGGCCCGGGCGCCCCCCAAGGACATCGCGGCTGGAGCCGCTGCAACACGCATTTGAACCAATTTACGATTCTGGGCCTTCTTTTCCTCAATCTTTCGCGGGTAAGAACGAAGCTCTTTTTCTAGTTGATCCACTCGGCGCTGCGTCTCCTGATGCTCTTTGGAGAGGCGCTGTTCCTCCGCGGTGATTTTTGTCGAAACGTTGGGCTTTCTGAATGACATGGATTACTTCCCGGTAGTAGATGACCAGATGTAGACAAGAAGAAAAACTACAGCGATGATCTGGAGGGGCATCGTGAATGCAAAACCGCTTCGCAGCCAGTAAACAAAAGAGTGCTCTTCCTCCACAGGGTAATCGCTCTCCATGGAGGAGGAAGGCGTCATCTCCGAGGAAGTGTCAACCGAGAGCTTGGCTTGGGACTTGATGTATTCGGCTCGCGCGTCTTCCACCGAACTCAGTGCCTTGCTCAACTCGCGCGGCAAATCGTTGGGGCTCCAAGAGCGCGCATTGATGTCCTCAAGTTGTCGCAAGTGCTGATTGAAGGAGGCGTAAATTGCATGCATCTGCTCGACGCGTTTTTGGGATTCTTCCGTCTCGCGCTGCACGACAACTAAGGCGCGGGTCAATTTGTCGAGCATGTCCGATCGACCTTGCTCCAAGCTGTCCTGCCGTCGTTTGAGCTCCTCCAAGCGGGCTTTCTCGCGTTCGATTTCCTCCTGTTTTTGCTTGAGGCTCTCGAGCTCAGCCCTCACCTGCTGGACCTTGTCGCCGAGCTCACCATCCTCGTCGCTGGTCAGATTAAGATAAGGGGTTTGATCTTTGGTGGAGTATTCAGCAGGCATACGAATGCCCCGAGCATTAGCCTGCCAGAGACAAATTTTCCAGAGTTTTTAATGTCTTTTTACTGACCACCCTGAAAGGGAAGTCGAAGCTGCCCAGCTGCATCTCGGCTAAATCCAAGAGTGAAAAACGAGGCCGTGTCGCCCCCTTTCCGCATCTGGGACAAACTCCTGAAGCCTCCCTCGCTCAAGACGCGATCTTTGACCTTGCCTGAACGATCGACGACTTGGTCCGGAGGGAGCGTGGCTTTGACATACTCCGCATCGCTCACACGGGCCGCAGCGAGAGTCTTCGGATTATACAAAGAAATCCACCAAGCGCCGTAGGCATCAGGCGCCGAAGACGGAGTCACACGAATCCGGAAGTCGCCAGCACTTTTCTCGCCGCCGGTAAAGGGAATGGAATAAATAGCTCCCACCTCCGACCTCGAAGATAAAAAGCCTGCCAAAAAACTGCGGAGGGCACGACGAAGATTATCGCTCGAGGAAAACCTCCCGTACACGCCGAACTCGATTGCAGCGGGGTTGTCCGGCTTTCCATAAACATTCATCTCGATGTATTCGTTGATGCGGAACGAAAGATAGGGAACATTTTTCAGGTAGCCATTGTCTATGAGCGTGGCAGGAATTTGCTTGAGACTCGTGATCGCATCATTGTTGCGGATGTCATTAACCATGACCCTCCAAGAGGGCAGGTCGCCTTTTTTCCCGGCATCGGTGAACTCCATGCCAGTATCCGCCCCGTCAAAAATACGAACGATTTCGGACTTCGAAAACTCAGAGACTTGGTAGCGCTCTTCTAAAAAAATGGCATCGGCCGTGTTTTTAACAATCACACCCGCGCGAGTTGAACCATCTTTGAACAGAAGCGAATCGGGTTCGGCGTAGCCTTCGTTTTGAGCCTGTGAAAAAACAGGCGTCAGAAGGAGAAGAGAAGCCGCACACCATTTCAACGTTGATGACTGCATAAGCTCAAACTATAAGCCTGCGCGAATGACACTCAATCCGAATCGATCTCTTCTCGTGCTTCTTCCGATCTTGGCGTTGGCAGGTTGCGTGATGCCCCCAAAGCCCTACAAGAAGCCGCCTACAACGCCTGTCGTGAAGACTGGCGCCTTTTGGTGGGGCACCTCCACAGCCAGCTTCCAAAACGAGGATCGAGGCGTGGACTCAAGCTCCCCTTGGTTTTTCAAGACAGATTGGGATATTTTTGCTGAAGAGGGGCACATCCCCCCGCGCGGCGACGAAGCGACATTCTCATGGACTCACTTCGACAAAGACCTGAGCGCCCTGAAAAAACTTGGTGTGAACCACTATCGCTTTGGCATCGAGTGGGGACGCGTCGAGCCGAAGCCCGGCGTTTTTAATGACGACGCGATCCAGCAATACGTCAACATGGCCCGCAAACTGAAGGCCGCAGGTATCGAGCCGATCGTCACGCTCTGGCATTTCACATTTCCTTCTTGGCTCTACGACTCGAAGGATAAATCCCACTCGGGCTTCCTACATCCAGACGTGGAATCCCACTGGAAGGAATTCGTAACTCGGATGGTTGGCGCACTCTCGCCGTATGTCAATGTGTGGGTCCCTCAAAACGAGCCAAATGGAGCCCTCTACATCGGGTATTTCGGAGGCCACTGGCCGCCCGGGCTCCTAGCCACTCCTGGGTCCCTAAAGAAGGCGAACAACGTCTCGGTAGGCATGTTTCGAGAAGCATCCAGCCTCATTAAAAAACAAAACCCCGACGCTCTGGTCATAGGCATTTACTCGCTGCCAAATTGGACGCGCAAATTTGGACAAGACCCGACTTATGCCGTTTACAATATGATGCAGCACCAGAATTTCGACCACCTTGACCGAGTGGCCGATAGCATGGATTTGATTGGCGTGAACTACTATTACTCTCAGGTCGCTTCGGCTCGAAGATTCCTCATGCGACCCAAAGGTGAGAAAAGTTCAGCTTACACACAAAACGGCTGGCTCATCGATCCAGAGGGCCTCCATAGCGTTCTCGTGAATGTTTCCAAGCGATACGGCAAACCAATCATCATTTCCGAAAATGGGATCGGCACCCAAAGCGAACAGAAAAAAATCCGCTACTTCCGGGAACACGTAAACCAAATGCGCCGCGCCATGGAAGACGGCGTGGACATACGCGGTTACTTCCCTTGGACGCTCACCGACAACTACGAGTGGGCCGAGGGCTATGCCGCAAATTTTGGTCTCACCAGTTTTGATAAAAAAGATATGAAACTCAGATTGGAGCCAGCCGGACAATGGTTCCGGAACTTCATCCAAGCCAATCCCGAACCCTAATTCTCAAAATGCCAGCTCTCCTTGAATGCCACCTTCCCGGAATCAATAAACTTCGCAGCGGTAAAGTGCGCGAAGTGTTTGACCTTGGCGATACCCTCCTCGTCGTAGCCACGGACCGGATTTCCGCGTTCGATTGCATTCTTCCCACCGGGATTCCCCGCAAAGGCGAGGTCCTCACCCAGATGACCCTCTTCTGGTACGGCGTTCTCGACTTTGTGCCGAATCATTTCATCACAGCACGTTTCGAGGCTTATCCGGATGTCCTCCAACCCTTCGAGAAAGAACTTCGCGGACGATCCATGATCGTGCGCAAGGCCAGTCCGCTGCCAGTCGAGTGCGTAGCCCGAGGCTACATCTCGGGTTCCGCTTGGAAGGAATATGCCGCCACGGGCAAAGCCTGCGGATTCGACCTGCCCCCCGGTCTCCTCCAATCCTCGCGTTTGCCAGAGACCCTCTTCACTCCAGCCACAAAAGCCGATACCGGCCACGATGAAAACATCACCTGGAACCAATGCCGTACCGCCCTCGGCGATGAGCTGGCTCATCAAGTGCGTCGCCTCACCATCGAACTCTACGAGCACGGATGCGTCCACGCCGCCCGAGCCGGAGTGCTTATCGCTGATACAAAATTTGAATTCGGGATTGCCGATGGAGAACTCATCCTCATTGATGAATGCCTCACACCCGATTCCTCACGCTTCTGGCCGGCAGATGCCTGGAAACCGGGCACCAATCCGCCCAGCTACGACAAGCAATTTGTGCGTGATTACCTCGAGACCTTGGACTGGGACAAGTCATCACCAGCCCCCGCCCTGCCCGATGAGGTGGTGTGCAGGACCTCCGAAAAATACATCGAGGCCTACGAAAAGCTGAGCGGCCTAAAGTTGCCCGCAGCCTAAGTCCCGCCGCCGATGGAAGTCCTTCAAACTCTCGCCGTCGCCCTGAGCCTCGGGACGCTGGCAGGGGTGAATCTCTACCTCACCGTGCTCGTCACGGGAGCGGCATTGCACTTCGATTGGCTCAGACTCCCATCAAGCCTCGCCGGGCTCGAGATACTTGCACACCCAACCATTATCGGCATCGCCGCGTCTTTTTATGTCATTGAATTCTGCGCCGATAAAATTCCGTGGGTCGATACGGTGTGGGATGTCGTGCATACCATTGTCCGCCCCATCGGCGCAGCAGCTCTCGCCGTTGCCGCACTCGGCGACGCCCACCCGGCTTTCGAAGTCGTTGGCGCACTCCTCGCGGGCGGGATGGCATTTTCCTCCCACGTCGCCAAAGCGGGCACGCGTTTGGCGACCAATGCCTCCCCAGAGCCGATGACCAATATCGCACTAAGCCTTGCCGAGGACGGACTGGTTCTCGGCGGCTTGGGCCTATTGGCTTGGAGCCCGCTTGTCACTCTTGTGCTGGCGGTCGTTCTTTGCACGACGATTGTGATTTTCCTGCCACGCCTCCTCCGAAATATTTTGCAAAGCTTCTACGCTCTACTCAAACGCATCCGATCGACATTTGGGTGACATCCGGGTTTGCGCCCCGGCTCGTTACCATATAATTTGGCTGCCTATGAAAATTGCTTTCCTTATCCTCTTAGCAGCCGCCACATGGCTTCATGCCGATGCCGAAATCGGAAAACCCGCTCCCGCATTCACGCTGCCAAGCTGCGAGTCTAAAAACGTTTCGCTCTCAGACTACAAAGGCAAGGTCGTCGTCTTGGAATGGGTCAACCCCTCATGTCCGTTTGTCGTGAAGCATTACGGCACAGGAAACATGCAAAAACTCCAAGCCGATGCCGCAGCCAAGGGCGTGGTGTGGATTTCGATCTGCTCCTCGGCACCAGGCGAGCAGGGACATGCCGCACCAGCCGATGCTCTCAAAAACTGCACGGAAACAAAGTCCGCCGCCGCAGCCTACCTCATCGACGAATCAGGGGAAACCGGCCACACCTACGGAGCCAAATGCACACCCGAAATGTATGTCATCAATGCCGACGGCATTCTTGTCTATCACGGTGCGATTGATGACATCAAATCTGCCGATCCTGCCGATGTGGCAAAAGCAACAAACTACGTCTCCGCTGCCATCGAGGAAACCCTCGCAGGAAAACCTGTGAGCAAACCCGAAACTGAGGCCTACGGCTGCTCGATCAAATACGCAAACTGAGCATCGCAACGAACCTCACCCCGCTCTCTTCGTGTGAGGGAGGGGCAGCCTTATAGTTTTCAGCACGATCCTCACACACGATAGTGCGGGCCGTGCAATCAACTCTTCTGTGAATTTTATTCCACTGATCATTTCGGGGACTGCCTTGGCCATGGCCATGATGGTTGTCGTTTGGGTTTTTGCGCGACGGATGAACAATGCCGGGATTGTGGATATCTGGTGGTCGTTCGGATTCACGCCAGTCGCCATTTTTTATGGCATCTTCGGGAGCGGACACATCGTTCGGAACGCACTCATTTCGGCGATGGTTTTTGCCTGGAGCCTCCGACTTGGCATGCACCTTTACAAAAGGGTCATGTCGCACCACCCGGAGGAAGACCCCCGCTACGCCGCGCTGAGGGCGCAATTTCCCAAGCATACTTGGCTCATGTTTTTTGGATTCTTTCAGCTGCAAGCCCTTCTCATCGGGGTCTTGAGCATTCCCATTGCGCTCGCTTGCGCGAATCCCTCACCAGGCATCGGCCTCTTCGAAGTCGCGGGAGTCGTGCTCTGGTTGGTGGCGATCGGAGGTGAATCCATCGCCGACATGCAACTGGCTCTGTTCAAATCCCACCCTGCCGCAAAAGGACGTGTGTGCGACATCGGGCTCTGGAAGTACTCGCGCCACCCAAACTATTTTTTTGAGTGGCTTGTTTGGATCGCCTACTTCGTATTCGCTCTCGGCTCGCCTTGGAGCTGGCTCGGGCTCGCCAGTCCGGTGCTGATGCTCTACTTTCTGACCTGCGTGACTGGAATTCCCCCAGCAGAGGCTCGTTCCCTTGCCACGCGCGGCGATACCTACCGCGACTACCAAAGACGCACTAGCCCATTCATTCCCTGGATTCCTAAACAACCATGATCTCCGTCGACACTCTACTCGCCCGAAACCTCCTTCCCGACACAGCCATCCGAATCGGGATTCGCAACCTCTTGTCAAAAAAACTCCGCGAGGAATCCCAGCCCGACGCCATCGCCCAGAGCGAAGTGCTTGCTGCTTTTATCAAGGAACTGAAGTCCAGTCCCATCGCCATCAAGACCGAGGCCGCCAACGAGCAGCACTACGAGGTGCCAACCGATTTTTTCAAACTCGTCCTAGGTCCACGAATGAAATACAGCTCCGGCTACTGGCCGCGCGAGGAGACAACCTTTGCCGAATCCGAAGAAGCCATGCTCGCTCTCAGCTGCGAGCGCGCCCAACTTAGCGATGGCCAAGATGTGCTCGAACTTGGCTGCGGCTGGGGCAGCCTCACACTCTGGATGGCTGAAAAATACCCCAACTCGCGCATCACGGGAGTTTCCAACTCCTCCACTCAGAAAGCTCACATCGACGCCGAGGCAGCACGCCGAGGATTCAAAAATGTGCGCATCGTCACAGCCGACATGAATGATTTTGAAGCCGGTGATGCCGCATTCGACCGAGTCGTTTCGGTCGAAATGTTCGAACACATGAAAAACTACCAGCTCCTGATGTCCAAAGTCGCCCGCTGGCTTCGTGCAGGAGGTAAGCTGTTCGTTCATATCTTCACCCACCGCGAATTTGCCTACCATTTTGAGGGCAAGGACCCATCGGACTGGATCACTCGCTACTTTTTCGAAGGCGGCACGATGCCCTCGGACGATCTCCTCCTCTACTTTCAGGATGACCTTTCCATCCATGGCCACTGGCGCGTCAGCGGCACACACTACCAACGAACTTCTGAAGCTTGGCTGGAACGTATGGACGCCAACGAAGCGGTCATTACTCCCATCCTTGAGCAAACCTACGGCCGAGAAGACACTGCCAAGTGGCGAGCCTACTGGCGCGTGTTCTTCCTATCCTGCGCGGAACTCTGGGGCTACAGCGGCGGCAATGAGTGGCTGGTGAGCCATTACCTCTTTCACAAAAAAACACCACCCGGAGCCTGAGTCTCTTCCCTGCTAGTAGAAAAAAGTCCTCGGTCCTAAGAAACGAGAGAAAAATCTACTGGAGCTCGAAATTGATATTCACTGAGTAGGTCTCCCCCGTGCCGAGACCGCTCGGGAGCGCATCAATGCGAGTTACGCGGTTGAGGGCATCAAGGACAGATTGGTCCATGAGCGGGTTGCCGCTGGAACGTATGATTTCAGCACTGGCGACGGTGCCATCGCGCTTGATCTGGATTTTTACCGTGCAGACAAAAGATTTATCCTGCTCGAAAATAGAGGTTGGCTGCTCCCACTGGCTGAAAAATCGGTCGTGGATGAGTTCGTGATACCATCCGAATTCGCTGGCAGTTCCACCCGCCCCGCCTTTGCCTGTGCCGCTGGCAGCCGTCCCCCCTCCACCTGCGGATGCGCCGGTTTTGGCCGCGCCTTGCGAAGATGATTTCGCCCCATCGCCCGGCGATGCCGAGGCCTTGGCCGCACTTGGGGTCGCTCCCGGGGACGCCGAGGGGGAGGCTTTCGGTGAGGCACCGGGCGAGGCCTTGGGTTTGGGTTTAGGTGAGGCTGCAGGAGATGCTTTTGGCGAGGCGGAAGGCGACGGCTTGGGAGATGGCGTAACCGAAGGTTTGGGTTTAGGCGAAGCCGTTGGCTTAGGCGACGGTTTAGGCGACGGTTTAGGCGTCGGTTTAGGTGTTGGCTTTGGCGTCACCTTGGGTTTTGGCGTCGGAGTGGGTGTGGGTTTGGGAGTCGGGGTCGGCGTGGCCTCAACGATGTCTGATTTCTCCGGTATTGGCTCTGGCGTTGGCTCTGGCGTTGGCTCTGGTGTTGGTTCTGGTGTTGGTTCTGGTGTTGGCTCGGGTGTGGCCTTGGGCTCTGGCGTTGGCTCTGGCTCGTCCTCGACTTCTTGAGGCGCTTCTCCAGCAGCCACTGCTGCAGCAGCAAAGGAACCGGGGTTTACCCAAGTGATGTCCCCTTGTGGTTTTTTGATTTCACGCTTGGTGAAATAGAGGATGCCAGCGATGAGCAGGACGTGAAGGGCGGCGACGACGATCAGGTTCCGCCTGAAATGCGGATTTTCCATGTCAGCGGGTAGTGGCCGAGGCGGAGGCGTCGTCTTTGAGCGTCATGACGCCAACCTTGGTGATTCCGACACGTTGGAGGATGTCCATTACAGAAATAAATTTCTGGATCGGAAGCTCGAAATGGGGGCGCACCACGACGGCTGTATCGGGTTTATCGGCCTTAAGCGTGGCGAGGCGGGCTTCGAGATCGGCTGCGGTCACGACATCGTTGTTGATTTTGAGAATATTGTTTTTATCAATCGAGATATTGAACGTCTGGGACGGATTTGCCGCGCCGGCGGCTGTCGAGCTTTTGGGCACGACCAGGTCCATGCTGTTCTCGATGAGCGGCGTGGTGATCATAAAAATGATCAGCAAAACGAAAACCAAATCGAGCATCGGCGTAATGTTGAGCTCGGTCAGGGTATGCAACCCGTTTTTCGATGAGTAGCGTCGCATTGCGGGATCAGATCAGCGGACGTCTTGGCTCGCGGGAGCCGAACTCGACATAGCGGTGCTCGATTTCGGACGAAAGTTCGGCCGCGAAGTTATCAGCCTGCACGAGAAGGGAGCGCAGGGTGGTGACTAAAAAGTTGTATCCAAACATCGCAGGGATCGCGACGAGTAAGCTGATGATGGTCGTGATGAGGGATCCCGAAATACCGGGAGCCATCGCGGCGAGGTTTGCGTTTCCCGATGCAGCGATGCCGGCAAAGGCGTCCATGACACCCCACACTGTGCCAAGCAGCCCGAGGAACGGAGCTCCGCTAACAGCGGTGGAGAGCACGATCATCTGAGACTCGAGACGCAGGGCGGATTCCCCCACGGCGCGCTCCATCGCAGCCTGAACGGAGCGCATCTGGGCAGGGGTAATTTTGTCGGCCGTCTTGAGACGCGAGGCGAAGCTCTCATCGACTTCCACAGATCCCAGCATCTGAAAGCAGAGCTCGTTCGCGCCGGCTTCGTAGATTTCAAAAATATTCGATCCATCGAATGGAACACCGGACTCGAAAATGCGGAGCGGCTGGCGATCCTTATGGAACAGATCCTGGAAGCGGTCGTTCTGGCGTTTGCAAAAACTCAGGAAACGAATTTTCGTGACCATCACAGACCAGCTGAAAATCGAAGCCAGGAAAAGCGCGAGAAGGATGAGCTTCCCCTCCAGTGTGCTTTCCGTAAAAGCGTAGACAATGCCTGATGCGATCATTTGGATTCAGTGCCCTTGTCTTGAAGACTTGCTGCCAGTGTGCCATGCATAACTCCGACATAAAGACACCCGTCGCCATCGAAATGCAAAACGATTCTTTTGCCAGATGCAACAAGCGGGGTTTATATACGTTGATGCGCCGATTTTTTCCTCTGCTGGCAACCGCCCTCTGCCTCGCCTGCCCGCTGCGAGCCCAGCAACCCGCCCCGCGAGAGAATCCCTATGATGTCATTGCAAAAATTTTCCAACCTTTGTGGGGAGTTCTTTTAGCGGAGTCGAATGGCGACAACCGTGCGGCCACGATCACATTGGAAATGACGGAGGTCAGCGGGCGGCTTCCGAAGGAAATGAAGGGGGCCACTCTGCAAGCCGCGGTGCAATTTCCCGACAAGGTGAAACTCATCGCGCCTGTGCTTGGCGAGACATTCACGGTCTGCCGCAATGGGGACCAAGTCTGGGCCACGCCCGGTGGGAAGGTGGAGTATTTGATTTCTCAATTCCGAGTCGTGCCGAAAAAAGTCGCAAAACTCAAAACACCGATCTTTCTCCCAATCACTCCCCAGCAAGCGATCTTCCTGCCGGCACTTTTTTCCGTGAGCCGAGCGGATGTGGCAGAAGTCGAGGATTTGAATGGCGAGAGTTGCCGAGTGCTCACGGCGGGGCTCATGCCCGAACTCGCCCGCGCCACAAAAGCGGAGGACTTCCAGACACGCGTCTGGGTCGCCTCGGGGCATAAAATACGTCGCGTCGAAGTGAAGCGCCGGGATTTTTCTACGACGGTGGATGTGAGGGAAATGGTTTTCTCCCCTACCCTTCCAGCTTCGACTTGGGAACCGCCTGCAGGCATCACGGATATCTTCCGCACCTCACCAGAGATGCTCGAGGGCCTGCTTTACATCGTGATGAATTCGCTCAAAACCGGGGCCACCGACACGCCGTGGATTTCGGCCAAATAAAGCAAATGCGCAAGCGCCTTACGATTTCAGCGACACTCGCAAAAGTGAGCTGAAATTTCAGTATCGAACAATGCCGAGACAAGGCGACAAGGTTTTATCCCGAGCATGACCTTTCCCCTCTGTGGACCCTGTAGTTAAGAACCCGCCGGAATCGGCTTCAAAGCGGCTTGGTGCGGGATTTGACCACGGTTACGAAAAGTTTTTTCAAACGCCGTCATCACAGTTTCTCGTCCATCGTTCCACGG
>CANMQB010000014.1 GCA_947499885.1 Spartobacteria bacterium
AGAAGCAGAAGTTCCCGAGCGGCGTCCTTTTTGTTCATGGCCAGCCTGCGGATCGAAATTCAACGCCACCAAATCGCCCTGCCTCGGAATCCAAGCGGGCATTACCAGACCTCGCGCCCGCTTGTTCCCCACTCAAATTCGGCCGTCTTGTAGCCTCTCGGTATGGCCGCAACGATATCCTCAATACGATGACGACCTCGGACGCGCGACGGCGCCTTTGCGGGTCTCACGATGATAGCATCTTTCTTCGGCGTTAGTTCGATTTCGACATCGGCACCAGGCTCCAAGCTCAAAGAAGCCAGCAAGGCCTTGGGCAGACGCACGCCCTGACTGTTTCCCCATGCTTGTAAAGTCGTCGTCATGCTTGAAACGTATATCCCCCGGCTAAACGAGGCAAGACCAAAAAAAGTCGATTTTCATGTGAGGATCACCGGAGTCCGCCGGCTCCGCATCGGCTGAAGCCTGACTCCAGCAATCCGATGTTGGCCGCAAAGCCTTGTCGGTTTCAGTCATCGAAGTCCGCTGCCGAGGGACCTTTTAGCTGGCGCTCGAGCAGGCGTCTATGCTTGGTGATACGGCCGTTGACTCGTTTGCGCCAAAGGCGAAAACTTGAGGGCTTCAACTCGCGGCGCATGACCGCGATGACATCCCGCTCCACAAAGCCTGTGCGCTTCTCAATTTCCTCGAAACTCGTTCTGTCCTCCCAAGCCAACCGCACGATACGGGAAATCTGCTCAGGTAAAAGCGTGGTCTTCATGAGACGATTCGGATAAAAGATTGGTAGTTCAAAAGCCTCATTCTTTTCGTCACTGAGACGCCGAATAGGGAATGGGCGCACGTGCGTAAACCTTTACGAATACCAAGCCCAGCCAGATGCTCGGAAAAACGCAAAAATTTAAAGCGCACGCTCTAGAGAACTCAGGACAACATGAGGAGTGTATTTGGGGAGATTGTCCCGTTTCTGGAATCCCTCTCCACCGGTAAGTCTGTAGGAAATAGCGCGCGAGATTTTCTGACGCGCATATCGAAAAATGAAAAACTATCCCGCTTCGCGATGATCGAAACATTCGAGGCAGGTTTGATTTTAGTGTTGACAAAACACCCGAGTGAATCAACTAATAGCAGCGGTTAGGCCAGTGGAGTTTGAACCAAAGAACTTAGAATCACCATCTCAGAAGAGCATATTTTTAGATCAATAAAAAAATGAAGTCCCCTAAGTTTTTTATCCATCTTTGCATCTGCACTGCAATCGTCATGCAACCAAGCAGCATTGTTGCAGATGGGAAATCAGATTTTACAATTGAAGTTCTGAATCTAGAAAATGCTCGAGTGGAAGATGCGGTCTACTTTTTGCAGACAAAATTAGACGAATTTAGGGTTTTAAACACGAAATACCCGATCAAAAACATCGAGTTTTCAAATAATCTGTTACGCCTAAGATCACCTCTAGCGATTTCAAACTACGATCTGATTGTGTCAAATAACTTTTCGAATATTTCATTTGAAGATGCGCTAAAAGTTATCTCCGAAACGTCGACTATGAAATGGAGGAAAGAAGGAGACACTATTTATTTATCTGATAAAAATGATCCCGGACAACTGCAAATCAGAGTGTTCTCTATTCCCAAAGACTTTTTTTCAAAGGGGAAAACGCCAAAGGAATCATTAGAAAACATAGGAATATCATTTACTGGAGAGACTTGCGCGATTTATGCTATGGGAAAGGGGTTTTTAGTGTGTATAAATTATGAACATGAGCTAAATAACATTTCCAATTTTCTGACCTTAAGTAAAAAAGGACATCAAGTAGGGACTCCAATACGAGCCTACGAATCAAAGCAAATTTTATTGGGAGAATTCGCTGTAGGTAATGAAGTTACAAACCACGGATTTTTTCTGAATCAAGAAGACGGTTCATCTTCTCTTCTCAGTACAGAAATTATGCTGAATCAATTAGATTTACCGGTTCAGTCGTTTCATTACGATAAATCAAAATCCAAACTAATAGTTAGGGCTCCTTTTCATATTATTCAGTTTTTTGATACCTATATAAAACTTATTTATGGACGTTTAACGAAATCGCCTGACAAACCCATAGAATATTTTCAAGCGGCATCAAAGCCCGAGAAAATAAGTGCAGAGGAGATTAAAGATACAACAGGGGAAGTAATAAAAGACCTTTTCGTTGAATCATCTGGCAAGACATACAAAAATCCGCTCAGAACGCGACAAACTTCTTCTACACTATGTTTTATCCATGATGAGGGAATCGCTAGCATTCCAATAAGACAATTGGAAGTGTCCTTGCAGTCAATGCTGGGATTTAATCTTTCAGCTTCTCAACCTGATGTAATCGAGAAAGCTTCTTATAAAAATACCGAGTCAAAGAAAAAACAGGAAGCGCAGACTGAGCCATTAAAAGAAGAATTACATCCAACGCCCGGCATGGCGCTTGGGCGACCTGAATCTACAAATGATGCATTATTCTTCAATGGTTTTTCGATATCTGATATTCTTAATACTGGTGTAGTGGCCATTAGCAGAGCTCCAGTTTATGAACTTCAACAAATAGACGAAGGTCTTTTTAACACAGTTTCGCAACTAAAAGAAAAGAATAAAGGAGGCAGCACAAACTTAGATCTCAAATCTCTCGAGCGTGCATTGTATGAAAGCCCTTCAGTTCAAAATCCCAGGCCAGGCATGTTGCTCGGGCATGTAAGATCAGGATTTGTTTTAAAACACCTTAATTCGCGGCAAGATGAATACGCCGCGGTAGTCTTTCCTAAAGACATTGGCGGTTTTAGCGTTGGTTGCGTGAAGGTTAGTGATTTTGCGCAGATCGGTGGGGCTAATTGGTGGAACAACTCCTCAACAGGTATGTTGCAAAGTTTCTCGCTCAATAAACTTGGACAACCTATTGAAAAAACAAAAAACACTACTTTGCTCAGTCCGTTTTTACCCGAAAGAAATGCCTATCACCAAAAAATCTTATCAAACTCAAGTTTGCTAATCAAAAGCTTGTGGCCTATTAACACGACTTCAGACAAAATAGAAGTTGCAGATACTAACATCACTGCAATACAGGCAATAGCAGAAACACCCGCAGGTCTTTTTTTAGGCTATTCTTTTGAAAATGATAGCTCTACGGAAACAGCGTCGATAACATGGGAGCAAGTTGTTAATAAACAGAAAACAAGATATACCCTGAAAAAAGAAAAGTCTGCAATCGACTTAAAAAAGGGCGATATTATTCTAACACCTTTCAAAAAAGATCGTCGCAGTTTTCAAGGCCTTTCTTTTGAAGATCCGAACGAATTAATTATTAGCCCGTCGAACTACGCGCGCTTATTAACTAAAGGACAATACGCTCTTTTAGGAAGCCTAGAAGCACCTAAATCCGATGGCTTTGAATTGGTAAAAGAATCAGACAATGAATCAAGTTCACCAATATCAACTGGTCCTCAATTGGAAATTCAGAAGCAACTTGATTCTGTTGAAATTAAATTCAATGATTTAGATTCATCTTTACTGAGCGTAACTGTATCTAAAACATACAAAAAGCGTGAAGTTGAGCGATTAGGCGGTAGTTTACAATATGGCTTTTCATACAAAACAACACCATGGAAAGATATTAAAGAAAATTACTCTCACGAGTACAATCTCGGCGTTGACGGAGCACTCACAATTACAGATGGCGTAAAAATTTATCGCATTTCAGAAGGTTTTATGAAAAAACCAGAGATGACAATCTATTCTATTGCAGAAAAATAATGCTAAATCAAGCGTGGAATAACCGATAACTCCTTCGCTTCATTTTACAGCCATATAGCACTTTTTAAAGTTCATATTTGTCGGTGATTCCTTCCACTGCTGTAATCCGGTTTAGTTCAATCGTTCCATCGCATTAAACATCGTTAAAACTAGAAAAAGCATTTGAAACACAGATTTCACAGATAAGCACAGATTACCAAGGCATAGCAGAGGGGCAGGCATTCACCCTGTGGGTGAGTTGTGGTGAAGCTGTATTTGATCCATAACCAATTTAATCTGTAAAATCTGCGCATTGTTCCTGCCGCCGATTTTAGCTTGAAGTGAAGCGGACGCTACTTGGCGGGTGCCGCATCCTTCGCGCAGCGGAAGCCCACATGGCTGGTGCCTGTGTCCGGAGGCGAGCCTCTACGGGCCGTGATGCGGTAGCTCTCGCAGTAGTCGGGATGGCAAAGAAACGATCCGCCTTTGATGACGCGGCGTTCGATTCCTGGGACATCTGGCGGCGAAGGATCGCCGGGCATCATTTTTTCCCCTAGAGGCGATGTGGGGCCGCTGGGGTCACAACACACGCCTTGGCTCGTGGTTCTCTCGGCAAAAGTATCGGCGCGGTAAATATCGCTGCACCAGTTCCACACATTTCCGCCCATGTCGTAGAGCCCATAGCCGTTTGCTGGAAAGGACCCGACTGGAGACGTGCCTGCGAAGCGGTCGAGCTCATCGTTGAGATCGGGAAAGTGACCCGTCCAACGATTCAGCATGAACTTCCCGGCGGGGCGCTCTTCGTTGCCCCAAGGGTAGCGGTTTCCTGATTTGCCTCCGGCGGCCGCAAATTCCCATTCGGCTTCGGTGGGAAGACGTTTGCCTGCCCAGGCTGCGTAGGCGTTGGCATCTTTCCAAGCGATTTGCACCACGGGATGATTCTCTTTGCCGGCGATCGTGCTGCCGGGACCATCGGGATGCAACCACGAGGCGCCATTTGTCCAATGCCACCACGCCGACATGTCCCTCAAATCCACAGGCCCCTTGGTTTGACGAAAGACGAGTGAACCCGGTGCAAGGACATCAGCAGGCGGCTTCGGAGTGCCCGGCGGGACTTGGGTTTTCATTTCCTCCCAGTCCACCGGGCGCTCGGCGATGGTGACATAGCCGGTGGCTTTCACAAACGCTGCAAAGTCGGCATTCGTGACGTCGTGGGTGTCGATGAAAAAAGGGGCAACCTTTACGCGGTGCGCTGGGCGTTCATTTGGGTATGCACCTGGCGCGTCCGAGCCCATCGTGAATTCCCCGCCGGGTATTAAGACCATACCACTTGGAGTGGGGGCGAGTTGACAAGCGACCAGGAGAGAGCACGCGAGCAGTAGGATGAGGGGATAGCATTTCAAGAGGGGCAACATAGCATGCCCGCGTTTGGTGTCCACCGGCGGCAGCACGCTGGCATTAGGGGATCGGGCCGAGGGCTTGAGGCATGGTGAGGATTCCTTTTTTGGCGAGTTCATCCACCGCCCGCGCGGAGATGAGGCCATCACTTTTCAGCGTAAGCGATTTCACCTGGGTATCTGCTTTGGCCATGACAACGAGGGTATCGGCCCGTGACTCTTGCGGAGGTGTCCAAAGAATGAGATCGCCGGCCACTGGGGCGAGCAGCAATCCTTCGGTATCGAGCGCAGCGAATACGCCATTTTCTTCGCGCAGGGAAACAAGCGGTGATGCTTCTTGGTGGTGCTGGTGTAAAAGACGGGCTACCTGCAAGAGGTCCACGGCGGCTTCTGGAGTCGAGGCCATTTTGGCGATGCCAAGAAATGCATCCGGATTTTGGCCTATATCTTTGAGGTCCGCTGTGATGAGGCTCTTTTGCCATGGCGAGAGAGAGGGATTTCCGAGAAAGCCCTCGATCGCGCTGGGGCTTGCTCCCAAGGCAGCTAAAGCGGAGCGGTTTTTCACCATCATTTCTTCCGGACTCGATTCGATGAGGGTTCGCTGGAGGGTTTGATTCACGTTCACCACCGAGATGGCTGTCCCCACCCCGCCGCTCACAACCAAGCCGGAGAGGTTCACGACGAGCGCGCCTCCCGCCATGGCGCGTGCGGTGGCGTCCAGCTTGCTTTGTAAAACGGCGTCGTGCGTGTAGGGGCTCACGCCGAGTTGCAGTGCGAGTTCGGCTTTTTTGCGGGATACACCGAGCGCAGTTTCCACACCGGAGCGCGGATTGGATTTCCCTTCGGCGGTGTTTTTGACTGCTGTGGCGACACGGCCCAACAAACGCGAGGCGCCTTGTGGCAGGCGCTGCGCGGTGCCGAGAGGATCTTTCACCGCATCCTTCACGCTTTCGACTTTTTCGGCTCCTGCCTTCACCAGTGCTTTTCCAAATTCCTCGGAATTATCAATCTCATCGAGTGCTGCAATGGCTTTGATCTCGCTGGTGCGAATCCCGAGGCATTGCCTGCCAGTGACGGATTCGGCACCATTGGGGGTTTGCAGGATAAACGTGACGTGCTGTCCATCCGGTTGCGCCAATGGCTCTACGCTGTAAAGCGCGCTAGAGAGTAAAGACGTCGGAGAAAAATCTGCCGAGGAAACGGGTTGAAGCGGGTCGTAATTTCCTGCTGTCCACTCCGCCTGTGCTAAGAGCGCTGACAACGAGACTGCCACTGCGAAAAAAAGAACGCGCATTGTCATAGTGGCCTCAAGATTGCAGAAAATATTCTTTTTCCCACCAGCGTAAAATCACGTTTTGCCTGGTGATGGCTATCCTTGGACGATTCTCATTGAGGGAAGTAGTCCGCTGATGCCATCCAGTTCGAGAGCGGCCTTGACGGCTTCATTCAAAGAAAATTGCGTATCCCAGTATTTTGAAGCGGTGCACCAAACTCGGAGTTCCATGGTGAATTTGTTTTCACCCAGGTTTGTGAGGACGGCTACGGGAGCCGGCTGCGAGTTGACATGCGGGTTTCCCGCGGCGGCGCGCAGGAGGCTGGCGCGCACTTTTTCTGCGGGGTTTGATCCGGCGACCGTACAAGGCACAATGACGAGGCGATCTGGGTTTGCACTGAAGTTGGTGATATTGCCGCCGGTGATCGCCGAGTTGGGAACAACGATTTTTTTGTTGTCCAAGCTGACTAGGGTCGTGGTGAAAATGCCGATTTCTTCCACTATGCCTTCGGCGCCGCCTGCCGTGAGGTAGTCACCCCGTTTGAAGGGGCGAAAGAAAACGAGGAGAAAGCCGGAAGCGAAGTTTGCCAAGTTGCCTTGGAGTGCCAAGCCGATGGCCAAGCCTGCAGCGGCAATCAATGCAGCAAACTGTGCGGTCGGAATTCCCAGTTGCCCCAGTGCGGTGATCACGACCAGGAGGATGATGAGACTGTGCAGGATATTCGCCAGATAGGACGTGAACGTGTGGTCCAACCCGCGCTTGTTGAGCGTGGATAAAACTAGTGAGCGAATGACGCCAGCAAGCCACGTGCCCACAATGTAAATCACAATCGCGCTGAGCGCGGATGTGGCCAAACGGAGGCCGTTTTCAGCCACCCACGTGACGGCGAAGTGGAGCATGGTTTGCCCTTGGCTGAGTGTCTCGGATACGGCAGGTATCACTGGGGTGGACTGGGCTAGTATATAGTAATTCACGTGTTTATATTCTTATGGTGAGATGTTTGCTACTGATTAACATTCGTTACCGACTCCATCACGCGGTCGAGATTGAAGCTGCCTGGCTTTTGGCGAGGAGGAAATTCACGGAAGCTCTGTAACCAAGTGCCGACGTAGTTGGCGGCGGGAGCGATCACAAACATATGATCCAAATACCAGCGCTGGTAGCCCATGCCGATGTCGGGAGCGAGCTCGAAGGGATCCATGCGGAGATTAGTGACCATCGGTGCGCGAAGGACTTCGAATGGCTGGAGCCAGACCTCCATGCCGTGGGCATTTTGCTTCAGGAAGGTGATCTTCCAATTGTCATAACGAAGAGCGGCTACACTGCCATCATCTGTCCAATAGATGAACTCCTTGCGAGGCCAAGCTGCCTCTCCCTTAAGCGTGGGCAGGAGGTTGTAGCCATCGAGGTGCACTTTGTAAGTGGTATCTCCGAGTTTCACTCCTTTGAGGAGATTTTCTTTTACTTTAGTATCTCCTGCAGCTGCCAGAAGTGTGGGTAACATATCCTCATGGGCGCCGATGTCGTTGATCACCGCTCCGGGCTTGATCACGCCAGGCCAGCGAATAAAAGTGGGCACGCGGTAGCCGCCCTCCCATTGCGTATTTTTCTCGCCGCGGAACATAGTCGTGCCACCGTCAGGCCAAGTGAACGCCTCGGCTCCGTTGTCAGTCGAATACATGACGATTGTATTTTCATCGAGTCCGAGTTCCTTGAGCTTTGCGAGCAACTGCCCGACTTGGGCGTCGTGCTCGACCATGCCGTCGGCATAAATTCCGAGGCCGGTCTTACCATCGGATTCTTTCTTGAGATGCGTAAAAATGTGCATGCGCGTTGAGTTCCACCAAAGAAAAAAAGGCTTATCCTCTTTTGCTGCACGCTGCATGAAATCGAGGGCCTTCTCGGTGACTTCCTCGTCGATTGTCTCCATGCGCTTCTTGGTAAGGGGACCGGTATCTTTGATTTTTCCGCCAGCGAAGCTGTGAATCACGCCGCGCGGGCCAAATTTCTTTTTAAATTCGGGGTTCGTTGGATAGTCCGCATTTTCGGGCTCCTCTTCCGCGTTGAGATGGTAAAGATTGCCGAAAAATTCATCAAAGCCGTGACTTGTTGGCAACATGTCGTCTCGATCGCCAAGATGGTTTTTTCCAAACTGGCCAGTTACATAGCCACTCGCCTTGAGGAAGGTGGCAATGGTGGGGTCTTCCTTTTTCATTCCTTCTGGAGTGCCTGGCAGACCTACTTTCGTGAGGCCGGTGCGGATCGGGGATTGGCCTGTGATGAAGGCGGCGCGTCCAGCGGTGCAGGATTGCTGCCCATACCAGTCGGTGAAGATGGCGCCTTCGGTGGCAATGCTATCAATGTTTGGGGTTTTGTAGCCCATCATTCCACGATTCATTGCACTGATATTGAACTGCCCGATGTCATCTCCCCAGATTATGAGGATATTCGGCTTTTTTTGGGCTGCTAATGCTTGTGACGAAAACGTAACACTCACAAAGCTTAATAAAGTTAGAAATTTTTTAACTGACGAAGTCGAAAGAATCATTTGGGTCGGAAAAATAGCAAAACTACAAATTTGCTCAATAAGTAACTGGCAGAATTTTTATACTCGGAATTGTTTTATAAAATTCCTTGTGTTCTTCTGTCTTCAGTGCGTCTCAGATGGCCCGCCAAATTCGAAATCTAATAGTTTGGCCTCCTCGATCTCTTGGCGCTTGCCTTTCGGGGGTGAGCAGGGTTAGCTTTTTCCCAGCGTGATTGTCGGTTGTCCTTGGCATGACTGATGCTCGGCTTTCCCCAAACCCTTAGAACAATGAAAAAAACAATCATTACTTGTCTGGGCGTTGCCTGCATTGCTTCGATCGGCATCTTTTGTGCCAATCAGACCTCCAACCGGGAGCGCACTCCATCTGTCAAAACTCCACTTGCGGCTGAAATCGGAATTCCATCCGAAGCGAAGCCCAGCAAGCCGTCACCGCATTCTCCGCAAGCTGAAGCCTCCGCGTCAGTGGCTCAATCGAGCCCTGCCAACGTGCAAACACCCTCGCCGGCGCTGGCTTCGGACCCATTGCTGGATTCGGATGAGCCTCGCAAGAAGGCCTCGCAGAAGAACAGGTCAGTATCTCCGCAGGCGCAGTCTCAAGATGCCGGCTTCGCGAGCACGCCGTCGTTATCGCCAGCCAGCGAGGTCGTGCAACTCCTGCAGACTGCTGACATGAGCGACCCGGAGGCTCGCGCCAATATCGTGGCTCAGATGACGCAGATCGAGGAATCCCGCATGGACGCCGTGTTGGATAAAGCCGACCAGCTGGGAGTGCCGGTGCGTATTGATGAATTGGGCGGCAAGGTTTCCATTCTGCATGATTTCCGTGGCGACCAACCGCTCTACCGCACGACGAACAACAAGAATGCAGGGATTTCCACTGGCGCGAACCTTCTTCAAGCCGCGCCCTACGGGCTTGATGGGACCAACGTGAAGGTGGGCGTGTGGGATGCCGGGTCGATCCGCGACACCCACCGCGAACTCACCGGCCGAGTGACCAAAAAAAATGCCACGGCGGCATTGGACGACCATGCGACTCATGTCGCTGGTACGATTGGATCCGCTGGAGTTGATGCCAATGCCAAGGGTATGGCCACCAAGTCTGCGATCGATTCCTATGATTGGAATAATGACTACGCCGAAATGACAGCGAGTGGAGCTGCAACGGCCACCGCTCTCACGGCTGTGCCGCTGTCGAACCACTCGTATGGTTATGGTGCTGCAACTGCCGACATGGGGCGCTACGAGAGCGAGGCGCGAACGTTGGATGCTCTCGCATGGGCATTACCCTATTACCTGCCATTTTGGGCAGCCGGAAATGAACAGGGATCCCTCACTGCGCTGGGCGGCTATCAATCCATCACGTTCAACTCCCTAGCCAAAAATATCCTCACTATTGGCGCAGTGAACGATGCCGTGGTGGCTGGCGTGCGCGCGCCGGCATCCGGTGCCATGAGCAGCTTCTCGAGCTGGGGGCCATGTGATGACGGGCGCATCAAACCCGACCTCGTTGCCAATGGTGTGACCGTGTACTCGAGCACGGGCGGAAGCGATTCCACCTATGCCGCCTACAGCGGCACAAGCATGGCCACACCGAATGCCATCGGCTCCGCGGCTCTCATCCAGCAATTGTACGCGACCACATTCGGTCAGCGCCCTCGCGCCAGCTTGCTCAAGGCTCTTCTCATCCACACCGCCGACGACCTCGGGAATCCAGGCCCCGACTACAAATTTGGCTGGGGGCTGATCAACGCGAAAAGCACGGCGGACATCATTCTCGCCCAAAAAGCGAATCCTGCTGCGCCGAGGATTTTAGAAAATTCCCTCACCGCGTCGGTCAAGAGTGTCACCACGACATTCACATGGGATGGAGTGAGCCCGATTCGCGCCACACTTTGCTGGACCGACCCCGCTGGCGCTGCTCAGACGGCCGCAGACAGCCGCACGCCGAATCTCATGCATGACTTGGATCTCAAGGTCACTGGCCCCGATGGGCTAACTGTTTACATGCCGTACATCATGCCGTTTGTGGGCGTGTGGACGAATGCCGCCATGTCGGCTGCAGCCACCACAGGCAAAAACAAGGTGGACAATACCGAGCAAGTTCTCATTGCCGCCCCGAACCGCGCTGGAGCTTACACCGTCACGGTTTCCATGGCGGGCTTGCTCACCACGAATAGCCAACCTTATTCACTGGTTGTGACAGGTGTTTCTTCAACAACAGCGCCGAACCCCTCTCCAACGCCCACGCCTACCCCGAGCCCCACCCCAGCGCCCATAAATCCTGCGCCTACGGTCCGCTTCACCTCTCCGGCCAGCGGGACCAGCCTGAGCTTAGGGTCCCAGACCACCTTGGCTGCCACAGCTTCGGATCTCACAGCCACTGGTGCGGCAGGGATCATTTCGAAAGTGGAATTTTTTAGCGGCTCCACCTTGCTCGGTGTGGATACCACCGCTCCGTATTCGCTCGTGTGGAAGCCCGCCGCCGCTGGCAATTACTCGCTCATCGCACGCGGCACCGACAGCCAAGGCGCCGTGGGAAATTCCTCTGCGGTCACGGTTGTCGTTGTGGCTCCGCTACCTGCACCGACAATTGCTTCCATCGCGCCAGCCAGCGGTTCAGTCGGAACAAGCATCGTTATCAATGGAACGAACCTCTCGGCGGTCACGGGAGTTCAATTCAATGGCATCGCCGCCTCCGTCTGGAAACTCATCTCCGCCACACAGCTCAGTGCCACAGTGCCGCTGGGCGCCACGACGGGATCCGTGAGAGTTTCAACCGCCACGGCCAATGCAACGAGTCCTGGGGTCTTCACAGTCACATCGCCAGCCGCGCGGGTTTTGATAAGCCAAATCTACGCTGGCGGAGGTCGCTGGTGGTCGGATTGCAGCAATGACTACGTCGAGCTCCATAATCCATCGACCATACCAGCTGCCTTGGACGGCTGGTCGCTGCAGCTCACTGGTGGATCCGGTTCGCGATGGACGGTTGTTTCGCTGAAAGGCACGATCCCAGCCAGGGGGTACTACTTGGTGGCCCTTGCGGGTGGGTCTTTTTCTTATAATCTCCCAAAATCCGACGCCTCGGGATCATACGACCTTGCTGTACTGCAGGGTAAAGTGGCCCTCATGAAAACCATCACGCCGCTTGCGGTTTCTTCTCCCGCCGGCTTGGCAACGCTTCAAGACTTTGTCGGCTATGGCTCCGTCAATGCCTACGAAGGCACCGCGCCTGCCATTTCGCCCGACCGCTACTATGCCATCTTCCGAGCCGATGCCGGAGCGACCGATACGAACCAGAATGCTCTCGATTTCGGCTGGAACTACGCCTCACCACGCAACTCCGCCACCCCGGTCACTCTTCGCAATAAGCAAGTGCGACCACGATAGCATCCACCGAGGAAAAGTCTGAAGGATGAAGGTAGAAGGAAGAAGTTCTCTTGGAGGGACGACCGCTGTGTCGTCCGATTTTCGCGATGTTAAGCCTCGCCCCATTCTTGAAAAATCCGCCCTGCGCTGGCGCGCGGGAAAACTACGGCGCCGACGGAGCAGCGCCCTCCAGCATTGACTAAGTTCCCTATTTCTAGAAGGATACGTGCCAATGTTCCCCGCACTTCGAATTTTTCTCATCGCCTCCGCCGCATTTAGCGGTCTTCTTGTGGCGTCCATTGACTCTGGCGGCGGGGTGGCATCGCTCGCTGGTGGAGCCAACCACTCCTCGATCGGCGGCGGTTTCGATACGAGCGCAAGCGCAACGGGACTCATTGAGATTCTCTATCCAGAGATTCCTGCCGGATCCGATGCCGATGCAAATGGCCTGCCCGATGCGTGGGAGACGCAACACTTTGGAACCACAGGAACCAGCGCCAGTGCGGATGGCGACGGCGACGGCACCACAAACCTCATGGAGTATCTCGCAGGCACCGATCCGCGCAGTGGGACTTCCGTTTTTCGGCCCTCCTCGCGCGTGGAGTCCGGCAAGCTCATCCTCACCGTGCCGACCGTCTCAGGCCGAAACTACCGCGTGTGGGGCACTTCCAATTTGCAAGGCACATGGACTGCCCACGAGACGATCTCGGGCGACGGCTCGACCACCGCGTGGGAATACCTCCTGAGCCAATCGCCACGCTACTTTCTGAAAATCGAAATCCTGATCCCAACGAACTAAAACCACCGCCATGAAAACAGCCCACAACCTCTGGAGGGACCTGCTCCGTCAGGTCCGACTTTTCCCACTCGCCGCCCTCCTCCTCACCGCTCTGCCTCTCGCTGCGCAGGTTCCCGGCCTCATCAACTACCAAGGCCGCCTCACCGACGGCTCAGGAAATGCCGTGGCCGGCAACCGCACGATGGTCGTAAGCCTTTACGATGCTGCAACCGGTGGCAACCTGACCTACTCGGAAACAATCGGCACAGTGGCGGTGGCCAATGGCACCTACAGCTTCCAATTCGGCGCCAGCGGAAACGGCATCGTCTTTGCCCTGAGTGGCCAAGACTACCTTGCCCTCACAGTCAACGGCACCGAGGAGACCACCCGCACGCGTTTGCTGGCGGTGCCGTATGCGCTGAAGGCAAAGGAGAGCGAAACAAGTGCGGATGCTCAGGCGGCGATTGATGTGTTGGTGAGCGCTGGATTGATGACGAGAAATTTCTCTCCGGCAATGATTACAGTGCAGGGAGGTGCTCTGCCTCAAGATTCAGGTTTGGCAGGGACAAATGTGGCGACATTTCAAATCGGTAAATATGAGGTCACCTATGGTGAGTGGCTGGATGTGGTGGGTTGGAGTATATCGAAGGGATATGACTTATCGGGAGTCGGTGGTGGTTCCAGTAATCAAAATCCCGTTTCGTCTGTGAGTTGGTATGATGTGGTGAAGTGGTGCAATGCGAAGAGTGAGAAAGAGGGCCTCACTCCTTCATATGAGCTGGGTGGAGCGGTCTACAAAACAGGGCAGAGCGTGCCGACTCTCAATAGCAGTGCGAATGGATACCGGATTCCGACGGATGCTGAGTGGGAGTGGGCGGCGCGAGGAGGAGTGAGCAGCCAAGGATATACCTACAGCGGGAGCAATGATGTGAACGCGGTGGCGTGGTATGCGAATAACGCTGCCGGAGGAACTAAAGCAGTTGGAACTAAGGCGGCGAATGAATTGGCGATCCACGACATGACCGGGAATGTGTGGGAGTGGTGCTGGGATGTTAACGATCCAAATCCCCCCTACCGCCGCATCCGCGGCGGCAGCTGGGACTACTATGTGGACTACTGCGCTGTCGCCATCCGCGACTCCTACGACCCGGACCACCGCAACTACTACCTCGGCTTCCGTCTGGCCCGTAGCGTTTCCAACCTAGCGCCCGAGCCAACGCCAACGCCTGAGCCAACGCCTGAGCCAACGCCTGAGCCAACGCCTGAGCCAACGCCTGAGCCAACGCCTGAGCCAACACCGACACCGACACCGACACCGACGCCGACACCGACGCCGACGCCGACGCCGACGCCGACGCCAACGCCAACGCCAACGCCAACGCCAACGCCAACGCCAACGCCAACGCCAACGCCCGTTGCCGCGGATACGGTATCAGTCCAAGGCGGCACGCTTCCGCAGTCTTCAGGGCTTGCAGGACAAAATGTGGGCACCTTCGTGATTGGAAAATACGAAGTGACATGGGGCGAGTGGAAAGAAGTGCGCGCTTGGGCCGTTACGAACGGCTACAGCGATTTGGCTGGAGTGGGCGATACTTATCCGTCTGGCAGTGCCGACAATTTTCCGGTCATCAATGTGAGTTGGTATGATGTGGTGAAGTGGATGAATGCGAGGAGCGAAAAGGAAGGGTTGGCGCCGGTGTATCAGGTAAGCGGAGCGACTTATAAGACTGGGCAGAGTATTCCGACGGTGAACAGCGAGGCAAATGGGTATCGGTTGCCGACTGAGAAGGAGTGGGAGTGGGCAGCGCGCGGGGGAACGTCGAGCCAAGGCTACACTTACAGCGGAAGTAATGATGTAAATGCAGTGGCATGGTTTAATAGTAACAGCGGCAACGGATCCAATGCGGTGGGAACGAAAGCGGCGAATGAGCTTGGAATCTACGATATGAGCGGGAATATTTTTGAGTGGTGCGAGGATGTTGTATATTCATCCTCCCGTCGCTTCCGCGGCGGCAGCTGGGACTACAATGCGGGCTACTGCACTGTCGCCCGCCGCGCCCGCGACTACAACCCGGCCTACCGCCTCGACAACATCGGCTTCCGTCTGGCCCGCAGTTCGGGAAATTAGTCTTCCGGAGCTCAAGAGGAAGTCTGAAGGATGAAGGAGCCGAAGGGATGCCGTGCTTGGAGGCGGAGCCGGAGAGCTGGCAGACCGGAGGAGGCGGTGGCCTTGGAGGGACGACCGCCGTGTCGTCCGACTTATGCGGGTCGAAGCCCCGCCCCCCATCCGGCCGACAAGGCCGCGCTGGCACGCGGGAAAAGTGGGCGCCGACGGAGCATCGCCCTCCAAGGTTTTCGATAGGCGCCTCCGCGCCGCGTTCGTTGGGATACTGGAGGGACGACCTCCGTGTCGTCCGATTTTTGCGGGGCGAAGGCCCGCCTCATCCCAGCCGACAAGGCCGCGCTGTCACGCGGGAAAAGTGGGCGCCGACGGAGCATCGCCCTCCAAGGTTTTCGATAGGCGCTTCCGCGCCGCGTTCGTTGGGATACTGGAGGGACGACCGCTGTGTCGTCCGATTTTTGCGAGGCTGAGCCTCGCCCCATTCTTGAAAAATCCGCCCTGCGCTGGCGCGCGGGAAAATAACGGCCCACACGGAGGTCGGCCCTCCAGTTGGGGATGGTTGGGTTCTTATGCTGTTGGGGAATTTAGAAACTGGAGGATGGCCAATTCGGCGGCGGCGGCGGCTTCTGGGACGAGGTGGTGTTGCATGGCGAAGCCGTGGGGCATTTTCTGGCCGATGTGAAGTTGCACGGGGGCGCCTGCCGAGCGGGCGCGCGTGGCAAAATCGACGCCGTCATCACAGAGCGTGTCGTCTTCGCCTACGATGACGAGGGTTTGCGGGAGGCTGCTCAGATCGCCGTGAGCGGGACTGGCGAGTGGATGCGACCACAAGGCCTGCTCGGGGGCGTAGATGGCGCGCTGAAAAGCCAGAAGCTCGAGGCCATTGTAGGGATGATCTTTTCCCAAGCGCATCATGGATGCGTGTTTCTCCAGCTCGAGATCCAACACGCCGCAAATGAGCATCAATTTGTCTGGAAGCGGGTCGTGATTTTCCCGGCAGAAAAACCAGAGTGCGGCAGCCAAATTGGCTCCTGCGGAGTCTCCGCCAACGGTGATCTCGCCGGGGAACATTTTTTTCATGGCGCGGAAAACGCCGATGGCATCGTGGAGCGCGCAGGGGAATCTCTCTTCCGGGGCCAATCTGTAGTGCACGGCTACGACGGTGTGTCCGGACAAGGCGGCTATGCGTTTTGCCCAGCCCAAGTGCTTGCCCGATGCGGGCGCGATCCAGCCGCCTCCGTGCAGGTAGAGAAAAGCCTTCATCGAAGCTTCCGGTGGAGTGAAAAGCGTGACCGGCACGGAAATCTCGGAATCGAGCGAGGGCAGGCTGTGTTCGGAGACCTCGACTTCGGGGAAGTCGGCGAGGCTGGGGTGGTCGGGTCTGCCCCAGAGTGCCCGAATTTCAGCCACCCAGCGGTCTCGCATCGGAACGCCCGGAACAAGTTGGCGATACAGCTCGGCTGCGGGCCCGCTCTGCATCTCAGCGGTGAGTCCATTTTTCATAGTGTGCGGACCTTGCGCGCAGGCACCTCGTCGATCGCCGCCTGCAATTGGGCCAATCGCTGTTCCCTCGAGCCCCACAACTCTACAACATGCGGGCCATTTTTTTTTGGCAAAACATCGAAGCGACCCTCGCGGTAAATTTGTTTGAAGATGGCATCCACCGCATCGCGATAGGCATGATCTACGGGCCTGATGCCATCGTTCTCCATCTCCACCGGCCAGGCTTCGGATTTTGGTACAAATGCCAAGATGTCGAGATGCCCGAGAGATTCTTTCACGGCGGGGACCATCGACTCCACAAACGCGTCGTTGATGTCCGTGGTGCCTTGCGTGGCTGTGAATTGGGAATACGCGATGTAGTCCACCGGAGATCGATCAAAAATGACGTTGTCGGTGAAGTGGCAATAGCGGTAAACCCTGCCGATGTTGTAGTACATCTGGATGCCGTTGTGTAATTTTGTGGAGGCGTCGCGGAAGAGGATTTCATAGGGCCCGTAGAGCCCAAGGGCGCGGTAGGGTTCCTCTTCGCGTTGGAAGTGGGGGTGGCTGGCAACCCATTCGTTGACGATGGTTGATTTTCCTAACGAGTGGGATCCGGATATCGCGATTCGCATGAGTGGGATTGAAGCAAAGTATCGAGGGAAAGCGGATATTTTACCTTACGGGTGTGGCATTGGGTGTAGGGGATTCCTGAGCGTCGCGAATGGCACTTTGAATTGCTTTCTGAGTGGCATCGGAGCTGGAGTCGCGAATTTCCAAGGCGGATTTTTTGGCTTCTTCGATCGCTTTGGTGGTGGAATCGGTGGCGCTATTCGGAACCGGCTCGTAGTTTGGGATGGCCCGAGGGGTGGGTGTGGGGGTTGCCCTTGGCGTGATGAATTGATCGGCGATGAGCGTGCGTGCTTGGTGGAAGAGATCCTCGAGTTCCACGCGTTGGGCGCGGCTGAGTCCACCGCGGGCTGCGGCGAGGATTTGGATGCGGTAGTTGATCGCCTCGTCGTAGGCTTCATTGGCATAGGGCAATTTGCGCAGGCGATGGGTGATGCGTTCGCCGAGTCCGCCATCTGCTAGGGCATCGCCTTCGGAGTCGTAGGCGGAGCGCTTTCCAGAGTCTTCGAGCCACGAGCCGGTTTCATCCACCGTGCTGTAGAGGAGATCGGCCTTCAGCCCGCCTTCGCGCTGCATGACGACCTCCATGCAGGGAATCATGGCATTCCCGGTGGAGGAGGGTTGGAGCTTGGTGTCTGCGATGACCCAGCCTGCGGCGCGGTAGCAGACCGTGACGTCGTGGTAGCCGAAGAACGGATAATCAAACGAGACGGTCGCAAGCGTCGCGCCTTTTTGGAATTGCCAGATGTGGGAGAAGATACCGTCCTCAAAAGCCGCACGCTTTGGCACGGGCATGGTTTCCGAGACAAGCCGCCAGCCGTTGATTTCCGGCGGAAGAGTGAATTTGGCGGAGCCATCCATCCATGCCCGACTCACGCGCCTGGCACCCTCCTGGCGGAAATGGAAATCCCATCCGCGACCGAGTTGCAGCGCCCCTAGGATGACTAGGAGCACGGTGACAAGGCGGAGGCTGCCTTGGTAAAAAAACCCGTCGAGGAGGGGTTCGGTATTTTTTTTGATCTCTGTCTTGTTCAGCAGAAATTTTCCGCGAGAGAGGAACTTTGAGAGGATCGCATCCGTGAGAACAATGAATCCCAAGTAAGTGGCTGTGAGCACCAATCCGAGAGCCTCATGTTTCCAACCCGTAAAAAGATCGATTTGGAGGTGGAATAAAAACCACGCGCCCGAGGTGATGCGCACGAGGTTGCCGGCCAGTACGCAGACGATCGTGAGGGCATAGAGTGTGACAAGAAAGAAGAACGAGCGCCGCTGCCACATGGCGTAGAAAACGCAGGCGGATGTCATGAAGAGCACGGAGTTGATGCCGCTGCAGGCTTCTTCCACGAGCAGCCGCTGGCCGGGGATTTCGATGATCGTGCCGGTGAGTAAATGGGGGATGCCCAGCAGGCCAAGGACCTGGCTGCTGCCAGTTGTCGCCCATTCTTGGAGGAGTAGCGCAAAGCGGGCGTCGAGCTTGAGCGGAGGCGGGAGAACCGAGAGCAGCACAAGCCATGCGGGGAAGATCGATTTCACAAGACGCCACCCTCCGAACCACCACGCTGTAGTAAGCAATGCCAGAAGGAACGCCGCCGCACCGAGCCAAGGTGACCACAAAATGGATGCTGCGGTGAGCACGACCAGCACAGCAAGAACCAAGGGGAGGCGGACCCAACGCGAGCCTGGATGCAGCGGACGATCCGCTTCTCCAAGCCCTCGCAAAGCCAGCAAAATCGAGCCTGCTAGTGCCAGCGGGAAAAATTGGTAGGTATCATACTGCCACAAGTTGTAAAAAAACTGGGCCAGGAGCGGTCCAAATCCTGCCAAGGCGATTAGCAAGAAGAGGGTCGGCGTGAGGGGACGTCCGCTTCGGTGGTCGGTTGTGGGGTTGGTCATCTTTGGGGTGGACGCTGAAAATTGCCGCTCATTTCTTTTTCGGTGTCTGTTTTTTCTTCTTCTCTGCAGGCGACTCAGCGGGTGTGGGCGATGGCTTGGCTTCGTTCAGGTAGGTCTGCAAGAATTGGATTTCCTGAATGGAGAGTTGCTGAGGAGCGAGGAGTGACATGACGTTGCGGGCGTCATTGCGACGATCGTTGGCGGCAAAGGCTGCGGCCAGGAGGGCTTTGTGCGAGGGCGTGAGAGAGGTGACGTGGACGTCGGGCTCACAATTTTCCAGCAAGGTGAGAGCTTCTTTATTTTTGCCTGCTTTCAGGAGGGAGAAGGCCTGGGTCACACGAATGGCAAAGTCGCGTGGGTTCGCTTCGCAGAGGGAGGCCACCTTTTTGTGATCCACCGGCAGGTTCAGAAGGAGGCCGAGGAAATTCAGGTCGTTTTGAAGCGTGAGGTCGTTGGCCATGTCCGGCGAAGTGGCGGCCGCGATCTCGTAGGCTCGGTGGGTGCGCGCTGCATCTCGGCGCATGAGAACCGAGGGCAGAAGTTTGATGAAGGAATCTTTGGCCGTGTCGGAATTTGAGAGGACTTGTTGCAGGCCTTGATCAAACCGTTGGTCTTCGCCGACGAGGTTGATGTAGGCGAGTGCCTCAAGGAATTCCGAACGGTCCGCCGATGCCATCTGGAGGCCTTCGGAATAGAGCGCACGCCCCTCGTCCACTTGCCCCGACATCACGAGGGCACGCCCCCAAAAAAGTTTCTTCAAAAACTCGGGCAGCGGGAGATTTGGCTGGGCGAGAGCATCCAGGATGGCTGGCCAGTTTTGTGAGAGCGATTGCGCCTGCAACCAAAGGGACAGAACTTCGCGCTGCTTCAGAGCCTCATCCCTTGTGAGAAGGGCAGCCGCTTGCTTGGGCTCGTCCATGAGAATGAGAAACTTCGCCCCCGCCGAGCGATCTTCCAGCGACGCGCCTTGCATACGCTGGAGCATTTTTTCCAGCACAGAAGCCTTGGATGCAGGGTTGGTCTGAATCTCCATGTTATCAGCGAGCAGAAGCGCCTGCCCGTTGGACTTCGGGTTTTCGCGAAGCGTGGCTATCCAGCTTGGCAGATCGGAAGGTGGCACCAACCCGCGCGTGATGGCTGTAGTCGCGGCCTCAACGCCAATGGCATCCGAGCGTTTGGATAGGACTCGCAGGATCTCAAGAATTTCGGGAGCTGTTTTTTCATTCAATCGGTAGGTGAGGAGGAAGCGCGCGAGAGCAGCCTGGCTCGTGCCGGTCGTATCGGTCTCGATGGCCATCCGTATTTCGGCTTCGGCGCCTGGCAAATCGTTTTTTGAAATGAGCAAATCTGATCGGAGCATGTGACCGAGCACGGCGTTTCCTCCGCCGGCGGCCGCACTCGCGAGCCTCTCAGCCAAGGCCCAATCGCCCTCGCGGGCTGCCGTCACCGAATACTGGCTCAGGTCTTGAAGAGTGAGGGCGTCGCAATCCGCCAGTTTGCGCCAAGTCTCCAGCGACTTCACCCCATCGCCCCTTGCCCCCTGAACCTGAGCCAGCAGACGTAGTACCTCGACATTTTTGGGCTGCAGCCGCAGCGCGGTCTCAAGGCTCATCGCCGCCTCGGTCACGTTCCCTTGCTGAAGATATTCTTTGGCCAGAGTCGCGAGGCGTTGACTCTGACGGGCCTTAAATTTTCCATAACCCCAGTAGCCGCCTCCGCAGGTCGCGGCTAATGCCAATAGGATAAGTAGAATAACAATCCAGCGACGGCTTTTGCTTGGTGATGGAGGTTCCTGGGCGAGCATTGGGTTGGCAGCAATCTCGTGTGGTGGAAATTCTTTCGGGATGCGAGCTTATTAATGCGGTGTGGTATTGCGCGGCAGCGGATTACCATGCGCAGGCAGGCTCTCTATGGCAATGGATTCGTGGAGGCGTTTTTGGGCGGTACGGCCAAGCAGAATCTCCTCGGAAACACCCTCAATGACGAGAGTTGCCAGATCACGAGATTTTCGGTCCAAACGGAGAGTTGTATGAAGATTCGTAATGAGGGAGCGGTCCAGGCGAACGAAGGGAGGCGAGGGTAAAATCTTCTCATAATATCGCAGTGGGTGGCAGATCATCAGGGGCGGCGAGCTTTTTAAGAAAACCCGCGTAAAGTCGCCGTCGGCCTGCAGGAGCAGAATGTCTTGAATTGGAGTGGTGACAGTGCGTTGTGGCGTGCGAAGGCAGATGTGATCCTCAAGACTGTGGATCGGCGGCTCAAGGGCGGAGGTGAAAGAGGCATGCAGGCGGCGCACCGCTTGGGCAAAGCGGGCGGGTCTCACGGGCTTCAGCAAGTAGTCCACCGCTTCAATGTCGAATGCTTGACTGGCGTGCTCGGCGTGGGCAGTCACCATGACCACTTTTGGCATGATGTCTAAGGCCTGAAGCAAATCGAAGCCCGTGCCGCCAGGCATGCGAATATCCAAAAAAATGGCATCGGGACTTTCGCGACGGAGCAGCTTGAGAGCGGAGCTATGGGAATCGGCTTCGCCGATGAGTTCAAGCTCCGGATGAGCGCCGAGGAGTTGTCGGAGCCCTTGACGGGCTAGATTTTCGTCATCGATGACAGCTACGCGAAGCATGGAGGACCCTCCAATCGCAATGTCACAAAAACTTGCCCGTCTGCACTGTGAAGAATCATGGAGTGACGTCTTGGGTAGTGAATCTCTAGGCGGCGACGGATCGTTTCGAGGCCCACACCTTCCGTGTTGTTCGGCATACTAAGATCTCCGGTATTCCGGATTTGAATGAGGAGTTGCTCTCCTTGTACTTCTGCCAAGATGTTTAGGTGCCAAGGCGGAGCTGCCAGTTCAAATCCATGTTTGAAGGCATTTTCAACCATCGGCTGCAGCAGGAAGCTGGGAACAAGAATTTCCCGAGCTTCGGGTGTTGTTTCGATGTGTGTGCTCAGGCGCTCGCCAAATCGGCAGGTCTGGATTCGCAGGTACGCTTTGGTGGCATCGAGTTCTACCGCTAGGCGCGTGATCAACTGGCTGCGATGGTCCAGTGAGTAACGCAAATAGGAAGAGAGCTCGCCCACCATGTCGATGGCGGCATTGGGATGGGAAAGAATTTCTGACGAGATACCGTTCAACGTGTTGAAGAGGAAATGCGGGTCGAGCTGGAAGCGGAGGAGTTGGAGTTCCGTCTTTCTTGCATTGGCGCTGGCCTCGGCAGTTCGCAGAGATTCGCTGTGGGAATGCAGCTCGGCTTTAACCAGAAAATATCCGAGCGACCACGCCAGATAGAGCGTCCAGAGCGCGATCGTGAGAAGAAACATTCTCTCCCATGGGGTGTATGGAAGGGCCTGCCAGTGTGCCAGATTGATAGCAATCTGAAGCGCGCCGGCATGCAGTGCAGAGGCGAATAAGGTGAGTGTGAAAATTTGAATCGCAAAAAGGCTGCGGAGCGAGACTTGAAAGCCCTTGGCGCGGTAGAAATGTCGCAGGATTCCCGAGAGAATGAAGCCGACTCCGCATCCACTCAGCGCAAGCAAGAGGGCCCGGACGATGTCTTGGTGCATCACAAGGCGTGCCAAGAAGGCGATCACTCCAATGCCAAACCACACAAGGCTATTGATAAGCCAAAATCTGGGTGGATGAAAAAGTCGCTGTCGGGCGGCATCGAACACGGGAATATGCTGAGGGCAAAACGCGGAGTGGTCAACGTGGTATAAGTCCGTAACGGCCGGATTCATCGAGTATCCCGCCGGATTCATCGAGTCGCGGTGGAATGCTTTCGAGATGGGCCGATTGCTTAACAATTCCCCTATTATGAAAAAATTTATACCACTCCTCAGCAGTATTCTTTTTCCTGTCGTCGCGGCGTTTGGTCATGGCTCGATGGCGGATCCCATAAGCCGCTCTTACGAAGTCTTCCTCGAAAATCCGATGGCACCCCAAAGCGCTGCCGCAAAGGCGGCGGTTGCGGTCGCAGGAACCCAAGCTTTTTATGACTGGCACGAGGTCAGTCTCAATGTGCCTGATTACAATTATCAGGCGAAAATCCCAGACGGCAAATTGCCTGGCGCAGGCCGTGACAAATATGCGGGACTCAACCTTGCCCGCACCGACTGGCCTGCAACAAAAGTGGTTCCCGGCCTGCGAGTGTGCCGCTTTTATGCGGCGACTCCGCATGAACCAAGTTTCTTCAAGGCCTACATAACCCGCCAAGGATACAACCCCGCACAGGCTCTCCGCTGGTCGGATTTGGAGCTCATTTCGGGAGGGGAAACGGCCTCCCTCAGCGGGTCAAATTACTACATGACGCTTGCGCTGCCCCAACGTACCGGTCGCCATTTGCTTTATGTGATCTGGCAGCGCATCGACCCCGCCGCAGAGGTCTTCTTTTCCACAAGCGATCTCGATTTCGGGGGCGTTGAGTACGGCACTGTGCCTTTGCCAGTCGTCGCTCCAGCCCCCGTAGATGATGGGCATGATCACGATCACGCAACGCCAACGCCAACGCCAACGCCAACGCCAACGCCAACGCCAAACAATGGAAATGTGACTGTCGATTTTCCCGAGGTTACGGTCAGCTACAAAGTGGCCAGTGATTGGAAAAGCGGTTTTGAAGGCGCCGTCACTATTAAAAATAAAACCACCCAGGTCCTGAAGGATTGGAACCTCTCTTTTGAGATGGCTCCACAGATCGCATCGATCTGGAATGCCGGCGTTGCGAGCCGCAACGGCACATCGTCGCGCTTCAATGCATCGGCTTTTGCCTGGAATAAAGATATTCCCGCCAGCGGCACTGTCTCCTTTGGTTTTACGGCTTCACCTGGTGGTCTCCCGCAAGCTCCAAGTGGCTTTATCTTCTCGGCGCAGGGTACTGCACTCCCC
>CANMQB010000015.1 GCA_947499885.1 Spartobacteria bacterium
GTGTGACTTCAGGATGGGAATGGACGCGTTGGCTTGCCGGAGTGAGAGGCTTTCCACAATAAAACGCCTCAGCATGAGCTCACCGAGATTCAGCGAAACGGAAAGCCGGTTGATAGATGCCAGCGTGTTGTGACCATTGACGCGCTCTTTGATCCGGAGATCTCGTGCAACAAGGCCCAGGAAGGGATCCAGAGAAAGATGGGCGATGCTGACTTCAATTAATGGGCTGCTCAGGGCCTTTTCAAGGGCTTCCTTCACACCAAAGCCGATGCCGTGGACGCGTTGATAGTAAACTCCAGCGGGAACACCGATAAAAATCAGCGCCAGCGTCAAAGCCACCAGAGTCTTAAACAGAAAATAAACAACGGGATGAACCTTCATCTTTACATCACATAAGGTGCAGCGGATCCACGTCCACAGCCACAAAAACATCTTCTGGCATCGGCAGCGCATCCAACGTGCTGCGTATAAGTCTCGAGAGTTGGAGGGAAGACGGGCCTCTCAGCGAGACTTGAAAGCGGTAGTAGGTTTTGGCCTTTTCCAATGGTGCTGGCACGCCTTCACCGATCAAAACACCTTGGGGAGACGAGTTTTTGAGTTTGCGAGAGAGAGTTTGGGCAGAGAACTCGACTTTCTCGCGAACGACGCCGCGCAGGGTGATCATCACCATCCGTCCAAATGGGGGATAGTCGAAACGTTTCCGAAATTCCATTTCCTGCTCCATGAACCCTTCGAAATCATGATGCCGTGCAAATTGAATCGACGGGCTGAACGGGGTGAACGTCTGCACAAAAACTTCGCCTTCCATCTCCCCGCGGCCAGCGCGACCAGCAACCTGTGTGAGAAGCTGGAATGTTCGTTCGCCTGCACGGAAATCGGGGACATGTAGGCCTAAATCCGCATTCACGATTCCCACAAGCGTGACGTTTGGAAAATGCAGTCCCTTGGCGATCATCTGCGTGCCGAGCAGGATATCGATCCGGCCTTCTTTGAAGGCTCCCAACGTCTCTCGGTAGGCTTCCTTTCGTGTCATGGAGTCTGCATCCATACGGGCGATGCGGGCTTTTGGAAAAATGCGTTTCAGGGCTTCCTCTACTTTCTGTGTTCCCGTTCCGGAAAACCGAATTTTTGGATCTGAGCATTTCGGGCATGACTTTGGGGCGCGGCTGCTATGGCCGCAAATATGACACATCAATCGCTCGGCAGCGCGGTGATATGTGAGGGAGACGCTGCAGTCCGGACACTGGCAGACATGGCCACAGGCCTCACAGATCATGGATGTTGAAAATCCTCGCCTGTTGAGGAAAAGGATCGTCTGTTCTCCTTTGAGGATACGGCCCTCGACCGCTTGGCGCAGAGAACGCGATAAAATCCCTCCCTCGGGATCATTTCGGGTGGGACGCCGGAGATCTGTGATCCTCACTACCGGCATGCTTTTGTCGTCCACCCTCTGGTCGAGACGCACGAGCTGGTATTTTCCCGCTTGAGCATTGTGCCAGCTTTCCAGCGAGGGAGTGGCGCTGCCCAAGAGAACGGCCGCATTTTCGCGCTTTCCTCGCAAGACAGCCATATCGCGGGCGTTGTAGCGTGGCGCTTCGTCCTGCTTGTAAGAATTTTCATGTTCCTCATCCACGATGATGATTCCCGGGTTTTCGATGGGTGCGAAAATTGAGCTGCGGGCTCCAATAACCACTCGGGCAGTGCCGTTGTGGATTTTATGCCACTCGTCATGCCGTTCTCCTTCCGAGAGATGGCTGTGCAATACCGCGATCTGGTCCTGTATTTCGGCGAAGCGGGATTTGAAACGCTCGACAGTCTGGGGAGTCAGTGCGATCTCCGGAACGAGGACGAGCGCGGTTTTTCCGCTGTCTAATGCGTGCCGGATAGCTCGCAGGTAGATTTCTGTTTTTCCCGAGCCAGTGACTCCAAAAAGCAGGATCGGTTTTTCTGGTTTTTCCATCGTCTGAACAACCACGCTCATGGCGGCCTGCTGCTCTGCGTTGAGGGTTAACTCTGCGCCTGCGATGAAGCGTTCCGCATATGGATTTCTGGAAACGACCGATGCTTCAATCACCACAAAGCCGTGTTTTTCCAAAGTGCGAAAGACTCCCTCGTTGACTCCGGCTTTTTTTGCGGCCTCTGTGACGAGCAGAGGTTCCTCCGACTGTGCAACCACACGCAGGGCGTCTGCTTGTCGAGGTGCCCTGCGAGCGATCGCTGCAAAATCGTCTTCCGAAAATGACCTCGTGGCCCGCACGATATTCTGCATTTTCGCTCCGACTTTGCCGTCTCTCACGGCGACAGGAAGAACGCTTCGAACTGCCGTTTCGAGCGGACAACAATAATAGTCACTCATCCACCGCGCCAAGTCCAAGAGCGCCGGGCGGATCATCGGTTTCTCATCAACCAATGCGGCTATGTCCCGCACCTTTGCAAATTCCGATTGCCCTAAAATTTCAATGACTGTGCCATGAAGGAGCCTTGTGCGAACGGGGACTTGGACTCTTGAGCCGATGCCCACAGCCTGTTGCATGTGCTCCGGAACGCTATAATCCAGTAAACGGCCGGCCGCCTGATCGGGTAACACTCGCACAAACATTGAGAGTGAATATCCCCTTCGAAGAGGCCAACGGCAAGACCTACGAGAATCGGTCAATCACCGTTTTCGGAGGCAGAGCTCCGAGGAGCCCTTTTTTGTTCCACCTCCGGGGAGGTGAAACAAAAGGACTCAAGGTCTCAGCGGTTGACTACTTCTTGTCGAGCGCGGCATTCCATTCGTCGATGCGCGTTTTCTCGGCTGCGAAGAGATCATCGGTTGGGTCGAGGATTTCAATTTTTTCGATCGCGTCGCCCATGCGGATTGAGTCGATGACATCCTGCCCCTTGGTTGTGAAGCCGAATACAGTGTGGCGGCCATCGAGATGCGGCGTGGGAACGTGGGTGATAAAGAACTGGCTGCCATTGGTGCCCGGACCGGCATTGGCCATGGAAAAAATACCTGGCTTGTCATGTTTGAGGCCGGACTGGAATTCGTCTTCAAAACGATACCCTGGACCTCCGCGACCTGAGCCTGTGGGGTCGCCACCTTGGATCATAAACTGAGGAATCACTCGGTGAAAAGTGATGCCGTCGTAGTATCCGCGTCGAGCGAGATTCAGGAAGTTTGCTACGGTGACTGGGGCGGCCGAAGGTTGGAGAGTGGCCTCGATTGCGCCTTTGTTGGTTTTGAGAATAATGCGGATGTCTTGCATGGAGGCAGTGTCTGTCGCTGAGTGAGCGCAGATTGTCAAACCGAGAAGTAGAGCAGGAATAATGAGTTTCATTGGAGAAGGAATTTATGGCCGCTATGGAAAAGAATCTCAACTGCAAGTTGATTCAGCAGAATCCCAGTCAGGTGAGAACTCGAAGGCATGCGGGCTTTTTTCTCGCCAATAGAGTCCTTTATCGCGCATTCCTTTTTTTTCTCATGACCTCCCCCTCTCTTTTTCGTACAGCCGACGGACGCAATCACATTTTCACTTTTGCTCTGATCAGTTCGCTCTTTTTCCTGTGGGCGTTGTGCAATGGCATGATTGATGTCATGGACAAGCATTTTCAGGACTTTCTTCATCTGACGAAGTCGCAGTCAGCTTGGGTGCAGTTCGCTCACTATCTTGGATATTTCCTCATGGCTCTTCCCGCGGGGTGGCTTGCTCGGAGATTCGGATACAAAAGCGGCATCATTGCAGGGCTTATTCTCGTGGCGCTGGGATGCTTGTGGTTCATTCCTGCGACCAGTATTTCGACATTCTGGGCCTTTCTATTGGGCGTGTGCGTGATTTCCATGGGGCTCACTTTTTTGGAAACCATAGCAAATCCCTACACGACGGTTCTTGGTTCAGCCGACCTTGCCGCTGTGCGAATCAATGTGGCGCAAAGCTTCAATGGGGTGGGGTGGATTCTTGGCCCGATCGTAGGAGGGATGTTTTTTTACTCCGAAGGCGGAGCGGAGGAGGCGCATCAGAGGTTGTGGATTCCTTATGCAGGCATTGCCTGCGGGGTCATATTGCTCGCGCTGGTATTTTGGATGACGAAATTGCCAGAGATCACACCCCCGGACGACTATCACTCGGAGGAGGATGAGGGGCAGAAGGGAGTGTCGATCTGGAGCCGCCCACACTTTGTCATGGCTGTCGTTGCTCAATTTTTTTACGTGGCCGCCCAAGCCGGAATTTTTGCATTTTTCATCAACTACGTCGTGTCGGAGGTTCCTGCCGTTGGAGAAGCTTGGAAGGATAGCTTCTGGCTCGGCGGACAAGCCGGGGTTTCAAACCGCGATGGCAACTGGTTCATCAGCGAGCAGGGGGCTACCAAATTATTGGCTTATTTTGGATTCACCTTGTTTCTCTTGGGGCGAGGCACGGGATCTTGGATTCTTTCAAAAATCCCCGCCTACCGCGTGATGGGCATCTACGCTTTATTGAACGTGTTCATGATGGTTGGAATCGCGCTCAAGCTTGGCTGGGTCTCGCTTGTAGCACTTTTTCTCAGCTTCTTTTTCATGTCGATTATGTTTCCTACGATTTTTGCCCTTGGCATTCACGGCCTCGGTGAAAAGTCCAAGCTGGCCGCATCTTTTATCGTAATGGCGATCATGGGTGGCGCCCTCTTGCCCAAACTGATGGGATGGGTAGGGGATACAAGCGGAATGTCTCTGGCGTTCCTCGTGCCGATGGGCTGCTTTGCTGTTGTCTCGCTCTATGGTTTTCTCTGGCCCAAACTCAGTGGAACAGCAAAAGTCTCGGTCGCTCTTCGCGGCACGCACTAGATCCAACTTTCATCTCATGACAGATATTCAAGACAAACTCATTCGTCTCTCCCGCGAAATCGGCAAAGAGGAACGCCGCCTAGCCATCCTAGGCGAAGGTAATACTAGTGCAGCCTTGGGCGATGGCACTTTTCTCGTGAAGGCCTCCGGATCGAGCCTCTCCACGATTGATGCAGGAGGGTTCACCCGCGTAAGCATGGAAACGGCTTTGGCTGCCCTCGATAACTCTGCGCTCGACGACTCTGGGGTGCGTGCGGTCCTTGAAGCTTCCCGAACGGATTCTTCGTCAAAGCTTCCATCGGTCGAAACATTCATGCACGCGATTTGCCTATCCGATGGTGGGGCCAAGTGGGTCGGTCATTGCCACGCAGAGTCAGTGCTTGCGATCTTGGCCTCTACTCATGGGGCTGCTCCTTTTCTGAAGCATATTTTCCCCGATGCCATTGTTGTCTGCGGACGCCACCTCGCTGTGGTGCCTTACATTGATCCCGGACTCGAACTCGCCCGCAGTGTTCGCGTCTCCTTGCACCAGCACATGGCCACTTATGGAGCTCCGCCGAAAGTGATACTACTCGAAAATCACGGTCCAGTGGCACTGGGATCAAGCGACACCGAAGTTTTCAATATCCTCCTCATGTTGGATAAGTGGGCGCGGATTCTTTGCAACACACTCGCGATGGGTGGTCCCCGGTTTCTTCCCGAGACCGTAAGCGATCGCATCGACAATAGGCCCGATGAGCACTATCGCCGCACCCAAATTGCGAAAACGGCCTGAAAAAAACTCTGCTTGCGAAAACGGCCTGAAAAAAACTCTGCTGAACCCTTCTTTAACTTAAAACTCAAATCATGACTAACCTTCCCAAAATCGGCATCCGCCCGACCATTGATGGCCGTCTCGGCGGCGTTCGCGAATCCCTCGAAAAACAAACCATGGCGATGGCTAAAAACACAGCCTCCATGCTGACCTCCAAGCTTCGGCACCCGACTGGTGAACCCGTGGAATGCGTGATTGCGGATACCTGCATCGGCGGCATTCGTGAAGCGGCCACCTGTGCTGACAAATTCCGTCGCGAGAATGTGGGTGTCTCCCTCACCGTGACTCCATGCTGGTGTTATGGCTCCGAGACGATGGATACCGATCCGCTCACGCCCAAGGCTGTTTGGGGATTTAACGGCACTGAGCGGCCAGGAGCTGTTTACTTGGCTGCCGTACTCGCTGCCCACACTCAAAAAGGACTGCCGGCTTTTGGAATCTACGGGCGCGATGTCCAAGACGCAGGCGACAACACAATCCCACCCGATGTGGAGGAGAAGCTTCTCCGCTTTGCCCGAGCCGGCTTGGCTGCAGCAACACTGCGCGGCCGTTCTTATCTGGCTATGGGAGGGACTTCCATGGGTATTGCCGGATCTATCGTAGATCCCTCGCTTTTCGAGCAATGGCTTGGCATGCGCGTCGAGTCGGTTGATATGACCGAGTTCATCCGCCGTATCGAGCGGGGCATCTACGACAAGGCCGAGTTTGATAAGGCCATGAAATGGGTCAAAGCGAACTGCAAGGAAGGCAAGGACTGGAATGGCGCGGGGAAAAAACGCTCGCGCAAGCAACTCGATGCCGAGTGGGAGACCAGCGTCAAGATGGCCCTCATCGCACGCGACCTCATGATCGGCAATCCCAAGCTGGCCAAGGCCGGATTTGGAGAAGAAGCCCAAGGTCACTATGCGATCGCCTCCGGATTCCAAGGCCAACGTCAGTGGACAGACCACATGCCAAATGGTGACTTTCTCGAGGCCATTTTGAATTCCTCTTTTGACTGGAACGGCCGACGGGCTCCTCACATCGTGGCAACGGAGAACGATGCCCTGAATGGTGCGGCCATGCTTTTTGGTTGGCTCCTCACAAATACGGCACAAATTTTTGCCGACCTGCGGACATATTGGAGCCCGGATGCCATCGCGCGCGTCACTGGTAGCGACGTGCCTGATGCTGCAGCCAACGGGCTCTTGCATCTCATCAACTCTGGCCCTGCCGCCCTCGATGGATGCGGTGAGCAAACGCTCAACGGCTTGCCTGCGATGAAGCCGTTCTGGGATATTACCAACGCCGAGGTGAACGCTTGTCTCAAAGCCACGAGTTGGCATCCCTCGATCACGGAGTATTTTCCCGGTGGAGGATGGAGTACTCGCTTTGCCACACGCGGCGGCATGCCATCCACGATCTATCGCCTCAACCTCGTGCAAGGTCTCGGTCCGGTCCTGCAGATTGCAGAAGGCGAAACCGTTTCGCTTCCCGAGAAGACGCATCGTATCCTTGAAGAACGCACGAATCCGACATGGCCAACGACGTGGTTCGTTCCGCGTCTCACCGGCCAAGGCGCATTCCGCGATACCTACTCGGTGATGAACAACTGGGGCGCTAACCATTGCGTGATGAGCCACGGTCACATCGGGGCCGACCTGATCTCTCTTGCCAGCATCCTCCGCATTCCGGTGTACATGCACAATCTCGAGGGAGCCCAAGTCTTCCGCCCTGCTGCTTGGACCGCCTTTGGAACAGCCGACATGGAGGCAGCAGATTTCCGTGCCTGTCAAAATTTCGGTCCGCTTTATCGCTAAGCATAGGCTCGGATTCCGACAGACTTCGTAACGTTCCTCAGACTCGGGCGCGTGCCAATATGCCGTACGGTCAGAAAACATCTACGACCTACACTGGGCGCATGGCTCCGACACCGACCGGTTGCCTTCATCTCGGCCATGCGCGGACTTTTTCCGAAGCTCATAGTCGTGCCCGCCAAGCTGGGGGCCGGCTTTTTCTTCGCATCGAAGACTTGGATCCCCTGCGCTGCAAGGAGGAGTTCACGCGCTCCGCGATTGAGGACCTTCGTTGGATGGGGTTGGACTGGGACGGCGATGTTGTGTTGCAGAGCCGCCGCCGCCACCTCTACCTCGATGCTTGGCGTCGATTGAAGGAAGCCGGTCATATTTATCCCTGCCACCGCTCGCGACGCGAAATCTCCTCACTCGCCCCACATGAAGAGGAAGCGATCTTTCCGGTAGAGTGGAGGGTTGATCCAAGCGAAGGGAATGCCTTCACCGAGCCTGCAGGCGTGAACTGGCGCTTCCGTGTTCCGGATCACGTTGCCATCTCGTTCATAGATCAAAATTTTGGCCCTATGGAAAAAACCGCACTTCGGGAATTCGGAGACTTTCTCATTTGGAATCGTGAAGATGTACCGGCCTATGAACTCGCTGTGGTGGTGGATGACATTGCCATGGGCATAACCGAAGTCGTCCGCGGCGCGGATCTCCTGCTCTCCACGGCTCGGCAAATCCTTCTCTATCGAGCTCTCCACGCCACTCCTCCCGATTGGTTTCATTGTCCACTGGTATGCGACGATTCCGGCCGCCGTTTGGCAAAACGTACTGGCGGCTTGAGTCTCCAAGAGCTCCGAGCGCTCGGAGCTTCACCTGCGGGAATCTTGTCCCAAGCCAGCTCCTATCTTCAGGGCGATTCTCCGTCGGGGCTCAGATTTCGCTCGAGCCACTGAGCCGTCGTGAGGGGGCTTGGAATCTTTAAAAACTGTTCGCTAAAATTTCACCGGTTCGAGTTTTGGCGCTAGGGCTTGGATGATGCCGAGTGCGAGCAGGTAGAAGGAGGCTGCGGCGAGGAAAATCAGGACGTAGCTGCCTGTCTTTTGGAGGATTTCTCCGACAGCGAGAGCGATGAGCATCCCTCCAATCGAGCCGGCCATTCCTCCTAGTCCGACGACCGAACCCACCGCACGCCTTGGAAAAACATCCGAGACCATCGTGAAGAGGTTGGCCGACCAGCCCTGATGTGCGGCGGCAGCGAGGGAGACGAGACCCACAGCGACCCAGAGATTGGAAGCCTTGGCCGCGAAAAGCATTGGGGTAACGGCCAGGGCGCAGAGAAGCATTGCGGTCTTCCGGGCACGATTCACTGGCCATCCGCGCGAGATGAGGTGGGAAGAAAGCCACCCGCCACCGATGCTTCCGACATCCGCCGCTAGATAGATCACGATGAGCGGTAGACCCATCGTTTTGAGGTCGAGCCCGTGGTTTCTCTTCAGAAAATCTGGGATCCAAAACAGATAGAGCCACCAGATCGGATCGGTGAGGAATTTTCCCGCCGCGAACGCCCAGGTCTCCCGATGCGGCAGCAGGCTTCTCCAGGGAATTTTTTCGGTGGACTCGGGTGGGTCGCTGCGAATGATGGCAAGTTCAGCGGCATTCACCGAGGGATGGCATTCAGGAGAGCGGTAAAAGATCAACCATCCAGCGAGCCAGACGAACCCGAGGAGTCCGGTAAAAACAAAGGTAACCTCCCATCCATAGACCAATGTGATCCATGGGATGAAGATCGGGGCCAGCAACGCGCCCACATTGCTTCCAGAATTGAAGATTCCCACCGCCAGGGAGCGTTCTTTTCGGGGAAACCACTCAGATACGGCCTTCACAGCAGCAGGAAAATTTCCCGCCTCCCCGAGTCCAAGCATCACGCGAGCGATGGCGAAGCCGGCGGTCGCTCCTCCGAGAAGCGCGATGGCGGGAGGGTCGATGGTGACGGCAGGGAATCGCAACCAAGGAAACCACTCCGCAGCGCCGTGCGCTATCGTCGCAAGGCTCCATACTCCGACAGCGACTGCCAATCCGATCCTCACACCGACTCGATCCATGAGCCGACCCGCAAGCAGCAGTCCGATGCTATAGGCGGCTTGAAAAGAAAAGACGATCGCGGCGTAGTCACGCTCGGTAAAACCAAATTCGCCCTGCAATACCGGCTTGAGCAGGCCGATCACCTGCCGATCAATGTAGTTGATCCCCGTTGCAAAAAACAAAAGGCCACAAATCACCCAGCGAAAACGTGTGGCTGGTATCGATTGAGAGGAGGACTGGGCGGAAACCATAGGGGTGAGAGAGCTTACGGTCCTGCCGTTTTCAATGGAAAGGGAATTTCTTTGCGCTGCAGCTTCATCGAGACAGGTTTTTGTTGTACTGAACAGAAAGTTTCACTAATGTGAACTTTTTCTCTCCCTAAATCAAACAAAGCTCTCGAAAACAAGCTGCGAGCGATATTAATTCCAATAAAAACCTTATTTATATGTTTTTGAAGAAAATATTGCGGGTCGCAATGCTGTTCTTGCCTCTTCTCGCGACTGGATATTGTGCTGTAAGGGAGCAGATACCACTCGTCTCGGATTGGAAGTTCCTGCAGCGTGATATCGCACCTGATGAGAATCGAGCAGAATGGAAAAATCTCGCGGTGCCGCCTTGGGAAATGGTGAGCATTCCGCACACTTGGAATTCGATTGATGGCGCGAATGGTCGCGAGGCGGATCCTTCCTTGCCGGAAGGCTACTACCGTGGTCCCGCGTGGTATGAGCGGGCGTTGCCAGTTCCGACGGATTGGCGCGGTCGCCGTGTATTCATACGCTTCGAAGGGGTCTCGTTGGTGGCGGATGTTTTCATCAATCGCATCGTAATAGGCCAGCATCGCGGGGCGTTCGGAGCTTTTTGCTTCGAGGTCACGCCGTATTTGAAATTCGATGGCAGCGACTCGCTGCGGGTGCGAGTGGATAATGCCCGCGCGCTCGATGTGGCGCCCCTTTCGGGCGACTTCACGGTTTTTGGTGGCATTTACAGGCCTGTCGAAATTTTCTCCACGGAGGATATCTGCATTTCTCCCACATTCTTTGGTTCGCCGGGGGTGTTTCTGACGCTGAAAAAAATCGGCACAAAAGAAGCCGAGGTCGAGGTGAAGACGATGATCTCGAGCGCTGCTTCAGAGAATCAAAAAATCGATCTCGAGATTATGATCAAGGATGCCGACGGCCTCGTCGTCGCAAAGAAATCGGAGGATTTCGAAAGCTCTGCGGGTGGCTTCAGCCCGCATCTTGCCACGTTGAAAATCCCATCGCCGCGACTCTGGCAGGGAACCTTCGATCCGTATCTCTATTCCGTGACCGTTCAACTCAAGCGCGGGGGAGAGCTGCTCGATGAAGTCACTCAACCCTTGGGCATTCGCACGGTGGCGATCGACAAGGAAAAGGGCTTTTTGCTGAATGGGAAACCTTACGCTTTGCACGGTGTGAATCGCCACCAGGAGCGCATGGGTAAGGGCTGGGCGCTTTCGAATGCCGACCACGATGAAGACCACGCGCTCATCTGCGAGGTGGGAGCCAATACCGTCCGGCTCGCACACTATCAACAAGCGGAATACTTCCACGACCTCAGCGACCGCTTCGGGATCATCACTTGGGAAGAAATCCCCCTTGTTGATGCCGTGAGCGCATCGCCCGAGTTCCTCGCCAATGCCCGACAGCAATTGCAGGAAATGGTTTACCAAGACTACAACCATCCCTCGGTTGCCATGTGGGGGATCTTCAACGAACTCGATTGCGGGGCGATGAAGTCGGCGCCGGCTGTTCCCGTTGTGGAGAGCCTGCAAAAGCTGGCTAAAGAAATCGATCCCGACCGCCCGACGGTTGCGGCTTCGTTCAGGCAGGATGCTGGAGCGAAGCACAAAATCGCTGACGCCGCCGCGTGGAATATCTATCTCGGCTGGTATAGTTCCAGTCCTGACGATGCCGCTGGGTGGATTGAGAACTACCGCAAGCAAATGGGATCGCGCATTGGCATCAGCGAATACGGTGCAGGAGCGAACCCTACGCAGTTTGCTGATGGCGATCTGGTGCGTCCGGTTCACAACGGGGCATTCCATCCGCAAGAGTGGCAGAACTACTTTCACGAACGCCTCTGGGCTCAACTGCAGGACAACCCGAACCTCTGGGGAACATGGATCTGGGCGATGTTCGACTTCGCGGTGGATAAGCGGAACGAGGGAGGATTTCCGGGTCTCAACGACAAAGGTCTCGTGACCCGCGATCGGAAGACGAAGAAGGACACATTCTATTTCTACAAGGCCAACTGGAACTCCGAGCCGATGGTGCGCATCGCCTCGCGTGCTGCGACTCCGCGCAGGAAGGCTCTGACGGAGGTGAAGGTGTATTCGAACTGCGCCGAGGTGGAACTCCTCGTGAACGAAAAATCCGCCGGTCGAGCCAAGCCTGATGCCATCAAGGTCTGCCGCTGGCCGGATATCGGGCTTCAACCCGGGAGGAATGTCATTGAGGCCATAGCAGTTGGGGAAAAACTCTCCGATACTTGTGAGTGGACTTTAGATTTAGAAAAACCCAAACCATGAAAACAAATCCCTTCAAACTCTGGGCACTCGTCCTTGCCATCGCTTTTCCCCCATTGGCACTGGCGGAACCGATCTTCAAAAATAACGACACGATCTGCCTCATCGGCGACAGTATCACGCATAGTGGTCCATACCACTCGTATGTTTTTCTCTACTACGCGACGCGCTTCCCGGAAATGCGGCTCAAATTCATCAACTGCGGCATCTCGGGCGATTCGGCCTCCGGCATGATGGGGCGCTTGAACAAGGATGTTTTCTCAAACAACGCCACTGTCGCCACTCTAAGTGCGGGCATGAATGATGTGAACCGTGGGCTCTACTCGCTGATCAAGGTTCCCGAAGATGCGGAAAATTCGAAGCAGAAGGCGATCGATGGCTTTAAACAAAATGTCGTAAAAATCTCCGACGCACTTGAGGCAAAAGGTGTGCGGCAGATTTTCATCACCCCGACTATTTACGATGAGACCTTCAATTCCCCCGTGGAGAGCCTCGTTGGAGTCAATGGCGCGTTGGGTGAATGCAGTGACTTTGTTCTCGAATTAGGGAAAAAACGCAACGCGCCGGTTGTTGATTTCTGGCATCCGATGAATGAGATCAACCAGAAACAGCAGCAGGCGGATCCCGCATTCACGTTGATCGGTAAGGATCGCATTCACCCCGGGCCCATGGGGCATCTGGTAATGGCGTATTTGTTCCTCGATCAGACGGACGCCCCGCAAGATGTGTGGCGACTTTCGATTGATGCGAAATCAAAAACGGTTCTGGAACAAAAAAACGCAGAGGCCACGAATCTTGAGGGTACGCCATCCGGACTGGCTTTTTCCAACAAGGAAATGGCCCTTCCTTTTCCGGTGCTCGAAGATGCCAAGCAGGCCTGCGAACTTGTTCCCTTCATGGATCGTCTGAACCAGCAAGTGCTCCAAGTTCGGAGCCTGGCGCCTGGCAACTACACGCTCAAGATCAACGGCACGGAAGTCGGAGCCTACTCCCAGAGTGCCCTCGAGCAGGGAGTCAATCTGGCTACGAATTCTTCCACACCCCAGAGCGTGCTGGCCCAGCAGATCGCGGCTCTTTGTAAGGAACACCAAGCACTCGGAAGCACGATTCGAATGCTCCGCCGAGTCGAGATGAAGCACCTGAAGGGCGTGGATCTCCGTGATAAGGAAGTGGTGAAAGCCACTCTGAACGCCTTCATCGCAGAAAAGCAGGCGCAGAAGAACGACCCCGGCGCGAACTCCGGATACTACATCACCACCGCTCGCACCTACTTAAAAGAGAGCGATAATGAGGACCCCATGCGCCAGCGCATTCAGGCCATCGAAGACGAGATTTACCGCATCAACCAACCCCAATCCTATTCCTACACTCTGGAAAAATCTACTGACCCTCAACCTGTTCCCAATTCATGAAAATGCCCGGCCTCACATTTTTCGCGTTACTTGCAGTTCTCGCGTCCGCGCTTGCGGCGAGCGGGGATGCCTCTCCTCGCGAGCGCTTATCTTTTGATCAAGGCTGGTTGTTTCACCAAGGTGACATTCCATTTCCCGAGGTGAAGGGGCATCAACCCTCTTATCAAAATGCCAAGGCCGGTGCGGCTTCGGGGGCGGCGGCACAGGCCTTTGACGACACCGGTTGGCGCGAAGTCGCTCTTCCACACGATTGGGCATCCGAGTCGCCGATCGACAAGGATGCGAATCTCGCCCAAGGCTTCCGCAAGCGTGGCTTCGCTTGGTATCGTCGCCATTTTCAGCTGGATCCCGCCGATCGTGGAAAGTATCTGGAACTCCAGTTTGACGGCGTCTCGACCCATTGCACCGTGTGGGTGAATGGAACGGTCGTGCACCGCAACTGGTGCGGATACACCTCGTTCTCCGTCGATATCACTCCTCTAGTGAAATACGGCAACGAGTTCAATACCGTGGCCGTGCGAGTCGATGCGGAGGCGCAGGAGGGATGGTGGTATGAGGGTGCTGGGATCTATCGCCACACTTGGCTGGTCAAGCGATCGCCCCTCCACATCGTGACGGACGGCGTCTTTGCCCAACCCGTCAAGTCGGCGAATGGCCAATGGTCGATTCCTGCCGAGGTCACTCTCGCCAACTCGAATGGGAAAAATGCCAAGGCCAAGCTCGAGGTCACACTGCTCGATCCGGATGGTAAGGTCGTTGCAACGGCGACGCAGGCTTGTGAGGTTGCTGCACTCGGCGAGGCCACGACCAAGCTCACTTTGCCCGTCAAAAAACCACAGCTTTGGTCGGTGGACTCTCCTGTGATGTATTCGGTGAAAACAGTCGTCAAAGAGGGAGACCGCATTCTGGATGAGACGGTCACTCCCTGCGGTTTCCGCACCCTCCGCTTCGATGCGGCGACCGGGTTTTATCTGAACGACAAGCCTCTCAAAATCCAAGGTACCTGCGTCCACCAAGATCACGCCGGCGTGGGCGTTGCGATGCCTGACTCGATGTGGGAATTTCGCGTTCGAAAGCTCAAGGAAATGGGAGTGAATGCCATTCGATGCTCCCACCACCCGCCTGCGGCAGAACTTCTTCAAGTCTGCGACCGCTTGGGAATGCTCGTCATGGACGAGGTTCGGAATTTCAACACCTCGCCGGAATACATCCGCCAGCTCGAGTGGATGGTCCGCCGCGATCGGAACCATCCGTGCGTTTTTATGTGGTCAGTTTTCAACGAGGAGCCGTTTCAAGGTACGGAGGTCGGCTATGAAATGACCCGCCGCTTGGTGGCTGCGGTGAAGAGGCTCGACACCACGCGGCCTGTTACCGCCGCGATGAGCTACGGCTTTTTTACGCCGCTGAATGTCTCGCACGCGGTGGATGTGATGGGATTCAACTATCACCAGAAGGACTACGATGCCTTCCATAAGCTCTATCCCGACCTCCCGATTCTGAGTTCGGAGGACACCTCGGCATTCATCACGCGCGGCGAATATGAGTCGAATATGGAAAAACAAACCGCCGACTCGCGCGACACCTATGCCGCCCGTTGGGGCGCCACGCACCGCGATGCCTGGAAGGCGATAGCCACACGCCCGTTCATCGCGGGCGGGTTTGTCTGGACCGGATTCGACTACGCAGGCGAGCCGACACCCTTTGAGTGGCCGAGCGCCAGTTCGTCCTTCGGCATTATGGATCTCTGCGGCTTTCCCAAATCCGCGTTCTTCATCCATCAGGCCCAATGGCGAAAAGACAAGGACGTGATGGAGCTCATTCCTCACTGGAACTGGCCAGAGCGCGAGGGACAGACCATTCAAGTGATGGCTCTCTCCAACGCGGATTCGGTCGAGCTTTTCTTAAATGGAAAATCCCTCGGTGAAAAACCGGTCGATCCCTTTGAGATGGCCCTTTGGGATGTGGTCTATGAGCCTGGTGAATTGCTCGCCGTTGGAAAAAAGAACGGCCGTGATGTCTCGCGCAAGCAGGTGCAAACGACGGGTGATGCCGTGGCCCTCGAGCTTTTGCCGGACAGGGCGACAATCGCTGGCGATGGCGAGGATGCCATGCCGGTCACAGTTCGTGCGATTGATGCCAAGGGCCGCGAGGTTCCGACGGCGATGAATCCCGTGAAATTCTCACTTCAGGGTTCTGCGGATATCATTGGCCTTGGCAATGGCGACCCTCGGTGCCACGAGCCCCAGAAAGGCGACAGACGCTCGCTCTTCAACGGGCTTGCCCAGCTCATCCTGCAAGCACGCGAAGGCGGCACAGGGACAATCACCCTCCGCGCGGAATCCGATGGCCTCGCTCCGGTCGAAATCCAGATCCCAATCCAGGAGGCATCCGCGCCGCCTGCAGTTCCCAAAGCCCGCTACGAGCAGCGCATCGAGTATTGGAAGGCCTCGCCTGGTTTTGCAACGAAGCCCGATCCCTTGATGAAAGCCGATAGCAACGACATGAACTCTTGGGCGGGAGTCACGATTGGGACTCCGCTGACGCGCAATGGCGGGACTTGGAGCCTCTTCGCTGCCAGTTTCGAGCCTTTCGCCAACATGCAGCGCGACGGCGGGGTGTTGAAGTTCGGTGGATTGCTTGGCAAAGCCGAGGTGTGGATTGACGGCAAGCTGGTGGCAACCAAATCGGAATTCGACAATGCCCCGCTCGTGGCTCCGTTCCCTCCCGGCAGCGGGAGACGCTCGGTGCGAATCCTCTTTGAGAGTGAGGAAGCAAAGCCGGTTGGTTTCACCGCTCCGGTTTCCGTCGTGCCGGCTTCACCGATAGCTTTCAATGCCCAAGGGGAAATGGTCGGCGAAGTGACAGCGACTAGCGCGTTTCTCCAGTCGCGCCTCACGGCCATTCCGGGGCCTGCGCTCGATACGACGGGTGACATCCCCGGAATCGCAGGAAACGCCCGTTTCGAATGGAGCGAGGATCAGGGCTTCGCTCAATCCCAGCTCACTTCAGCCATCGAGGCACGGCCAGACTCCGACTTCATCGTCCGCACGCCATTGAGCGGGCTGCGACCCGGCACCTGCTACTTCTATCGTTTGGTATTCGAGGATGGCAGAAAGGGCCCGACGCGTTCCTTCAAAACCCTCGACCCGCAGGCGCCGAGTGTTTCGTTCATCATGGGCAGTTGCATGCATTATCAGGCCTTCACGAGTGGCATTGCCAATGGCGGGGGACCTGTCACCGCTACCGAAGAAGACAAGCGCCTTGGCTATCCCTCGTTTGTCGCCATGCAAAAACTGAAGCCCGATTTTTTCATTGGGGCAGGGGATGTCGTTTATTACGATTTCCCGCTGGATGCGCCCGCGAAGACGCTGCCCGAGCTTCGCAAGAAGTGGCACGAACAATTCCGCTTTCCGCGTTTGGTCGAGTTTTTCGGCAGCACTCCCGCCTATTGGATGAAGGACGATCACGACTTCCGATTCGACGATGCCGATCAGACGGGCGACAAACTCCCTCTCGCAGTGACTGGCAGGGATTTGTTCCGCGAGCAGATGCCGATTCATGCCGCCGGAGATACCTCGAAACCTAACTATCGTACGTACCGCGTCAGTATGGATGTGCAGATTTGGTTTCTTGAAGGCCGCGATTTTCGCTCCGCAAACAAGGTATCTTCTGGTCCAGAGAAGTCCCTCTGGGGTGCTGAGCAGCAAGATTGGTTGAAAAGTACTCTGCAATCCAGCGATGCCAGATGGAAAATCCTCGTCTCGCCCACGCCGATGGTCGGCCCCGACCGCGCCAGCAAGAGCGACAACCACACAAATGCCTCCGGTTTCCGCACCGAGGCGGATGCCTTTTTCGCCTGGCTGCAGAAAGAAAAAATCCCAAACGTCCTCATCCTCTGCGGCGACCGACACTGGCAATACCACAGCATCCATCCCTCGGGCGTGGAGGAATTTTCGGTCGGCGCGCTCAACGACGAGAACTCGATCGTCGGGATCAAGCCGGGTGACCCAAAATCCACCGATCCCGATGCGCTTGTTAAGCAACCCTACCAATACAGCGAACCCACGGGCGGTTTCCTCTCCGTCACGGCCTCTGCAGATTCCAGCTTAAAACTCCAATTCTACGACGACCGAGGCACGCTTCTTTACGAAGCAGTCAAGAAACTCTCAATTCTCTGATCCGAGCTTCCCTATCGGAGACCCGAGACGACTCAAAAATACGGCCTCCTCGTTATTTTCTTGCAATTCTTCTTAATGTGTTTTAATAATTATAACCCTTTAACGCAAGAATGCCCATTATTGGATAATTCTGCGTTTCATGTTTTCTCCAAAATGATTTCCTCATCCCCAGAGCAAGGCGAGCAGCCCAAAGATCTCACGCCGAATTTCCTCTCTGACCGTTTGGTCAAAATCCAGGGATTTAGCCTTATCGAGGTTGTTATAGCCTTAGGCATTGTGAGTTTTGCGGTCAGCGCGATCCTGGGATTGATTCCGACAGGTTTAAACACGCTCAAGGACTCGAACGCAGAAACGGTAAGAGCTCAAATCGTGCGAAGTATCGCGGGGTCTGCCTTGACAGCGAATTTTAGCAGTCTAAATGGCACTGCGTCATTTGATAGCGATGGACAGCCGATTCCTTCCAGCGACACGACGACCTATCCGCGCTACACCGTGAGTGCCACCACGAATGCGCCGTCTTTTCCTGGCAGCGCAGGCGATACCTTTACCGATTCCCTCACAGCTTTGAAAATCCAGATCGTCTTAAAGCCTGCCTCTGGAGCATCTGCGGGCACGAACACTTACACTTTGCATATCGCTAATTCCGGTAAATGAAGAGTCCGTTTTTTTCAAAATCGCGGGCTGGTTTTACGATCTTGGAGGTCATGGTGGCCTCTGCGGTTTTTATCATGCTGCTGGGATTGCTCTTGAGCACGATCAGCCAGACAAGCACGGTGACACGACGCGCCACGGAGAAGGTCTCCGCGTTTCAAGGAGCACGGAGTGCCTTTGAGTTGATTACATCCAAGCTCAGCCAAGCTACGATGAATAGTTACTGGGACTACGATAGCCCCACGACTCCCACAAAATACATCAGAAAATCCGAGCTACACTTTGTCGTTGGCCCAGCAGGACAAGCCCCGCTCCCTGGTACAAGTGGTACTGGACAAGCCGTCTTCTTTCAGGCCCCGGGGGGAGTGACCGGAACCTCGACCTACAACGGCATGGATAACCTTCTCAATGCCTATGGGTATTACATCGAGTACCAACAAGAGTCAGGCCTTCCCTTCCAGAACTCAGCGTCCAACACATCCCGATACCGATTGATTCAGTCCATTGTAAAAACCGAGGATTTAAGAGTATACACCGACAATAGCACGTCAGGCAGCACTTGGATATCGGGAGACAACTCCGCAGTCGTCGCAGAAAACATCGTTTACATGGCCATCTGGCCTCGGAAAGCGGCCTCCGAGGACTCCACCGGAAGCGCGCTGACGACTTCCTTTGCCTATAACTCGCGCCTTAATTCTTCTGATAACCCACAACCCGATACTGCAAATCAACTTCCGCCAATGGTCCAAGTGACTATGGTTGCGATTGACGAGACCTCTGCCGTGCGTTTTTGCACGTCATCCACCGCGCCGACGCAGATCAGCGGTGCTTTCAGTGGGCTTTTCAGCACTTCTAGTGTCGCGCAATTCGACGCCGACCTTGATACCCTCACGCAAAAATTGACGGCAAACGGAGTCAACTTTCGAATTTTTACGACAATCGTTCCGATGAGGGAGTCCAAGATGCAATGAACCTCCTGCGCAAACTTAACTTAATCGTGATGCCTCCACCGGGCACATCTCGGAAATCCGCCTTTTCTCTCATCGAGTTGCTTGTTGTTGTTGCTATTGTTGGCATTATGGCTGCCATCGCCGTGCCGGCCTTTTCGAGCATCTCGGCTGCGAGCGGCATCACTCGCGCTGGACAGCTGGTTGGAGACCAGATCATTTTGGCCCGCCAGGAGGCCACAACGAGAAACCGCGATGTCGAAGTGCGCCTCATCGACATGACGAATGGAACCTGGTCGGGCTATACGGCACTGCAACTGTGGATCAAGGACGAAGCTGGGGTCTTGTCCCCCCTAGGAAAGTTACAGAGACTTCCTGAGGGTGTACTGATTTTATCAAACGACGATTATTCTCCACTTCTCACGGCGGACTCCACGATGGGTTCGGGAGCAATGCCCAACTCCGGCCCTGCGGCACTTAGGCCTTACAAAGGCTTTCGTATTCGTGCCAACGGTTCGCCAAGCAGCTTCATCACCGCGAATAATAACTTTCTCACCGTGGTCTTGGCTCGGGATGCCGCCAAGACTCCTCCCGATAACTATTATTCGGTCAGTGTGAATCCCATCACTTCCAAAGTTAAAATCTACAGGCCATGAGGAAAATACAGAATCAGAAAGGTGCCGCGCTTATCATTGTTTTGGCATTGCTTGTGGTCATTCTTGGACTTGCCATCACATTTCTCAACCGCGTCTCGATCGAGCGCACTTCCTCGGCATCCTACGCCTCCGCAGCAAACACCCGCCAACTCGCAGACACCGCCGTGAACCTCGTGCAAGGCCAGATCCGCGCCGCCAGCACGCAAGGCGACAACATCGCTTGGGCGTCCCAACCCGGCATGATCCGCACTTATGGCTCAGGAAGTGGAAACTCAAGCACTGCCAGCAGCAACCTCCTCAAGGCTTTCAAACTCTATTCAGCGGATAACATGGTCCAGACTTCCAGCGCCTCCTTAACGACCGAAGACGCCCCGGCTTCCACTTGGGCTACAGACAAGGCTGTTTGGACTGATCTCAATGCACCGGTTACCGTTACCTACAATGGCACAGACACAGTCCAATTTCCGATCATTGACCCAGCTGTCATTGGCAGTGTGACTGGATTTTCTGCAAACTCGACCGCAGGTCTTACTGTGGTTACCGGAAACACAACCACCCGCCGCCTGCCCATGCCCGTCCGCTGGCTCTATGTCACTCAAAATGGATCCCTCATCGCCGCTACGGGCACAGGCAATAGCACCACCATTTCTGGCGCCAACGCCACCACAAACCCCATCATCGGCCGCATCGCCTTCTGGACCGATGATGAGACCAGTAAGATCAATATCAACACCGCTGCGGGCGATGAACAAGGCCTCGGCAATAGCACGGCGGGGGCATTTTGGGATACTCCAAAAAATTCCACGCCGTTTGAGCTGAAGCTCGCAAAAAACCAGCCATTGAATAAAGAATTTCAGAGATACCCAGGGCATCCCGCAACTGTATCCCTCACAAGTGTTATGGGTAACCTCACCAGAGCTCAAATCGCAGATATCGCACCAAGGATCGTCTTCGGCGGGTCGGAGGGTGGCAACAAAACGACTGTCAGCACGAATGGAAGTACGGCCTCAGTAGGAAACCTCACTACCGACAGCAACCGTCTCTACAGCTCAGTCGATGAACTCGCTTTTACGCAGAACCGCGCATCAAGTATCCTCGTCCCTTCCTCTATTTCCACATACGGATTTTTGCTAACCACGGCCAGTCGTGCCCCCGAGCTGAATCTTTTTGGGAAACCTAAAGTTTCTCTCTGGCCGCTCTCTACAATCAGCTCCAACTGGACGGCCTACGACCAGCTCATCAATCAGTGCGCCACCATGGGAAATTACTCCTACTCCATTACAAGAACTGATCCAAATAATTCAACAACAGATTATAATGCCAGAAATAGACAGATTTATACATACCTCCAATCGTTAACCGACAAGCTGACTCCTGGGTTTGGAAATGCCACTTTTACAACAAAATATTCCTCCGTAATGCTTAATGGAACGTCCACATCCATCTCCCAGCGCGACCAGATTTTAACGGAGATGCTCGATTACATTCGCTGCACAAACATCCGCGATACGCAGATCGGAGCGAAGCCATTCACCACTGTTAAAACCTCCGCCACTGGGACAACCACAAGAGCCGGACAGGTTAACCCGCTACGCATAGGAAATACCATGGGCTTTGGGCGAATGACGACAATCTCGGAAGCGTCGCTTGTTTTTATGGCCACCGATTGTTCGAACTCGGTAGTATATCCAACCTTCTTCTTGGATGGCACTTTCGATAAATATGTTTACACTACGCCTCAAGCAACTGGAATGAGGGTCCTACTAGTCTTTGAGTTTTTCTGCCCATCGCTGGGGTATCCCTACATTGAGCCTGGCATCAAATTGAGTTTTGATGGCGCACTTGATTATCAAGGCGTATCCTATCCGTTTGTAGCGAGCGACGAGTATGTGCACGGCTCCATGAACTCAGCTAACGCACGCCCTATGGGTGGGGGAAATGGACCTGCCGCGATGCTGGTTTACAGAGACCCTACCAGCACCAGTACCGGACGCAAGCAACTGAATGGTAACGCGACTGCTTCACCTACGAAGTTTTCATTCATTACGAGCGCAACGATTCCATTGACTGGAAATGCCAACGTAGTCTCTACTGGAAATGCCACTGTAGTTTCTGCAGAATCCTTTAATTTTACAGGTCTCAAAGGAAATCTCACCATTTCTTCATCCGATGGCTCTACTACGGCGGCAACTACTCAAATTCAAACTATTGCCCTGAATTTCCCAGCTGCAACTTTGCCCGCTCCCAAGGTAAGTCCTATCATGGATCCAGGATTGCGTTTATTAAATGCAAACCCACAAACATCTTCTACTAACCCATCAGCTGATGACCTGAAGAACTCAAGTTTTGGCTACAAAACAAATTGGCAATTTCTCATCTATCCTGAAGATACAGTAGTAAGCCTTGAGCCAAATGGTATTATTACAAATAATGGCACTAAAAATTGGGGTGACTTTCGGATGGTCTCAATGTTACAAAATGTGCCTGAAAGCCTATTTGTTGAGCATGCTAAATACTCAAGCTTAAATCCTATAGTTTACAACGCAGCAGATTATGCTCTAACAACATTTAATGGGACACAATATAATGGGAAAACTTATAGTGGAATGCGTGGTTGGTGGAATTCGACTTGGAGTACGATGAATACTACGATTTCTCTAAATAGAACAATTAGTAACAACCCCTCATTAACTCTTGCAAATCAGACATTCACTGTTAACTCAAGCCAATCATTCACTATAAACTCCACGCTAACAATAAACGCGTCTGGTAATACGACGGCACAAAGTTACACATCAAATTACGCTCCCGGAAGATATACTTTTCTGTCAAGCCCTTTGCTTTATGCCACCTCTAATGGCATAACTTCTGCTTCTCCCCCGAATCCTGAGACTGGAAATGCTACCAACCGCACATTAAGTTCGAATTGGGCAAACTCGCAGAATGAAACTTGGACCACAATGTTGAACCCTTTAACTGCTAGGGTAGATTACAATAACAAGGCTCATAGCCTACGCGTTGGAACTGGTAATGGTTATCTGGGGATGACCTCCTCCGCTCTTCCCACTCAATCTGGTGTGGCAGGTTCATTATACCAAACAATTAGTGGAACGGATATGTTTGGAACTTGGAGTAGTTCTAGTGCAAATTACACCATTGAGTATTTATGTCTTAACAATTCGAACCCCCAAGTAAAATATCAGAGTTCGGGAAATTCCACTTTAGGTAAGACTATTTCCAGTAATGGCGTTGTTAATTTCACTCCAATAGGAAATACAGCATTTTCTAATCTCCTATCACTTGCTCCAGACTATCCGTTAGGCACAACTTATTCATTGGACACTATTGACTTTGATACCGGGCTTGGAATCACCCGTGATGGTCCCTATATTAATTATCCAGATGGAAGTTCCGCATCCTCAAATAATACTACCAGCGGTTTAAATGATGCTGTGCCGTATTTTACTTGGTCAGCCTCAAACGAAAAAGATAACACAGCCACATTTTCTCCGAATCGGCAAGTCGCCTCAGCCGTTCAGTTCGGTTCGCTTCCTGCAGGTCTAAATCCTTGGCGCACGCTCCTCTTCCGTCCCGGCAATACAAC
>CANMQB010000016.1 GCA_947499885.1 Spartobacteria bacterium
GGAAGCTTGGCCTGCTGTGGCAGCGTTGCGAAGGCGGGCAAGCATATCGGCAATGGGATCAGTCATATCGTGGTATTAAGCGGCTGGCAGGGTTGCAGACTTGTTATCGGCTTGCTTCTTAACTTTGTCGGTGAAGGGCATGCCCAGTTCCGTGAGGAGAGACTTGGCTTCAGCATTTGTGGACGCCGTGGTAACAATCGTTACATCAAATCCGACGTTTTTCTTAATCCGATCAAGCTCAATTTCTGGAAAAATCGACTGGTCAGCAACACCGAGGGTGTAGTTTCCCTGGCCATCAAAAGCCCGCGGAGATATTCCTCGAAAATCGCGGATACGGGGAAGGGCCGTCTTGATGAGACGCTCGAGAAACTCGTACATGATCTTGCCGCGGAGAGTCACTTTGGCTCCGATCGCCTGGTTCTCACGAAGTTTGAAATTTGAGATCGCTTTTTTGGCCATCGTCGTCACTGGACGCTGGCCAGTGATGGTTGTTAGCTCGGTTCGGGCTATTTCGAGTGATTCCTTGACATCGGGTGCAGAGCCGATGCAGGTATTGATGACAACCTTCGTAATCTTGGGAATTTGATGGATATTGGCATAGCCGTGTTTCTCGCGCAGGGCGGGAATGACGCGGGTTTTGTAGTCGGTAAGGAGTTCAGGTTCTTGAGTCATGGCAGTATACTACTTACGCAGCTTTTTTGGGCTTTTTGTCACGTGTCACTGTTTCGAGCAGTTTCACGTTGGAAATGTGGATTGGGCCCTCCCGTTCGAGAATGGCACCATTCGGATGATCTTGTGACTTGCGCTGGTGCTTCTTGATCATTCGTACTCCCTCAACGATAACCTGCTCTTTGGCGGCCTTGACTTCGAGGACTTTCCCGCTGGCACCTTTGTGGTTACCAGAAATGACTTGAACAGTATCGCCACGGCGAACATGAAATTTAGGTTGGCTCATTATAGGACCTCCGGTGCAAGGGAGATAATTTTCATAAAGTTTTTCTCGCGAAGTTCACGAGCAACAGGACCAAAGATACGAGTTCCACGCGGGTTCATATCTTTGTCAATGATTACAATAGCATTACTATCGAATCGGAGTGCGGAGCCATCCTCACGCATTACTGGCTTTTTTGTGCGGACGATAACGGCGCGAACCACGTCGCCCTTTTTGACTGTTCCACCGGAGGAGGCCTCCTTGACGTTAGCGGTAATGATATCGCCGATGCGGGCGGTTTGAGTGGCCTTGCCGATGACACCGATCATAGTGGCCATACGGGCACCAGTATTGTCAGCAACATCGAGGCGTGAGCGGATTTGAATCATGGCAAATTAGTGTTTGAGAACTTCAACGAGACGCCAGCGCTTGGTACGACTGAGCGGGCGGGTTTCCATGATGCTGACGCGGTCCCCAATTTGGGCTTCATTTTTCTCGTCGTGAGCGTGGAATTTGGTGACGTGCTTGGTAATTTTGCCAAACTTCGGATGGGGAACGCGGGTGATTGTACGAACAACAATGGTCTTATCCATTTTGTTCGAAACAACTTCACCGACACGAACTTTACGGAGTCCCCGGGACTCGGCGGGTGTGGCTGCGGGAGTGAGTGTATCTTCCATTGACTACTTAACGGCTGCTTCCCGGGCCTTACGGCTGAGAACGGTTTCGATGCGAGCGACGTTGCGACGCGCGACTTTGATCAGGTGAGGTCTCTCGAGTTGAGAATTTTGTTGTTGAATCCTCAGGTTGAAGGCCTCCTCTTTGATTTCCCGTTTCCGGGTAAGAAGTTCTTTCGGTGTGAGTTCCTGGATTTCCTTGATTTTCATTTGGAATTAGACCGCGTGGTGACGCGTGAGGAAGCGTGTGCGCAGTGGGAGTTTGTTGGCAGCTAATCTCAGGGATTCGCGAGCAACGGTTTCAGAAATACCATCCAATTCAAAAAGGATATTGCCAGGACGGACGACAGCAACCCAATATTCTGGCTGCCCCTTACCCTTACCCATTCGAGTTTCAGGCGGGCGAGCGGTAACGGACTTGTCTGGGAAAATTCGAATCCAGAGCTTGCCTTTGCGCTTCATGTTACGGGTCAGAGCAACACGTGCAGCCTCGATTTGGGTATTTGTTATCCAACCGCGCTCTAAAGTTTGGAGACCAAACTCACCGAAGTCAATAGTTGTATTGCGTGAGGCAAGACCTTTGCGGCTACCCCGCTGTGTCTTGCGATATTTCACGCGTTTTGGCATCAATGGCATATCTTTATCCTTTTACTTAAATTGTGTTATATGTCGATTAAACCGGTTGGGGTTCACTTGCTGGGGCTTGTGATGCAAGAGAGGACTGGCGTGGTTCGGGGGATTTTTCAACGACCTCCTCGACTTTCTTACAAATCCAGCATTTGACGCCAATTTTACCAGCAACTGTTTCAGCTTCTGTGAAGCCATAATCAATTGGAGTACGGAGGGTGTGGAGCGGAACCTTGCCCTCGTGATAACGCTCAGTACGAGCAATTTCAGCACCACCCAAGCGACCAGCTACACGGATTTTAATTCCGAGAGCGCCTTGTTCCATCGTGATTTGAACCGCGCGCTTCATGGCACGACGGAAAGAAATGCGGCGTTCCAATTGTGAGGCGACGTTTTCTGCAACAAGTTGAGCATCCATGTCAGGATTTTTTACCTCAACAATATCAATCTTCACTTGTTTACCACCTGCAAGATCACTCACTTCTTTGGTTAGGCCTTCGATTTCTTGACCTCTGCGACCAATTACAACACCCGGACGAGCGGTGTGGATGGTAACACGAACGCTATTCCAAGCCCGCTCAATCACGATGCGCGAAATGGCTGCTTGTTTTAACTTTTTCTTGAGAACATTGCGGATTTGTTGGTCTGCAATGAGGTAGTCGGCAAAATCTTTGCGTGAGGCGTACCAGCGCGAACCCCAGTCACGAGTGATGGGGAGGCGGAACCCGATTGGATTAACTTTTTGTCCCATGATTATTCCTTGGTTTCCGCTGGCGTAGCGGAGGATTCAGTTTCTATGGCCGCATTCTTCTCAGCTTTAGGGGCTGAGGTTTTCTTGGCGACCTTTTTGGTTGTTGTCTTCTTCTTTTTGGGTTTGTCCTCTCGGCGAACAATTTCGATTTCGTCGGTAAGAATAACACGAATGTGGCTTGTGCGCTTGCGGATCGGGCCTGCGCTGCCACGAGCCTTCGGTTGCGAACGTTTCAAGGTAGGGCCTTCGCCGACTACAGCCTCTTTAACTACCAGATCATTGAGGTTGAGGCTATTGTTATTTTCTGCGTTGGCGATGGCGCTCTTAAGTGTTTTGAGAATCAGCCCAGCTGCTTTCTTCGGCGTGAAGCGCAAAAGATCGAGGGCATCTGTAGCGGGCAGCCCTTGAATGGCGCGAGTTACCTCACGAGCCTTGAAGGCCGAGATTTTTGCGAACCTATGAATTGATTTTACCTGCATTTTTATTTGTGTTAAATTATTTTTTTGCATCCACTTTAAGGATGTCACCTTTTCTTACTGTCCAAGTTTCAGAAGTTAGACTTTGAATCACAGCACCGGAAATTTTTTCTCGTACGTCGACTACCTTGACTTGATTTATGACTTTGCCATCGCGAAGAACATTAAATGGCATTCCTACCTGAACTCCGTGGGATCGGCCAACATTTGCAACAACCAAGGATATTTCGGATTTGGTCTCAATAACTAAGGCATCCGAGAGCAAAGGTGCCGAGCTTTTTACCTCTTGAGTTTGGCTAGAACCGAGTATTTCCATGGTTTGCCTTAATTCAGTTTCGACATTCATTCTGCATTGTGGATTGATTCGGTCGGATGTTTGAAGAAGGACTTGGATGGACTCCGAAAGCAACAAAAGCTGGCCTCGAGCCTTGGAGTTGTTTTCTTTCAGCACTCTAATTTCACGGAGTGCTTGAATGAGCTGCATCTCAAGCTGGGCACTGTTGGCTTCTTGGCTCGAGACGCCAAGTGTCTCGAGGCGCAAATTGGCTTCGGCTAGTTCCCTTCGGCTGGTCTCAGCTTGGTCCGTAGCTTGCGCAACAGTGTTGCTGAGAGAGTTTATCGTCGTTTCGGCGAGAAGGAGTTTTTCCTTCCATGCGGCAGCACGATTGGAGTCGGACTCAAGGCTGTTTTGCCCAGAGTCTTCAGTCTGTGATTCAAAATCTGTCAAAGATCGGTCATCCTTGGCCTGCGCTTCGAAAAGAGCTGGCAGGACGATGAGGGCTGCCGCCATGGCGACAACTCTCATGAGTTTATTTGGTCACTTTTGCGGTGTGAGAACCGTGTTTCTTAAAGATTCGCGTTGGGGAAAACTCCCCCAATTTATGGCCAACCATGTTTTCTGTTACAAAAACTGGTATGAAGGTCTTGCCATTATGAACGTTAAAAGTGTGGCCGACGAAGTCTGGCGTGATTGTGCTCCGGCGGGACCAGGTTTTAATTGGCTTTTTCCCACCTGCTTCATTCATTTTATCGATTTTATCGAGGAGCTTCCACTCGACATAGGGGCCTTTTTTAAGTGAACGTGCCATGATTAATTCTTAGCTTTGGATTTGCGGCGCTGAACGATGAAGGTATCGCTGGGCTTGTGTTTGCGACGTGTTTTGAAGCCTTTTGCAAGCTGTCCCCATGGGGACATAGGGTGATGGCGACCACCACCGCCTTTGCTCTTTCCTTGTCCGCCACCCATTGGGTGATCGACAGGGTTCATGACCATGCCTCGCACATGGGGACGAATTCCAAGCCAGCGGCTACGGCCGGCCTTACCCGATGAGACATTCATGTGGTCGGAGTTTCCCACTTGGCCAATCGTGGCGTAGCAATTTTCGTTGATGCGACGAATTTCTCCAGAGGCCAATTTAACCAGTGCATATCCACCCTCTCGGTTGGCAAGGATAGCTACGGAGCCGGCACTGCGAACGATCTGTCCGCCGCGGCCTGGGATGAATTCCACGTTGTGGATTGAAGTGCCAAGAGGGATGGATTTCAAAGGCAGAGCGTTGCCCACATTGGGATCCACTTTCTCGCCTGCCACGACTTTATTACCGACTTCGAGGCTGACTGGAGCTAGGATGTAGGCCTTCTCTCCATCCTCGTATTTTAGAAGAGCGATACGAGCAGTACGATTAGGATCGTATTCAATCGCAATTACTTCAGCAATCGCATCGCGACGGCTGCGCTTGAAGTCAATAATACGATAGCGACGCTTGTGACCGCCGCCAACGTGGCGCATGGTGATGCGACCTTGGTTATTCCGGCCTCCAGTGCGCTTGATAGCTTCTGTGAGTTTTTTTTCCGGTTTTGTTTTTGTGATCTCAGCAAAGTCGGGGAGCGCCTTGAATCGCGCGGCCGGAGTGAGAGGTCTAAAAGTTTTGATGCCCATGGTTCGAGTTTCTTAGACGAGATTAAACGAGATCGAGTTTTTCGCCCTCTTTGAGAGTCACAATCGCTTTTTTCCAGTTGGCTTGGCGGCCGAAGTCAGCGCGGCGCTCACGTTTTTTCTTTCCTGCAAAGTTTGCTGTGTTTACGGCAACAACCTTCTTTTTAAAGATGACCTCAATTGCGCGTTTGATTTGAATTTTGTTTGCCGAGGGGCGAACGCGAAAAACGTATTTGTTGAGCTTCTCGGAGAGGAGGGTAGCCTTTTCGGTAAGCAGAACCGTTTGAATATGGTCGTAGATATCTGTGTTCATGACGCAAGCCTTTCGGAAATTTTTTCGAGCGCTGCTCGGGTGAGGATGATTTTATCGAAGGCGAGCAAGTGCTCCGTATTGACATCGGCTGCGCGGGTCAGTTGAGCCGTTGCGACGTTTCGAGCCGCTTTGAAAGTGTTTTCATCGAAGCCCTCGGAGACGACGAGAGTCTTACGTGCGTTCGAGGTTGTCGAGTTGAGGAGAGTAACGAATTGTTTAGTTTTCGGCTCAGCGACAGTGAAAGTATCGACGAGCAAGACATCGCCGAGAGCAATGCGGGCGCTGAGGGCTTTGCGCAGAGCGAGCTTCTTTACTGCTTTCGGAGTATTCTTAGTGTAGTCGCGCGGCACAGGGCCGTGGGCAACTCCACCACCGACCCAAACGGGACTAGAGAAATAACCGGCACGAGCGCGGCCTGTTCCTTTTTGGCGCCATGGCTTGCGACCGGAGAGGTTCACATCCGCTTTAGTTTTGGCGCAGGCTGTACCGCTGCGTCGAGCTGCTTGCAGAGCAACAACGACGTCATGGACAGCTTGGTTGCCCTTTGCTTCATCAGTGATGAGTTCAATCTTTGCCTTTGCGGCATCTGCGGCTGTAAGAACGGTTGCGCTCATGGTCAATTTTTTTCAACTGCACAATAAATCGAGACCGCTTCGGAGGCGGCTTCGGAACGAATGTGTGCATGGAATTTCATGTGTAGGTTTTTCCGTTGAGCCTCGAATTTTAAAGGAACGAGTGCGACGATGAGTCATCAGCTGGTCCCCCCGAGGCTTAGCGGGAAGGGGGAAGCTATAGAGCTGTGGAAAATTGGCAAGAGAAAAAATGAAAAAAAAACTGCAGGCTCAACGCGATTCGATCTGGGGAGGTTTCATTTATAATTTTAGTAGCGGAAATCCGGCTTCGCATCAGCCGAAGAATCCATCTCAGAAATCGGGTGGATCACATCGACAGGTTCCGGCAGAGGCTCGATCTCAAGAGGGGAAGACTCGGGAGAAAGTGGTGCTCCTACACGCGCGGACCTTTTGCGGAAGGGGCTTGCAGTCTCGATCGGCTTTGGCGCAGGCGCCGGTGCAAGCGCTTCGTTTGCGATGTAGCCCGAGCGACCGTCAGCAATCGTCACATAGCTGTAGCCAAATTCGCGGCGCAGCATTTTGACGCGCTCTCCATGCCGGAGCGAGGCGTCGGGCCCCCTCTCTTGAGCGGGTCCAATGAGGTAAAAAAGTCCGTAGTCCTCTTTGACTAAAAACTCTGGCGCCTGGGATGGATCGAATTTCTCAGTTGCGCAACCGACAAGGCAGATCATTGCGCAAAAAAGAGCGAATCGGATTTGGGTAAAAAGCTCCATGATACTATTGAGGAAACGAGTGTGCACTGGCATCTGGCGAGCCGCAATCGGATTGGCAGACACCGCTAGAGGTAACAATCGAATTCTTCAAAGCGAGGCCAGCATTGACTTTCGCTCCAGGCCAAACAATCACGTTTTCGAGCCTTGCAAATTTCTCTACCTCAGCTCCGGCAGCAACCGAGGAGCATCCCGTGATGACGGCCTCCTCATCAACCCGCGCGCCGATTTGAATAGGCTCAAGCCAGTTGGGCGGAAGATAGGAAAATTGATGCCCACCGACAGTCAAGGCCTGATGAACTTCCATGTAAGCTGGAAGGTTTCCGATATCAAACCACACGCCTTCATTGATCACCTCGCCTCCAACGGCCATTCCACGCCGCATCAGGTCAACGAGAACTGGTATGATGGAAATTTTTTCGCGATGCGGGATGTGTTGGAAAATCTCGGGCGAAAAAACACTCACTCCCGTAAAAAGAAATGACGGCTCGGAACGGCCACCAATGAGCCCGCGCATATCGGTGATGCAACCTGTAGCCGGATCGCACTGGATACGGCGTTCGCCTCCGGAGCCTCGAAGCGCCAACGTGGCAATGCGGCCCGAGCGCTGATGCGATGAAATCAATGTCTGAAGGGGAAAGTCGGCAAGCACATCCCCATTATAAACCATGAAAGGCTCATCGCCGATGAGGTCACGGGCATTGAGGATTCCTCCTCCGGTTTCCAAAAGATGCGGCTCGTGACGAAACGAAACGGAACATCCGCGATACTCCGCTTGGCCGAACTCCTCGCCAAGCCAGCGTGAATAAGCCTCCGGTCGGTGGTGCGTGTTAACAACAAAGCGAGTAATCCCTGCCGCTATGAGATGATCCAGTGCAAAGGTTATGAGCGGCCTGTTGAAGATAGGCACAAGAGGCTTGGGCCGCTCATCGGTGAGTGGTCGCAGACGCGTTCCCAATCCAGCGCCGAGCACGAAGGCAGTCTTGATGTTTTTAATCAAAAGAAATCCTCCACCGGGACATAGTCACGTTTCATGCGAGACAAAGAAACGCATCGGCTTCATCTCGCTTTCTATAAATCCATGCTTCCGGTAAAAGCTCCGGATCTCCTCCGGGTTGTCGGTGAGAAGTGTTATTCGGAGAAATTTTTTTTCGCGCGCAAACCCGATGGCATGTTGCAGCAAGCGAGAGCCGTAGCCGCTTCCGCGATGGTCTCGGTGTACCACCAAGTCCTCGAGCACGAGAACAAATCCACCCTCTGCCGTGCTGATGGTGATGAGAAGATTGATCATGCCAATGATCATCCGCTCATTGCGAAGAACGAAAATACGACCCCTTGCGGGCTGTTCCAATATCAAACGCAGTGCGCGCATTTGCTTCTCGGAATCGGGTTGAAAATCCGCTTCCTGCTGGAACAAGTCACGAAGAAGTTCCGTCAACTCGGGAAGGTCGTCCAACGTCGCAGGTTCGATTTGGAGATCGGGCATGGAGACTCTATCTCACACCGCGTTCTCGCAAGCAACCCGACAGCGAGAAAATCAACGTCCAAATTTTCGGTCCAACTCGTGGAACGACCACTGAATCATTGTAGGGCGGCCGTGGGGACAAGCATATGGCAACTCGCATTTCAACAACTCGCGTACTAGGCGACGCGCCGATGATTCCTCGTATTCAAACCCGTTAATGGCAGCAATTCGCGAGACCGATCGCACTAGGGCATCGAGCACTGGCTGACCCGATCCGACAAGGCCGGTAGAGCGAAGGGTTTCGCAAACATCCAGCAGCGCCGTGCGGGCATCCCGATGGGAAAGGCAAGTCGGCAGGCCTTCCACCTTAAATGAGCAGCCACCGAAGGGCTCAAGCAAAAAACCTACCGCCTGCAGTGCACTCAAATTTTCGGAAATCCAGACGGCATCTTTTGAAGTCAGCTCGATAATCTCAGCTAGGAGGAGTCGCTGGGAAGCGACCTGGCCCATTCCAGCTTCCCTGCGAAGACCTTCAAAAAGGATTCTCTCCGAGGCCGCACGAGTATCGAGCAGGACAAGGCCTTCAGCCCCCTCCATTAAAATCCAACGTCCACCGAGACCTCCCAGCAATCGAAATGCATCAACCGCTTCGTCAGGCTTCGACGGAAGCGGCATCGAGGGCAGCTCGATGTGAGCCGGTGGAGGAAATGACACGTGCTGAGGCGTTGGGGACACAAAAACCGCAGGATCCTCGCGATGGAGGGGGCGATCCATTTTTGCAGGCGCTGCAATGGGCGTCCGAAATGCATCCAACGCTCGCTTCGCAGTCGTATAGACTGCCTGCCGAACGAGCTCTGGCCTATGCAGACGCACCTCGCGCTTGGCGGGATGGACGTTGCAATCGAAGGCCAGCGGATCCATGGAAATCCTCAATACGGCGAGCGGATGCCTCCCCTTGGGAAGCGCTTCAGAGTAAGCCTCGCGCAGCGATTGAAAAACAGCCGGACATTGCACCACTCGACGGTTGAGAATCACAAATTGAAGTTCCCGGTCGGGTCTGCCCTCTCCCGGTTTGGCGACAAAGCCCTCGATCAGAATCCCCTTATCTTCCACTGGCTCGATGGGCATGAGTCGCGCTATGAAATCGGCTCCGAAGAGATCGCGAATACGCACTTCGTCATCATTTGTGGCTGCCGCTTGCCAAGCGAGTCGCCCATCGCGCATGAGCGTCATCGCCACGTCGGGATGCGCAATGGCGAGGGACTGCATTTGCTGCAAAATGTGAGCCGCCTCGGTCTCCTCGCCGCGCAGGAATTTTTTGCGCGCAGGGAGATTGAAGAATAGCGATCGCACTTCAATCGAGGTCCCGGGGGCACCGCCACTGTCCACAACAGACTCGATTTTACCTCCACTGATTTGGATCTCCGTGCCGACATCTGCTTCAGAAGGACGAGTCACCAAGCGGAATCTTGAGACGCTTGCGATACTTGGCACAGCCTCCCCACGGAATCCCATCGTGCCGACGTCTGCCAGATCCGCTGCAGATCGGATTTTGCTCGTGGCATGCCTTTCTAGGCTCAGAAGGGCATCCTCCCGATCCATACCGGAGCCATCGTCCTCGACACGGATCAGCTGGGTGCCGCCTCTGACAAATTCCACCCGAATCCTTCGCGCCCCCGCATCGATGCTATTTTCAACAAGTTCCTTCACTACGGAAGCCGGACGCTCGACAACCTCACCCGCTGCGACTTGGCTTGCGACTTCATCTGTGAGCAGGCGGATTTTTCCCATGTCATTTGACTTTGCACGGATTCATTCATAAGAAAAGAACGTGATCACATTCACAAACCAAGCCGCACATGCCTTGCTCGACCTCATTGCATCCAAAGGGTCAGGCGATGGACTGCGCCTCGCCGTTGAAAAAGGCGGCTGTGCAGGGCTTCAATACGTGATGGAGATCGACTCGGCAAAGCCTTCAGATTTGATCATCGAGCACTTGGGCGCCAAGGTGTTCATTGACCCTGAGAGTGCCGAACGGCTGAAAGGCTCTTCATTGGACTACGAGGATGGTCTTTCGGGCGCTGGTTTTCGAATCCACAATCCCCATGCCACGCGCTCATGCGGTTGCGGAACATCCTTTGAACCAGCACCGTCAGCTGAGGCTTAGACAAGAATGCCGCATAATCCGGAGACAAAAAACAGCCGTGCTTGGTTTAAGGATCCTGATTCCGATCCCTCCAAGGCTCCCCGAAACGAGGAAAGCGGACTCTTTGGATGGACGATTCTCATTCTTATATTCATAGGAATAGCAATTACTTGCTGGATCGGCAGCTTCTACATTTTCGGACATCCAGAAAAACCATTTAGCCATGAGATCCTCTCGAAGCTGAAAAAAATCGACACCCCGAAGCGCTTCGAACTCACCGAGGCGCCGCGCGGCGAGTTTCTTCGTGCGCAACAAATTCTTGATCGCTACGGGAAAATGAAACCCCGCCAACTCGAGCGCACGAATGAGACACTCATTCGAAATTATATCCGAAACTACAAGCCAGCCGACGGGCTTGTTCCCTATGTGCTCGGCACGTTCAATATTCTCGATTCCTTTGAACTCACCGGAAATGATTACTTCCCCTCGGGCGTCGCTGCAGTGGCTGTGTCGAAGGACGCCCCCCGCCTTCTCATCGAGCAGATTTTTTCCTCGGGCAAGCGGGTTGTGCCTACGCTCCACCGCACACTGCTGACCGGTCTCGATATTGATCTGAAGCGTGAGAATGAACTGGCAGCCATCATCCACATCGAAAAGCTTAAGGATGGGCGACTCAAGCTGACAACGGTATCGATCATGTACCCGAGTTACGAATCCGCGTCCGCCGACGGCACATTCACGCTCGATCCGCCTGCATTCCTCAACGTGAAAGCCGGACTTCCTGTTATCGATGCAGCCCGACAGGGAGAAGCCGACGCGAAGTACGAGCACTTCCGTAAAAAGACCCGCTTGGCTTCAAAAAAACAAGAGCCCAAGGTCGACGATCCCGCTTTGGCCCAAGCTCGGCTCATGCGAGTCGAGAAGCCTCTTCCCGCTAACACTCCAGAGGCCACCCCTGCTCCAACTCCAGTCCTTCTGGCATCAGCCGCCCCCACACCAAGCGATATCGCTCCCTCCCCCACCCCGGCTCCCACGCCATTGCCTTCTCCCTCTGCAGAACCCTCTCCAAGTCCGTCTCCAGCTTCCTCTCCGAGTCCCTCTCCAAGCGTCTCACCGACTCCATCGCCCACCCCTGAGATTCGCAAAGCCATCGCCGCAGCCGGCTCTAAAAATTGGCAAACCTACGAACCCAGCCGCATGCCAAGAGGACGTCTCATAGCGACCGGCGACCTCTCCGACATTGCAAAAAAGGGAACTGCTGGTGAGCGGATTTATTTGCAAGGCAGCTTCAATGTCACCGCTGCAGGAGGTGACCGCGCCGTCATGCGCTCACCCCAGCGTGGCTTTGGATCGAGGGCCGACAATGTTCGTATCATTGTGCAGTACCCAAACGGCATGACCGCCCCGGCGGAGGGATCTGCCGTGACGCGCGACGCGCGACGCCCCTTTCAGGTCATGGATGTGAAGGAGAGTCCAGGCGGGCAGATTAACGTGTATGTCCGTGAGGTCACCCAGCCTTAGCGGGCGGATCCAATCCGAAATCCTAGCCGAGGGGCCGATGCACTTCTCCCGCTTTATGGAGTTGGCGCTCTACGATCAGCTCGACGGCTACTACGCCTCGAACCGAGCTGCTGTGGGAAAAGAGGGGGATTTTTTCACCAGTGTGAGCGTCGGCCCCGTCTTCGGAGCTGTGCTGGCAGGTCAGTTTTTGGAGATGTGGGATAGACTGGGCCAGCCCTCAGATTTTCAACTCATCGAGCAAGGGGGAAATGATGGCAAGCTTGCCTGCGATATCCTAAACGCCCTTGCCGACACTCCGCTTGCCTGCGCCCGGCTGACCCTCATCGAGCCGCTGGCCCCTCTTCGTGAAAAACAGGCTGCCACACTCAGTGGCCGAGATGTGCGATGGATCGAAGGGCCTGAGAAACTCGAGGACTTTCAGGGAATACATTTTTCCAACGAGCTTTTCGACGCCCTGCCATTCGATGTTTTGGAGGCTCGCAGCGGGCTCTGGCACCAACTCTTAGTGCATGCCGATGATGAGGGATTTCATTTCAATCCTTCATGCCAAACATTGGCTGAGGTCCCTCTACCGCTCCGACCAGACGGCTTCCGGGTCGAAATCCGACGCCACCAGCGCGAGCTACTTCAAGCCGTGAGCAACCGCCTGCAGCGCGGATTCCTGCTAGCCATCGACTATGGCATGACCCACATGGAGCTTCTCGCCCCCCACCGTTCGGGAGGGACTCTTGCCTGCTACGCACGCCATCAACGCGATGCCGCGCCGCTGGAGAATCCGGGAGAAAAAGACATCACGGCCCATGTGGATTTTACCACACTTGCGAGGGATGCTACCGCCTGCGGCCTTCATCTGGAGGGCTACACCGACCAGCACCACTTCCTCGTGGGCGCCGCTACGCCTCTGCTCAAATCCCTCGAAGCCCTCCCCCTCAGTACCTCCACGCTCAAAATCCTACGCAGCCTGCGCACGCTCCTCCACCCCGAGATCATGGGAACTCAATTCAAATCCATCCTGTTCTCAAAAAACGCCGCCCACGCCCAGTCTCTCTCCGGATTCCAACATGCGGGCGATTTCAAATTTCTTTTTGCTCATCCCCAATGAATATCAATAAGGCTAAAGAGACTCCAACAGAAGGGCCTCCCAGGCCCTCCAAAGAAGGTTTGGCGGCACGAGAGATATTGTGGTCGATTGTGCAGCCGCACGTCCCGATCCTTACTGTTGCAACCATCCTGAACGGCTTGCATGGCTTCGCTATTACCTTCCAAGTTTTCACAGTAGGCTGGCTCATCGACTGGGTACTCGGAAAAGGAAATATCCCTCCCGACATGTGGCGACGGGCTGGGGCTCTTGCGGCAGCGTATTTCCTAGTCTCAGTTCTCGGCCGCATGCTCATGTGGCACCTCGGCTACCGGCTCTATCTACAGGTCAGGGAAAAAATGCTCTCTTCCTTGCGGGCCCGCCTTTTTCGGCAACTGAACGCTCTTTGCTTGCGCTTTCACATGAAGCGAAGCTCAGGCGAGTTATTCAGTTACCTTTTCGGATCTCCACTCCAGAACATCATCCAATTTTATCAGCACTGCGCCACAGGTCTGGCCGGAGCATTCACCACCATTGTTTCTGCTGTCGGCGTGCTGGTTTGGACAGACTGGGCACTTACTGCCGTCATGTCGCTTACCGTGTCTTTACAGGTTATCATGATGGATCGCGCCCGTCGTGTAAGCCGCAAACTTCACCTCGACTATCAGAAGCACGAGTCCGCAGTGACTGGCACGGTCGCAGACATCCTGCGTGGCTCCCGAGCTGTCAAACTGCACGCGATGGAGCGCACGGTAGAAGGAGAATTCAGCGAACAAATCCAGTTAATTTCTCACAAGAGTTATGAGCGCGATATCCTCACCCATCTCGTATGGATGAAGCAGGAGACGATTTCCTATTTAGGTTTCGCACTCATGATTGTGGCCTGTGCGTGGCGATTCAGTACCGGTAAGGTAACCTTAGGAGAGGTTTCGATGTTCATGCTCGCTTTCCAGCAGCTGTCTCCCCCGCTCACGCTCATTTCACAGGCTTTTACCCTGTGGGGAGGCGCTCAAGCCTCCCTAGAGCGAATCGCAGAGGTATTGCGAGAAACCTCCACGACTCCGGATCCGCTGGAAAACCGCAAGCCAGTGCCCCCTGCGGGCGATTTGGAGTTTCAGAACGTCACCTTCGCCTACGAGAAGAAAACGATTCTTTCCGAGGTGAGTTTTAAGATTCCCTATGGACAGTCAGTGGCGCTTGTTGGGCCCTCCGGTTCGGGCAAGAGCACGATCGCCCAGCTCATGCTGCGTCTCTACGACCCGAACGAAGGAGTGATCCACTTCGGAGGGCAGGACATAAGCCAGTGCGAGGGCTCGGAAGTCCGCAAACGCTTCGGGGTCGTTCCTCAGGATCCATTCATTTTTAAGACTACGATCCGCAAAAATCTGCAAGTCGCCAAACCAGATGCCACAGATGAGGAAATCGAGTTTGCGTGCCGACAGGCAAATGCTTGGGAGTTTATCTCTAAGCATGCCGAGGGGATCGACACGCGCGTCGGCGAGGGTGGCTCAAATCTCAGCGGAGGACAGCGGCAGCGCCTTGCCATAGCTCGGGCCATCCTAGCCGATCCCCCAGTTTTTCTTTTTGATGAGGCAACGAGCGCGTTGGATACGCTCAGCGAGCAATTGATCCAAGATACGCTGAAGCGCGTTTGCAATGGCCGCACGTCGATCATCATCGCTCACAGGCTCGCCACAGTTCGCGACTGCCAGCGCATCCTTGTTATACGCAATGGCCGGATTTTGCAGGATGGGAGTTACGAGACACTGATTGGGACACCGGGGCTCTTTCGCGAGTTGGTCGAGGGACAACAACTCGCTGTCTCCTGACAAAGGCGGGTCTCAATCTTGGAGAGATCGGACGATCCCAAGTGAGATATTTTGAATTGGCAGGCTACGAAGCCCGCTACACGGCGTGAGTTTTTGATCTTAGCCTGGAGGCCAATCCATGTGTCGTCCACCGAGGATATGGATGTGGAGGTGGGGAACGGATTCGCCGCCGTCCGAACCGTTATTGATGATGAGGCGGTAGCCGGAGGAGGCGATATTTTCGCGGCGGGCAATTTCGGCAGCGGTGAGAACTAGGTGGCCTAGGAGGCTTTGATCATCGGCTTGTGTGGCTCCGATGCGGGCGATGAGTTTTTTGGGAACGAGGAGGATGTGGACGGGCGCTTGCGGGGATATGTCGCGGAAGCCCAAGCACTGGTCGTCCTCAAAAACGATGTCGGCGGGGATTTCGCGAGCGATAATTTTTTCGAACAGGGTCATGCGAGCTGGAGGTTGAGTTCTTGTGCGCGGTGACTTGCGGCGGCTTCGGTGCGAATGAACGAGACGATTTCGCTCATGAGAGTGGAGCAGTCGCTGCTCCAGTGCTTGGCACAGCGGAGGAGCTTGACGCAATCGTGCAGGCCGTGAATTTCAACATGGCGTGCAGGGGACTCGAGGATTTCGTGCAGGCGCATGTGGAGGAGCTTGAAGAAAACCAGCTCATAGCCAGAGTCGGCGCGGCGGGCGAGTTCAGAGAGTGAGAGCGTGACGGGCGGAGGAAGTGTCTCAAAGCAGCGGGCGACATCCGAGTAGCCGATGACTTGGAGCACGGATTGGACGGCTTTTTCCAAGCGGGAGATGGTTACGATATTTTCCTCGAATTCCTGCTGGAGGTAGCTCGAAATACTTTCTGTGACGTGTGTCGTGAGCCACCATTTTTTGTAGCCCGCGACCTCAGCGGCCCGAACGACGGCCGATGCCAACCATGCGCGGTCGTAGTTCATCACGCTGCCATCTTGGAAGCGAACGAGCGGGTAGTTGTCGCGGAGGGCAATCACTTTTTAAAGAGTTCAGCCTGATCGGGGGTGAGGGCGACGCGTCGGCCGAGGGATTCGATTTCCTCGATGAAGTCGCCAACTTCCTGAAACTGGCGGTAAACCGAGGCGTAACGCACATAAGCGACGGGGTCAAGCGCGTGGAGGCGGGCCATTACGAGAGCCCCGAGATGTTTCGATGAGAATTCACGCTCTTGGCTATTTTCGATTTCCTGCAGAATGTCTTCAACGACATGCTCGATGGCCTCCAAGGTAACGGAGCGCTTTTCGCAGGCTTTTCCGATGCTGCTAAGTAGCTTGCTACGCTCGAAAAGCTCGTGACGACCATCACGCTTAATCACACGCAATTCATTGCGCTCCAGCACTTCATACGTCGTAAAGCGAGACTGGCAGTCGAGGCATTCGCGGCGGCGACGAATTGCGGCTCCGTCTTTGGAGAGACGGGAGTCAATAACCTTATCGTCGAGAGTCCCACATTTTGGGCAGCGCATATATGTTGTACTAAACCGAGAAGCGATTGCAAAGTCACCACAAGATGTAGTGAGGTCAATTTTATTCTTAAAAAGAATCAACATTTTTAAAAGTTTTTCTTGTCCAAAGGCGAGGGGTTTCACACGTTCTTTCCATGAGCTTTCTGAATACCCCACGCCGCTTCCGCCCGATCGGAACCTCACTAAATTCGCACGGCTTCACCCTCATTGAATTGCTTGTCGTGATCACGGTCATTGCCATCCTAGCCGCGCTCGTGCTTCAGACCGCTGGCTACGTCCAGAAAAAAGCCGCCCGCAGCCGAGCGGAGGCCGAAATTGCTGCGCTGTCTGCGGCGCTCGAAAGCTACAAGGCTGATATGGGGGATTATCCAGCGGGCACGTGTACGAATGTAAGCAGCGGGACTAACAATTTCTTGAGAGCAGCTTTGGCTCCAGATGGTACAAATTCGTTGAATACACTCAACAAAGTTTACTTTGAGTTTTCAAAAGGTATGGGAACAAACACAACCCTCTCGAAAGATACCAACCAAAATGTTATAGATCCATTTGGGAGTCGGTACGGCTACCAGTATCCAGGAAGCTCAACCCGCTCGGGGTCAAATTTTTTCGATCTTTGGTCAACAACTGGAACAACTGCTGCGAGCCAATCCAACCAGTGGATCAAAAACTGGTAACAAGTCAGCTTGTTTCTCATTTGCAAAACATTCAGAGCTTATGGGACTTGAACTTATCCAGCCTAATAAACCCTGCAAATCTCTGGTAAGTCCTTTAACTCCCCCTCCGCAATAGAATACTTAGCCTGAAGCTACTCCCAGATGGGCCTATTGCTTTTAAAGGCCCTGATAGTGATTTTTAAGAAAGACCTACAGAGACGCGGCGGCTGCTTGGGCAGCGGCGACTTTGCCGGCATACCATTTTTCGTATTCCTCAACAGGTACGACGCGGATTTTGGCCTTCATGTTGTAGTGACCGGTTCCGCAGAGCTGACTGCAAGCGAGCTCGAGATCCGCCGTGCGGGTTGTGGTGAATTGCATCCACTTGATCGTGCGACCGGGAACAGCGTCTTGGTAAAGCCGGAACGATGGGACGTAGAACGAGTGGATCACATCGCGTGAGCGAAGGAGGACATGGACGGGCTTTCCGACGGGAATGACGAGCTCAGTGGAAGTGAAGTCGTCCTTGCCAGCGGGATCAGCTGGATCGACGCCAAACTTGTTTTCTAGGCTGAAACGCTTCACATCACCTGCGCCGAGTTGTCCATCGGCCCCTGCGTAGCGCAAATCCCAGCCGAATTGGTAGCTTACAATGTCAACCGTGATGGCATCCGGCGCGATAGGTGACTCAGTAAGTTCGAACCAGATGCGGTTGGACCAAACGGCCAGAAGAAGGAATACGGCGGTGGGAATAATCGTCCACCAGAACTCGAGAGTGTTGTTTCCGTGGCTGTAGTGGGCCTTGTGACCTGGGCGCCGACGATAACTGATAAGGTATATCACATAAACGACTTGGGTGAGAATGAAGACGACTAGGGTGAGGACGAAGATAAAATTGAGAAGGGAGTCAATTTTTTCTCCACCGACTGTGATGTTTGGCGGTGCCCAGTAGAGGTTAGATGTGCGCTGCTCCGCAAGAGCTGGCATAGCACCGCCGACAAGAAGAAGAGAGGTGATGGAAAGGATTCTCAGCAGGAAGTTCATAGTCGGTTCAAATCAGGCAGCGGGCCGGGCGGCAGGTGCAGGAGCTGCAGGAGATACAGGCGCGGCAGGAGGCGCCGGCGGGGCTCCTGCTCCAGCGGAGATGGTCTCTGTGGGAATTACTTTCAGCTCTTTTTGAGACCAAGGGTCCTTGCGGTCGGCGGTGGCAGCGCGAATGGATTTCACATAATCAGCTGTGATGGGCACGGCTGCGTTTCCCCATTCGGAGCGGATATAGGTAAGGACTGCGGCAATTTGCTCATCCTTGAGCTGGGACCATGGGGGCATCGCATTGTTGTAGGTTGTTCCCTTGACTTGGACTGGGCCTTGCATGCCGGCGAGCAGGATTTTGACAAGGTGGTTATCGCCGACCCAATCGCCGCCGACGACCCATTCGCTGCCTACGAGAGGAGGGAATTGACCAGCCACTCCCATGCCAGAAGATTGGTGGCAGACGACACAATTTTGGTTGTAGAGGCGTTTCCCAATAACTTTGGGATCAGGGGGGGCTGCGGGGCCGCCACTGCCGCCACCACTCCAGGAAACAAGCGAAGGGTTGTACACGTCAGCACGGAAGCCTCCGCTATTGAGCGCAAGCTGGATACCAGCCCAAAAAATGATAACGGAGGCGAGGATGGTGAGCCAGAAAGGAACGGGTGCCCCTTTTTCCGAAGGCTCAGGTCCTTCGCGAAGAACAGGATCGTTTGGTTTAGGGCTTTCGCCGTTTTGTGGCTCGTTCGATGGCGTATGGGAAGTCACGATGTTACTTGGCGGTGGGCTCCGGAGATTCCGGCAGCGGGTAGTTTTGATTCAGGGAGAGCAGGTAAGCAACTAGGGCCTCCGCTTGCTGAGTCGGAACGACTTCGTAACCTGCTTTCGGAGCAAATGATCCGGTAAGTCCCTGTAATGCATGAGAGGATGGCTGGCCCACAATTTTCCGATATTGGTAAAGATAGCTGTAAGATGGCATGTTCGACCAAGGTGATACGAGCTGAGGCGAGTAAAGGTGACGGTGTACTGCTGCGACATCGGTTTCCCGCGCTCCATAGTTCGATAAATCTTGGCCGATCCGATACTCGCCGAGGAAGGGAGTGTGTTCGCGAATTTCATCACGCGGAACAGTTTGGCGTTTACCGAGTTGTTTAGCGATATCCGTCGTCAAAGGATCAGGGCGGACTTGCTGGGAGTGGCATTCGACACATCCATTCGCTGCGTACACTTTTTGACCGGCAACGGCAAGGCCTGAAAGTGTAGGAGGAATGAGCCCTCCAGTTTCTTCATTGGGAAGCGGCTCCATGTTTGCAAGGTTTGCAACCGGGTAGGCCACAAGGCCGACCCAGGCGGAACCGAAAGTCAGAAGGATGCCGGTGAAAAGGAGAGTGAGTTTATTCATACCGCGACGGGCTCTTGGGAATTTTCTTCGCGCACTGCAATCAGGGTGGGCGTCGCACCGGACCGGCGTGTGGACCAGAGAAGCCCGGCAAACAGGAGAGCAAAGCCGAGGTTAGCGGCAACAATAAGGATTGCAGCCAATGCGGCACAAAACCTGAATGGAGCAATAAAGTCCATCGAACTACGGAACGTGATGCCCACATCTTGGAGAGCGAAACCTTGAATCAGTCCGCCAAGAATGAGAGCCGACGCTCCCAGAAGAATTCCAGACAACGCAAGCCAGAAGTGCCATGAGATGAGGCAGGAGGAGGGCCATTCCTTGCCCGTGAGGCGTGGCAGTATGTAATAAATTGATCCAAAAGCTATCATACTAAAAAACCCGTAGTATCCGAGAAGATTCAAGCCACGTGTGAAGTCAGAAAAATTCGTGACAGAGTTTACCGATGGGATTGAATTTATTGCGGAAAGAATCCAAGTGGTGAGAAGAAATGAGACTCCCGTAACGATGAAGCGAAGAGAGGGACTCCATGCTACCGGAGCGTAGTGCCCTTCGAGCGTAAAATGCAAATTCAGAGCAACTGCTAGGGTAGGAATGATCATCATGACTCCTGCGGCGACTCCCACACTTACCATCCACGCTGGAAGCGGCCCACCGATTAGGCGGCTGGTACCTGACCACGCCCCAAAAAGAAGAATGGACCAGAAGGCGAGCAAGCTCAGGTGGTGGCTGTTCACAGGACGGCCGATTGATTTTGGGATCAGATAAAAAGCGGCAGCTAGGCCCATTGGCACGAGCCAGAGGTTAAAAAAACCTCCAGCGTACCAAGCAGCGATGGAAGGTTGAGCACTAGCTTGAACAGGATTCCAGACAAGAAGTTGACTGGCCGTAGCGAAAAGCCATGGGAAAGAGAAGAATCCCGCAACAAGGAACCATTGGGAAACGAAGAGCGTCCCGGACTGGCGCTGAAGGAACGTCATAACGGCCCAGATGGCAATCAGCGCGAAGGAGAGAAGCAAGATGTGAGTGGAGTAGGCAGGGAAGTTTAAAAGAGGAATCGAAGTGCTATCACCGATGAGCAGACCGGAGACGCCGACAAAAACGCCAAGGTTCCAGATGATTCCGGAAGCTATTAGCAATTTATGGTGAGCGAGAGGGACCCGGCAAAGGCGGGTTGTGAGCCAGAGTCCAATCCCGATGGCCGCTGGAGTGGCCCAGCCGTAGGCAAGGGCATTGACGGAAACAATACTTGTGCGGCCGTAGGTGAAGAAACTGAGACCATCCAGAAAGAATGGCCAGACAAGCTTGATGGAACTGGTGAGTTCAAAGATCGAGCCAAGGAGCAACCAAAGGATAGAGGTGCCGAAAAAAAGAATTACCGGAAAAGCCACCGAGGAGTCGATGGCCGAGCGTTCGGCGCTGCTGAGAGTGTCCGGCTGGCTGGACTGGTCGTTGCTCATTGATTGGCTGGTTTTTTGGATTTGATCGGCTTGTCTTGCCCCGATTCGACGGGGGCGGCAAGCACATTGGAAGACGTCTGACTTAACGCAACAGGTTCGGTTGGTAGCGAATCAGCTGAATCCATGGCTGGAACTGGCGCGGAAGCGGTTGCAGGTAAAGGTTGCCCTGCAGAGTCGAGAATGGGGTAGGCTGGAGCAGGTTTTTTGGAATTGAGATCCGAAATAACCAGCTTCATTGCTTCGGCAATCGGAATTTGTACGGAACCCTTAGCCTGATCAACCCATGCGTAAGAATTTAGTTTTGCTTCATTCTCAGCTTGGAGGTCCGCAAGATTTTTCACGCGTTCAACATCCCGAGCAGGGTCTTCGGGGTTGAGAGAGGATTCGGTTTTCCCGAGGAAAAGGGAATTGAAAAGGGCGAAGAGGATGAGGCCGATCATTCCGGCGACAAAAATCCAGAAGACAGGTTTTTTCTGTCCAGCAGGTTCCTCGTGGTGGGTGTTGGCGGGTTGCATCAGTTTTTGAGAGCGATGGAATTTTTGAGGCGCGGGTCGCGAAGTGGCCAGAGCGGGGAATCACCGAGGCGTTTCAAGAAAAGCGCGGCGAGTGTGCAGCCTATGGCTACGAGGCATGCAAAATCGAGCCAATTCGGTTGCACTCCTGCTTTGTGAAGCGCAGGAAGGACAACTACATAGATATCGAGAAGATGCATCGTTAGAATCCAGAGCGCCATTCCGCAAAGAAAGGCGGGATTTTTCTTACCCATGTTTGAGAGAAGCAGCAGGAATGGAACGAAGAAGTGTCCAACGACGAGTGCAGTGCTCAGGATTTGCCAGCTCTCGGTGTTTCGGCGAAGGAAGTAGATGGTTTCCTCCGGGATGTTAGCATACCAGATGAGCATGTATTGGCTGAAGCCGATATAGGCCCAGAAAATCGTGAATGCCAGCATAAGCTTGCCCATGATGTGGTAATGCTCGATGGTGATGACATTTTTGAAGTATCCCGCATTGCGGAGAGCGGTGATGATGAGAACCAGCACGCACATGCTGCTCAAGGCGGTTCCCGCAAAAATGTAAACACCCCACATGGTCGAAAACCAGTGGTAGTCCAGGCCCATGAGCCAATCGATCGCGGCAAAGGTGAGGCTCACGGCGAAGAGCGGGAGGCTGCCGAAGGTAATCTTACGGTTCAGAAGAGTGTATTTTGCCGAACCAGAGGTGTCTTGTTTGATAGAATTCCTACGGAGCCAGAGGCTTGCCACGGTGAAGAAGACAAAATAAAAGACTGCACGAATCCAGAAGAATTCTTGTGTGAGGTAGGGCCACTTCTCGATCAGAAGGGGATCGTGGGCATTTTCGGGTTTCATCCAATACCAGAGCGTCGGAGCTACAAAAATCAACGGAATGAATAAAATCCCCATCACAGCTAGGAGACTGGCAATGTTTTCCAACTGGCGACGGACTACCACGCTCCATTCGGCGTCAACTGCGTGATGCACGAGAGTCCAGAAGAGTCCGCCCATGCAGATCGTCAGGAAGAATGTGAAGGCAAAAAGATAGGAAAAAGCGAATTGCTTCGTATTAGTAAAAGCGCCAATGGCTACTGCAGCGAATGCCACGACAGCTAGGGCAACGAGGCCGAGGAAGCGACCGCCAACGTGCTTGTAGTCAAAAGTATGGCTGCTGGGTTGTGATGGTTCGTGTCCGCTCATTTGGTCTGCGATTCTAATTTTGCCCGTTCTGTGGCTGGAACATCGTTGATCGCTGCACCGCCTTGGGACTTTTGGAGGGCACGGATGTAGGCAACGATGGCCCAGCGATCTTGTACCTGAATGCGATCGCCGTATCCCATCATAGTATTCTTGCCGTAGGCAATGGTGTTAAAAATTTCACCATCTGCCATATCGCGAATTCGTTGTTGGTGAAGGTTGGCAATTCCGACGAGGCCGTATTTTCCAGCGATGCCATTTCCGGCTCCTGTAGCCCCGTGGCAGACTTTGCAGGAAATCGCGTAGCGCTCTTGACCGCGGACAATGACCTCGGGGGTAACTTCAAGTGGCATTCCGGTTCCCCATTGGTTACCCATTTTCCCTGTACTCGAGTAAGAGACACCCGATGAGAAATGAATTTGTTTGTAGGGGCTTTCGGATTCCCCAGTTGATCCAGCCAGCTCTTTGTGCTGGGGCATGGCATATCCAAGCGGAACGGTACCGGAGACCG
>CANMQB010000017.1 GCA_947499885.1 Spartobacteria bacterium
CACGTTAGCGCGTCTTCGCTGCGCATCATCTTCTGCCTTGCATGCTGCTCCCGAGCCGAGCACTCCAAGTGCAACGCCTCCAATCAAGCGCCTCCAACCGCCGCCATTTCCCGAATTGATCCTCATTGGCGTCTCAACTGGCGGGCCAAATGCCCTTTCCACCATTTTACCAATCATTTCGGCGAAGCTTCCGGTTCCCATCTTGCTGGTGCAACACATGCCCGCCACGTTCACCAAGTCCTTGGCCGAGCAACTGGACAAAATCAGCTCTCTTTCCATCAAGGAAGCTCAAGGCGGCGAGATTCCCCTGCCAGGAGAAGTGCTCATCGCCCAAGGAGGCATGCACTTGGAGATTTTCCGCAATGATGCCGAAAAAATTCAAACCCGCCTCACGAGCGCCCCGCCCGTGCAATCGTGCCGCCCGTCGGTGGATGTGCTTTTTAACTCTGCCGCCAAATGCAAGCTGCGCGGTGCTATTGCTGTGATTCTTACCGGCATGGGTTCTGACGGAGCCGATGGCGTGGCGACATTGCAACAGACCTTACCAACATGGTGTATCGCTCAGGATCAATCCACCTCAACTGTTTACGGGATGCCTCTGGCTATCGCCCAAAGAGATTTAGGCAACGAAATCCTGCCGCTTCAAGACATTGGGCGCCGTATTAACACAATTTTTCGGCTTTGACACACCGCGACATAATTCAAGTGGCGTATGTTTGATTTCTCTAAAAACCCAAGCGACTTAAAACTTCTTTCCCAGTATGTTGCGGAAGCATGCTGCATCCACTTGGGAGAAGACAAGCGCTATCTCTTCGAAGCCCGACTCGGCAAAATCATCGCCGAAAGTGGAGCCTTGGATATCCCAGCGTTCATCCGTATGGCCAAAGCAGAGCACACTGGCAAACTGCGCGACAAAATCATCGACTCCATGACGACCCATGAAACCTACTGGTTTCGTGATACCCGCCCTTGGGAATCTCTTGAAAATACGATTCTTCCAGAATTAGGAAAACTTCTTCAGACCGGTAAAAAATCTCGCATTCGTATCTTAAGTGCTGCCTGCTCCAGCGGCCAAGAACCCTACTCCATCGCCCTAATCCTTCATAAACTCAAGACATCAGGATTGTTAAACGGTGTAAATATCTCCTCCTTCGAAATCACAGGCTTCGACATCTCCCCAGGAACGCTTTTTTTGGCATCGGCTGGACGCTACAGCCAACTCGAAATCTCCCGGGGTCTCCCAGACTATTGGAAAAATAACTTTTTTGACTCCACTCCCGGAAATACTTGGACATTGAAGCCTGAGATTCGATCGATGGTCACATTCAAAAAAAGGAACCTCCAAGACGATTTCATGAGCCTCGGTGTTTTCGATCTCGTGCTGTGCAGAAATGTGGCGATTTACTTTGAGGAGGACTTTAAAAAAGATCTTTTTTCTCGGCTCGGGCAAATCATCGCCCCCAATGGTCTCCTCATGCTCGGAGGAACGGAATCCCTCCTCACCCATAAGCACCTCTTCGCGGCGGAAAACATATCTGGTTCGTATTTTTACCGAAGGAACTAAAAATCACCCAAGCACAATCCCGAATACTTATGGCTACTCAACAAACCCCACCTCCTCATTCGGCAAAAACCGATTCGTTCGATAACTGGATCGAAAGCATCCGCCACCTTTCTAAGAGTATCTCCAGCAAGATGAACAACTCGCTGAGGCAAATTGACGACATCAACATGCGCGTCCGATTGCTTTCCTTCAACGCCCAGATTCAAGCCGCCAAAGCTGGCGACGCGGGGCGCACCTTCGCCGTGGTCGCGAATGAAATCGGAAACCTCTCCACCAATACCGCACAAGTCGCGGAGGGTCTTGCCGAGGAAACCAAGCACGACATCACACAACTCTCCGAAATCAGCGACCGCCTGGACTCCGTCGTGCGCGGTGGGCGCCTGGTGGATCTCGCTCTCACCAACATCGACCTCATCGACCGCAACCTCTACGAGCGCTCGTGCGACGTCCGCTGGTGGGCCACCGATGCCAGTGCGGTGAATGCCCTCTCCTCCCCCGGCACCGACTCATCCCGCCACGCCTGTGACCGCTTGGGAGTCATCCTGAACGCCTACACCGTTTATTACGACATCGTTTTATGCGATCTCAACGGAACCGTCATAGCAAACGGCCGCTCAGGAAAGTACAAGTCCATCGGCATGAATGTGGCAGCCAACGAGTGGTTCCGCAAAGCCCGCACCTCCGCAAGCGGTGATGATTTCGGCTTCGAAACAGTCCATGCCTCCCCATTGGTCCAAGGACAGCACATTCTGGCCTACTCCTGCGGAGTGCGCCGCGACGGACAGCCCAATGGGGAATTGATTGGCGTTCTGGGCATTCTCTTCAACTGGGAGGCGCTTGCCCAAACAATCGTGCACCGCACGCCCCTCTCGCAGTCCGAAAAAGAAGTCTCAAGAGTTTGCATTATAGACCCCTCGGGAACAATCCTGGCTGACTCAAAAAATGCTATCCTCAAAGACCGTGTAAACATTTCGCACCTTGAATCTTTCATCCTCCAAGGAAAGGGCTTCACCATCGCCGAAGACCACGGCATTCCCACTCTCTTCGCGATAGCGAACGCTCCAGGCTACGAGACCTACTCGACCGGTTGGCATTCGCTCATTATTCAGACTTTGGGAACTTAATTAGATACGACTACCATGAATTCGTATTGCATGTTGTATTCAAAATCCTACATTTCATACCCAATCCCCAAAATATGAAAGTCCTAGCTGTTGATGATTCCATGTTTATTCGACGCATAGTAGCGTCTGCCGCATCGGTTATTGGTGCCGAATGCGTCCCTGCAGAGGACGGACACATAGCACTTGGCGTACTCGAAGCGGATCCGACAGGCTTCTCCCTCGTTTGCCTCGACTGGAATATGCCGAACATGAATGGGCTCGAATTTCTCAAGCGCATCCGCGCCGACGACCGCTGGAAACCACTGCCCGTTCTCATGCTCACCACAGAAGGCAGCAAGGATGCCATTATCTCAGCCATCAAGGCCGGAGCCACGGCTTACATGACGAAGCCGTTTTTCGAGAAGGATCTTACAACCAAAATGCTCGACTGCTTGGGCATGGGATTTGAGTAGTTTTTGCACAAGTATTTTGAAGCGCAAATAGGTGTATTCACCTAATTACGATCATATCCCGCTCTAGCGCTGAGAGAGAGCGAGTTCTTCGTCGGAAGAGAGCCTCCGCCAAGAACCAGAATCCAGACCCGCCAGCGGAAGCTCTCCGATTCCCACACGAATCAGACGCAAAGTCGGGTGTCCCACTGCAGCCGTCATGCGTCGCACTTGCCTGTTCCTCCCCTCGCGCAGCCTCAATTCCATCCAAAAATCCTGAACATTTTTACGAAACCTTACCGGTGGATCACGCGGGGGAAATTGCGGCTGCGGATCTAGAAGACAAGCTCGAGCGGGCAACGTTGGCTTGCCGTCAACCAGCACACCATCGCTCAGCTGCTTCAAAGCAGAAGCACTGGGCATCCTCTCCACAAGCACATGGTATGTTTTCTCGATATGCCCGCCAGGCGAGAGCAACAAAGAATTCCAACGCGATTCATCGGAAAGCAAAAGCAGACCCTCGGAGTCGGCATCCAAGCGACCTATGGGATAGACTCCCTTGGGAAAACCAAACTCTGCCAGCGGAAGGTTCGCGCTGCCATCCCGGGTAAACTGAGAGAGCACGCCGTAGGGTTTGTGAAAAGCGAGGATCAAAGAATCTTGAGACGCGTGAGGTCCTGGGAGTCCACAATGCCAATTGGTCGCAGATCTTCATCCACCACCACCAGGTCATCAATGCGATGGCGCTCCAGAATTTGCAACGCCTCAGCTGCGAGCTTGCTGCCATCAATCGTAATCGGATGAAAACTCATAAACCCAGCCACCGGAGCCGTGCCGATACCAGGATTGTCGGGGAAGTGCCTCGCAAAATCACCATGAGTAAAAATACCCGATAGCGTGCCATCGGTCTCAATGACCACCGCAGCGCCAGCCCGATGGGAAGTCATCGCCTTGATTGCTTCAACAATCGGCGTCTCCGGAGAAATGATCGCCATCTCCGCGATAGGCCGCATGATTTGATTGACTCGCAAAAGAAGCGACCGCCCGAGACTCCCGCCTGGGTGAAATCTGGCAAAATCCTCTTTTTGAAATCCCCTGCTTTCCAGAAGGACCATCGCCAGCGCGTCACCCAGCACCAACATCGCAGTCGTACTCGAGGTGGGAGCCAAGTTGAGAGGACAAGCCTCTTGGGTCACAGAAACGTCGAGTACGATCCTCGCAGCCTTGGCCAGCGTGGATTGGAGACCTCCCGTGATCGCAATGATCGGCAATCCGAATCGCACGATAGCGGGCAGCACCGCGAGCAACTCCTGCGTTTCCCCGCTGTAACTCAGCGCCAGCACGACATCGCCATCCGACACAATACCAAGATCACCATGCAAGGCGTTCAGAGAATTCAGCACCACCGCCGTGGAGCCAGTACTCGTCAAGGTCGCCGCGATTTTTTCCCCGATGTGTCCTGACTTCCCGACACCCAAGACCACGACTTTGTTGCGCCCTTCCACCGCGTCCTTGATGAGATTCACCGCCTCAACAAACCGATCATCCAAACGCGCAGCGACAGCCTCGACCTCGCTAAGCTCGATCTCAAAAACACGACGCGCCAGCTTCAAATAGTCCATGCTCGAAATCATGCGGAACCCGACGTTGCCATGCAAGATTTGAGGCTAAAAGACATCCAGCTCGTCCAAGCCATCCAGCACGATCTGGGACCATGTCTCAAAGCCATCTCGTCGTGCGAGCAATTCGACCCGCGTCGCAAATCCCAACTCGGCAATCGCCTTCTCGCCAGCGCTCACGTCGTCGTTCTCCAGATCGACGATGTGCACGACACCCAGATGCACGCGACCGACATCGCTGGAATCATCATTGATCAGTGCAACCGCACGCTCGGTAAAGCCACCACCAAGCCGCAACTCTTCCCGAATCTCGCGCTGCACGGCGTTGTGATAAGTCGATTGGTCAAAATGCAAAATACTCTCATCCGAGTCATTCACATGCCCCCCAATGCCGATCGAGGCCTTGGCCACGAGACGCTTCTCGCCAGACTTCGCCCCGCGCGTGTAATGCAAAATCCGCCCACCATGCCGAAATACCGCATAGGGAATGATCTGCTTGAGCGAGGGATCCTCCTCTGCCGCACCGCGTGGCACAAAGAAGTTATTCTCCTTTTTCATAAACGCAGGCAAGTAATCGTCCACCCTGCGACACAGGCCTTGAAAACTTCCCAGCCCATCAAAAAACTCCCGTTTCACGACCAACACCTGTTCCTCATTTTTGCTCATAGGCGCAGACATTGCCGCGACACGCGGAACCCGCAAGGAGAAACTTGCACCACTGAGAAGACACCTGGGCATTTCTTCCCCTTGCATGAGTAGGGGGGTTTCTGTGAGACTGCGAGAGATGACAGACGAACTCGCCCAAGCCGTTGAGAGCGGCACCCTAGATAAAAAAACCGCCGAGAAACTCGCCCGCCTCACGCCCGGATCCTACTGCACCCACAAGAGCTGGGGCTTCGGACGTGTCGCGGAATGGAACCTCATCGCCGGTCATGTCTTGATTGATTTCAAGTCCAAGAAAAACCACCCCATGCAAGCGGTCTATGCAGCTGAGACCCTCGCGCCAATACCCGCAGATCACATCTTCGTGAAACGCGAGACGGATCTCGATGGCATTCGTGCACTCGCCAAATCCGACTCCTCCGCCCTGGTCAAAAAAATCCTCGCAGACTTCGGTGGCAAAGCCTCCTCCGACCAGATTGCCTCCGCGCTCACACCAGAGGTATTCGACGTCGCAGGCTTCAAACGCTGGTGGGATGCCGCACGCAAGAAAATCAAATCCGACGGTCACTTCGGGATGCCGGCAAAAAAAACCGATCCTTATGTGCTGCTGGAAACCCCGGTGAATTCAGGCACCCGCCTCCTTGATGGATTTCGTGCCGCGCGACACACACGCGACCAGATTCTAGCCCTTGAGGAAATTTCAAAATCCCTCGATGATCTCACTGGTAGTGAAGATGAGCTTCAAGCCCTCATCGTCCAGATCGAAGAAGCTGCCCATCGCGCCAGACGCCTCCAACCCTCTGCGGCCATTGAGATTCTCATCGCGCGGGATGATGTACTCGAGAAATTCAAGTCACTCCAAGCCGGAGCCGAGGCTCCAACCATCGCCAACATCATCGCTTCGGAACCTGGAAAGCTCGGCCAAATCTTGGAATCCATCCCGGGCTCAAAAGAAAAGCGCGTCCTCGAAGCCCTCGAACCAGCATTCGGAGAAGTCTGGGGCGACAAAGCCATCGAATTGCTTCCCGCAGCAGGAGCTCGCCTCATTGCGGATATCTGCCGCTTGTTTGAAAAACACAAACGCAAGGAACAGTTCCAATCCATCGTCGAAAAATGGATCAGCGAGCGCTCGATTTCCTCAGAGATGCTCATCTGGCTCTGCAAAGAGCGCGACAAACGATTCCCAGCCCTCTTCAACGCCGAGCTTCTGGCCGCTGTCTTCAGCGCCTTGGAGGCAGATCTCCTCGCCGAAAAGCGAACCTCGCGCCTGAAAGATCTCCTCATCGATGACGGCGATCTCATCGGCGACCTCCTCATCGGAGCCAGCCGCGACGTGGTCCGCGACTCCATGCGGAAACTCATGCTGACACCAGCCATTGAGGACCTCTCGAAGCGTTCCCTCATGGCCCGCATCGTGAAGCTCTACCCCGACACACAGAGCATGATTACCGGCGCTCACCAAGATAACGAGAAAGCCGATAACCTCGTCGTCTCCTGGGCCAGCCTCGAGAAACGTAAATCCGAGCTCGACCTCCTCATCACCAAGGAAATCCCTCAAAACCTTCGCGACATCAACATCGCTAAGGAACAGGGTGACCTCCGCGAAAACGCCGGATTCAAAGCCGCCAAGGAACATCAGCGCGTCCTCCAACGTCGCCGCGCCGAGATGGAACATGACCTTGTCACAGCCCGTGGAACAAACTTTGAAAGCCCAAGCACGACCCAAGTCTCCATCGGGACCATTGTCACTATCCAGAACGAGGATGGTTCCCAAGAAACATTCAGCATCCTTGGAGCATGGGACAGCTCTCCGGATCTTGGCATCGTTTCCTATAAAGCGGGAGTCGGCCAGGCGCTCCTTGGAGCCGCTTCGGGATCTACTCTGGATCTCCCCGCAGAAAACGGAACACGCAAGGTGACGATCAAGTCCATATCCGCCTTCACGGATTTGGAACTCCTCAGATCGACTGTCCACCTCATGCCCAAAGGCGCGCCTGAGGCCAGCTAGATCCCAAGGACAATATCAAGAAGGCGGATGCCACCAAATTGGGAGGCATCCGCTTTTTTGTGCCTCCGAACAACGAGCCAAGATCAAGCGCCGATACCCACTGCCGCCCGCACCCGCTTCATTACGGAATCCGAAACCTCCCGCGCTTTCTCAGCTCCATCGGATAGGACGCGATCCACAGAATCCGGATTCGACAAAATTTCTTCGCGCCGGACACGGAACGGAGCAAAAAACTCCCAAATCCCAGAGAACAGTCGCTTCTTCAAATCCCCGTAACCCGTCCCGCCATTGCGGAACGCATTCACCATCTCATCGTACTCACCGGCAGAAGCGACAAGCTTGTAGAGATCCAGAATCACAGAACCCTCGGTCGGCTTCGGCACGTCAACCGCAGTGGAATCGGTTTTGATCCCCATGATTTTTTTCCGAAGCACAGCCTCGGGAGCAAAAATCTCGATCGTGTTATTATAGCTCTTGCTCATCTTGGCCCCATCCAAGCCAGGCACAACCGCCGTCTCGTCACGAATACTCGGCTGAGGGAGTTTAAAAATCTCACCAAAAATCTCATTCATCTTCACCGCAATGTCGCGAGTGACCTCAAGATGCTGCTTCTGATCCCTCCCCACCGGCACGAGATCACTGTCACAGATGAGAATGTCTGCAGCCATAAGCACAGGATAGGCAAACAAACCGTGCGAGGCCGCTAGCCCTCGAGCGGTCTTATCCTTGAACGAGTGGCACCGCTCAAGCAGACCCATCGGAGTCACCGTACTCAAGATCCAAGCTAACTCGGCCACCGCAGGCACGTCCGATTGACGAAAAAAAACCGCCCTGGCCGGATCCAATCCGCACGCGAGAAAATCCACCGCTAACTCCCGCACGTTGGCACGCAACGTGGAGGCAGCGTGCACCGTGGTGAGCGCATGCAGGTCTGCTATGAAGTAATAGGCCTCCCCCTGCTCTTGAAGCTCGATTGCAGGCTTCATCATGCCAAAATAATTTCCCAGATGGAGGGTTCCAGAAGGCTGAATGCCGGAAAGAATACGCATCCCGCTTGAATACCATGTCCACCGCCGCGGAAAATCCTTCTTTTTTGAAAAGGATTTGAAACGACCTCCCCTCCAGCTATCTTCACGCGCACACAAACTTTTCTCGCTTCGCGCGCCATGAAAAAACTCATTACCGCCATATTCCTCAGTGCATTCCTCTTTTCCTCACAGGCTGCGGAAAACTACATCATCGTGGACAACCAGACCGGGACCATACTCGAGTCCAAAAATAAAAATGCGAAAGTCCAAATCGCCAGCCTAACAAAAATTGCCACCGCACTCGTCGTGCTCGACTGGGCCGACCTGAAGAAAGCCGACCTGGCCTCACTCGCCGAAGTGCCTCCCCAAGCCACAGCCGATGGATCTGTGAGCTCCGTAGGCCTTCAACCGGGCGATTCCGTGAGCCTCCGCGACCTGATTTATTGTGCCCTGCTTGGCTCGGACAACGTCGCCGCCCAGACGCTTGCCCACCATGTCGGCGCTCAGGTTGCAAACCCCGAGGGTCTCTCGCCCATTGGAAATTTCGTCGCACACATGAACGCCCTCGCGAGAACGCTTTTCATGAAGCGTACACTTTTCCTCAACCCCTCAGGAATGGATCACCGCACCGATGTGGCCACTCCGTACTCGACAGCCGAAGACCTCGCCCGCCTCGTGCGCTACGCTTACAATAGCGCAGGCTTCGCTTTCTACGTATCTCAGAAATCCCGACAAATCCACGTTCTCCGCGCCGGAGTGGACACACCGTTTGAAATCAAAAACACAAACGAGCTCTTGGGTGTTGATGGAGTTGACGGAGTCAAAACCGGTCGCACGCGCCTCGCCGGGGAGTGCCTCATCCTCTCCTCCACCCGCTCGCCGGAGTCCGAACGCGAGGGCGAAAAAGTTTTTATCACCCCCCGCCGCATCCACATCGTCTTGCTCAATTCACCCAGCCGCTTTACGGAAGGCCAGGCACTGGTGACACGAGGCTGGAGTCTTTACAACGCCTGGGCCGCTCAAGGTCGCCCAACAAAAAAGTCCACCAGCCTCTAGAGCTCACCTGGGATGGATCGCAAACGCATCGGAATCCTCACAAGCGGCGGCGACTGCCCGGGCCTCAATGCCGTCCTAAGAGCCGCCAGCCGAGCCTCAGAGAAACTCGGCTGGGAACTCGTCGGTTTTCAAGACGGCTTCGAAGGGCTCCTCTCAACCACAGACCACATGATCCTGGACCGCCGCATCACGACTGGCATCATGCACCTCGGGGGCACCCTCCTCGGCACTGTCAATAAAGGCCAATTCATCTCTCGCGGCAGCGGACGCCAGGCCTCTTTCATACCTGCAGAAGTCCTAGGCAAAACCCGCCAAACCTTCCAATCCCTGAATCTTCAAGGGCTCATTGTCGTCGGGGGCGACGGGTCCCTCAACATCGCCCTCCAAATGCATCAAGCAGGGCTACCAGTCATCGGAGTTCCAAAAACCATCGACAACGACCTTGAGGCCACCGACATGACATTCGGCTTCGACTCCGCCGTGGAGTGTGTCGCAAGTTCTCTCGACCGCCTCCACACCACCGCTACCAGCCATAAACGCGTCATGGTTATCGAAGTCATGGGGCGCCATGCGGGCTGGATCGCCCTCCATGGCGGCCTCGCAGGCGGAGCGGATATCATTCTCATCCCTGAGATCCCCTTCGAATTTTCTCAAGTGGCAGCGGAAGTTCTGCGCAGAGAACGAGAGGGCGCAAAATGCACGATGGTCGTCATTGCCGAAGGCGCAAAACCCAAAGACGGACGCGTGTCCCGACTCCAAAATGCAAATGGCGAAAATCGCCTCGGAGGAATTGGAGAAATTGTGAGCCGCGAGATTGGCAATCGCACAGGCAAGGAGGTCCGCACCTGCGTTCTCGGCCATCTTCAACGCGGAGGCGCACCAACCATGCTAGACCGCATCCTCGGCACTCGCTTTGGCATCAAAGCCGTCCAACTCATCGCCGAGGGGAATTTTGGCTCCATGGTCAGTTATCGAAATCACGCAACCTGCGCAGTCCCCATCTCCGATGCCGTCCACAAAATGCGCCGAGTTGATCCGCGAGGCCAATTGGTGGAGCACGCCCGCGCCGTGGAGATTTCTTTCGGAGATTGATTCTCCAAAGGCAACTACGAGTTTCCCTCTTTACTGCCCGAGTAAATCGAGACAACACCGAGCGTCAGGGGCTTGGGAGCCTGACAGGTGAAACCACATGCCGACAGGAGGGCATTCATTTTTAAGCCGCTGGGAAACGTCTCAATAGAACCTCCAAGGTACTCATAGGCCTCCTTGCGCTGGGTGGCCCAATGCGCCAAGTGCGGCAGGACATGGTGAAGGTAAAGGCGATAAAAAGAAAGTAAGGGCTGCCACTCAGGCAGGGAAAAATCCAAAATAAAGAGCGTTCCTCCCTTTCGAAGAACACGGCTCATCTCCAAAATTGCGACCTTCCAATCCGCCATATTGCGAAGCCCGAAAGCAACCGTGATCACGTCAAACGCGCCATCCGAAAAAGGCAATGCCAAGCCATCCGCTTGGACCAGTTTTTCCACCCCCTTGCGACGGGCTTGCTCAAGCATCGGCAGACAAAAATCAGCCGCTGTGATTCGTGCTGCGGGACAGGTCTTCTTGATCGCAAGTGCCAGATCCCCACTGCCGGTGGCGAGGTCCAAAACCTGCTTGGGGTTGCACTCTGCCACAAGGCGCGACATCTTGGCCCTCCAGAGAAAATCCATCCCTCCACTCAGAAGGTGATTTGCCAAATCGTATCGCCCTGCAATGGATGCAAACGTGCTGCGTACAAATTCCGGATTTTTTTGAGCGAGGTGCTTGTCCACTTTTTTTAAAATCCGGGCAAAGGATTATGCTCACGAGAGGACTCGAACCTCCACGGGTTACCCCATACGATCCTGAGTCGTATGCGTCTGCCAGTTCCGCCACGTGAGCTTACTGCCCAGACAGGATGTATCGCGTGGGCCGCCTTGTAAATCCGAATTTCCCAAAAGCATAGGAAGCTCACAACTTTTTCCTCCAAAACCGCACTTTACATTTTACAAACGATTTGCAAAAAAATGAAACAAATGGTGGACAATTATCTCGAGCTATGGTAGGTATGAATCCTAATGCTAATGCAACGTAAAAGTGCGTTTTCCCGACGCGGACCAGATTTGGTTACCGAGGAACTGGTGGCAGTTCTTACTAAAAAGACATCGTTTGAGTTCAAGCAGTTGTTCGACTTAGTCCACGAGCGCCTCAAAGCACGCAATGCAGCAAGCGGCGGCGAAGAGATGCTTCGTCTGCGCGCCTACGAAAAACTCCAGAATCTCGTGTCGCGTGGCATGGTTAAGAAGACAGGAAAGAAATACAAAGGCCTAGTATCCCTTGCAAAAGCACTAACTCCGGATGTGATCCCGGCAGCTAAGTAAAAATATTGTTCCCTACTAGGGAATAAGACACCCAAGGACGGCCTCAAACTACCCGCTCCAAGAGACTCGGGAACTCAGGCTCGCATCCGCTCGATCGTGGATGTGGTGGATTTTCCTTCGACCATCTCGGCGAGAACCACTTTGCCTCCATGGGCTTCAACGATGTCCCGCCCACTGACGTAGTGAGCCCAGTCTTTGCCTTTCACGAGCACGTCAGGGAGGATTTGGGCGATGAGGTCACGGGGTTCATCGTCATCAAAAATCACGACGAAATCCACCGCCCGAAGCGAACCAAGAACAAAGGCGCGGTCTTGCTCTGTGTTGACAGGACGCGAGGGGCCTTTGGCTCGGCGGACAGAGGCGTCGCTGTTGAGTCCAACCACCAAGGCGCCGCCCTGCGCTCTCGCAAATGCCAGATATTGCACATGCCCGCGATGGAGGATGTCGAAACACCCATTGGTAAAAACAAGTTTTTTTCCCTCGCGGTGGAGGCGCTCACGTTCAAACCGCACCTCCGCAGGTGAGATGATGCGGGGGGAATCAGGCTGCATGGAAGAGAGCGGGCACAGATTCCTTATGAGCGTCAGAGGCCGGACGGCGGGCCTGCTCGATGCGGCGGAGGTAAAAATCCAGCGCGGCATCCGGGATGCCAGTGATGCGAGCTTTGGTGAATTCATCGACCGCCTTGTCCAACTGTCTTTCGCGATAATGGAGGACGCCCGTCCAGAAGTGGTCGCGACTGCGTTCACGCTCAGGCGAGAGGGCGTGCTTGGGTGCGAGGATTTCGTAGATTTCCACACGGCGGCGTTTCTCAGCGACCTTGAGAATTTCAATGGGCCGTACCTCGACAGACTCGGAAGCCGGGGTGTAAGCATCGGGGCCGATGAGAATACGCGCTCCATACATCGAACTTGCGGCGCAGAGGCGTCGCGCAAAATCCACCGCTGGCCCCGCAACGCTGAAACTTCCCAAGCGACCACCACCAAAAACGCCTGCAATGATGTCACCGGTATCCAGCCCCATGCGCACATCGAGACGGCGCTGCCACTTGGCGTCGCATTCCTTATTCAAGTCGTCGAGGCGCGCCGCCAAATCAATTGCTGCGCGACAAGCCCGGACCGCGTGACGCGGGTCGCCAATCGGAGCCCCAAAGACGACGCGTATGCACTCGCCGTTGCACTCATCCAAATACGCTCCCGAATCCACAAGGTAGTCGGAGGCGGTTTTTAAATACAAATTCGTAATGGCGGTGTAGCTCTCCGGAGGCAGAAGCTCCATAAGCTCGGCGTGATTCTGAACCGCGATCACCAGCACCGAGGCATTCACGACGCGTCCAGGAAAGTCTGGCGAGACATCGGAGGCGAGGATGGATTGAAATGCAGCCTTCGGCAGTCGGAGTCCAAACAAACGTTCGAGAAGTTGGTTGCGCTGACCATGGCGGGTTTTTCCCCAACCAAACGCAAGGCAGCTACTACACAGAACGGCAAAAATGGGGAGCACAGGAGAGAAAAACTTTCCATGGAGCGAAAGCACCGGCGCCCAAGTGGCGAGGAGTATGAGGGCTGCGACGGAGAGCGAAGTCTTTAGCACAGGCTTCGTCAGATCCACCCAGACCCAAGCGATTCCAAAAGCGAACAGCAGCACCATAATCCAAGAAGTACCGGCCAGAGGGCGTCCATCCTGAGGGATGGCGAGCCACTTTAGCAAAAGGGCATCGCTCGCCGTAGGCAGGCCTGTCGCAAATAATAGCATCGACATGAAGACGCTGATCGCGCCGATGACAAGACTGGCTTTAAGGTTTTTCATTTTCTTCTTTGGTTCGGTAGGAGGCGACAACCCACTGGCTCAGCACGCGGTCGGGAGCATCCACCGCGTCGGCGGGAATGACAAACTCCGACTGCCCACTGTTCCGAGAGATCAGTCCAAGTCCAAATTGATAATCCTTAAAGAGGCTCTCACACAAGTCACGAGCAGGGATGTTTTTTTCCAGTGCCATGCGGAGGATGGCTTCAATGGCAGCCGGATCAAAGCGAAAGACGAATCCATGCTGTCCACCGAAGCGCTCTGCGAATTGCTCGATGACGAGATGCTGGATGTGGCGGGCCTCCTCCTCCCCGACCTTAAGCAACTCGGAAATACTCTCAGCGGGATTCGCAAGCACAGCAGGCGTGATCTCGAGCGAGAGTACCCGGGCGCCGGGCAATTCATATTTGAAGTCGCGCATGAGCCGCTCGCAAACCGTCATCAGCCCACGAGCCCCCGTGCCTTCGACTCCAGCCAAAGAAGCGATGTGACGCAGAGCCTCATTCGTATAGACCGCCTCGATCCCATAGGCGGCAAAGGCTCGCTCATACTGCCGAATCAGGCTGCCTTCGGACTTCTGCAAAATATCAAAAAGATCCTGCTCACTGAGGCTGTCGCAAACGACTCTCACTGGGAGGCGACCGATGAATTCGGGCTCAAGGCCGTAATCCACAAAGTCTCTCGTGCCGGCAAGTCGGAGCAACTCTCCAGAATCGCTCACCGCCGATGCCGGGGCCGCCCCAAATCCCATGCCGGATTTTTTCAAACGGCGGGAAACAATCTCCCCGAGCCTATCAAAGGCACCAGAGACAATGAAAAGGATGTGTCGAGTGTTCAGAGTCTCCTTCGCAACTTTACCCCGTTTTTGAAACTCCATCGCAGCTTGGATTTGCGACTGCAGATCGTTACCTCCGCGCAGGGGAACATCGGTTTCCTCCATGAGCTTGAGCATCGTTGTCTGCACGCCACGCCCGCTCACATCACGCCCAATGACGTCCGAAGCCGTGGCGATTTTATCGATTTCGTCAATATAGATGATGCCGTACTGGGCGAGACCCAAATTGCCATCGGCCTTCTGCACAAGCTCTCGAACGAGGTCATCCACATCTCCGCCAACATAGCCGGTTTCGCTGAATTTTGTGGCATCCGCCTTCACGAAAGGAACACCGATAAGTTCAGCGACATGCTTCACGAGGTAGGTCTTACCAACACCCGTCGGACCCGCGAGGAGGACATTCTGCTTGGAATACTCGAGTGGCGCAGCGTCGGCTGGGCGCGAGGCCATGACCCGCGCATTGTTGTAGTGATCGCAGACGGCAATTCCCAAGACCTTCTTGGCCTCATCCTGCTGGATGACAAAGCGGTCGAGGTGGGCTTTGATCTCCTTCGGTGTGAGGTGAAAATCTCGGATCGCTTGGGGAACAAGGTCGGGAGTGGCCGACGGCGCCTCCGGCTCGCTAGCGGAGGCCGCAGGCGTGGCAAAAGAAGTCCGCAACAACTCCTGCAAACGGCGCTGCATGCTCTCCGCCGTAGGAAGAATCGGGTCACTCATGAGGAAACTGTGGGTTTAAGGGGCATCCTCCTTTGAAGATGCATCCGTTTTTCGAAAGTGCGAGGAGGAGTTTTCTCCTTACCCAAGCATGTCGGCGACCATCGCACGCTCTTCAACGAGCTCCTTGTTCGTAGCGGCAATCTTGCCTTTCGCAAAGTCATCCAGCGGAATGCCAGTGACGACTTCATAGCTGCCGGATGAGATGGTTTTGACAGGCATGCCGGCCCAGACATTTGCGTCGAAGCCGTAGCGCCCCTCGGATTTGACGGCGATGGAGTGGATCGCCCCTGGAGTGACGAGGGAGCGAACGTGATCTACGAGCGCATTCGCGGCGGAGGCGGCTGATGAGGCGCCACGCGCTGCGATGATCGCCGCCCCGCGCTTGCCGACTTTTTCACAGAACTCCCCTTCAAGCCATGCTCTATCGGTAATGACTGCTTCAACGGGTTGGCCGGCAATTTTGGCATGGCCAAAAGCCGGGAACATCGTCGGGCTGTGATTCCCGAAAATAAAAATTTCGCTCACTTCAGTCGTGGCGACGCCTGCTTTTTTGGCAAGCATGGTTTGAGCGCGATTTTGGTCGAGACGCACCATGGCTGTGAAACGATCAGGCGTGAGTCGGCGAGCCTTGCTGGCGGCAATCATGGCATTCGTGTTGGCGGGATTGCCGACGACAGCGACGCACGCATTCTCCGCAGAAACTTCGTCGATGATCTGGCCTTGGGTGGTAAAAATTTTTCCGTTATCTTTGAGCAGATCGGCCCGCTCCATTCCCGGACCGCGAGGCTTCGCTCCGATCAGGAGACACCAGTTGGCATCCCGGAATGCAACTCGAGCATCGTCCGTCAGAACCATGCCACTCAAAAGTGGAAACGCACAATCGTCCAACTCCATGGCGACCCCTTCGAGCGCGGTCATGGCTTTTTCCACTGGCACTTCAAGAAGTTGGAGAATCACTGGCTGATCGAGACCAAACATCGCCCCGGAGGCAATGCGAGGAAGAAGAGAATAAGAAATTTGACCGGCAGCACCGGTCACCGCGACACGAATGGGAGTTTTCATCAGACCCACAGATTGAAATTTTAGAGTGCAAGCGTCCAATCAAAAACTCCGTGATGCGCTAAGAAGAATACTCGAGAGAAAAAGAGGAGCCAAAAAGTGGTGCGCGATACAGGGTTCGAACCTGTGACTTCTTGCGTGTGAAGCAAGCGCTCTACCGCTGAGCTAATCGCGCAACTTATTGCAGGCAAGCTTTTTTTAAGAAAAAATAGCAACCCCAAGGATTCCACCCAAAGTACTCCGGTATGAACACCAGACGCAAGCAGATTCAACGAATCAGGGCGCGATGACGCTCAGTTTGTGGGATTCGATGGAAAAAGAACATGGCAGCATCCCAGCCACTTCGCCGTCAAGTTCCACGGGCACCTCCCCGCCGCTCCGCACACTAAGACTCGGGGTTTGGAAATACTCCACATCAGGCAAGTCGGCATGCGTGCCAAAGGCGATAGCCTGAAAATATCGAAGCACATCCCAATGACTCTGGTTTTGAAAAACCAAGACGTCGAGCAATCCGTCGTACAGACTGGCCCGTTTGAAAACAGGAAATGGCCCCCCATAGAGACGTCCATTCCCAATGAGAGCAAAGGACCCCTCATAAATACGCCCCGCCACATCAGATAGGATCACGCGTGATGGCTTGGCAGCCGCGACCTGGACAAGCGTGAGGAGGTAACTCAGTGGGCCGAGCGCTTTTTTCGAATCGGTGCTTGTTTTGCGAACCACCTCGGCATCGAGACCAACCCCTGCAAGTTGCACGAAGCGGGTGTCGTTGGCTTGAGGCAGATCGACTTTGATAACTCTCCCCGACTCAATGATGCGCCAGGCACTCTCCAGATTACCCTGCGGGATTCCGATTTCCGTCGCAAAGACATTCATGGTGCCGACTGGAAGAATGCCAATACGAACCGGCGCGGTGCCGATGCCATTGACGACTTCATTCAACGTGCCATCCCCGCCGGCGGCAATGATCACTTCCACTCCGTCGCGCACAGCCTCCGCTGCAATACTGCGGGCATCACCAGCTTCAGAGGTAAGTCGCATCGGCATCCCGGCCGAAAGCGATTGGATACGCTCCTCGAGGCGGCTGGCTTTTTCACCGCGGGCGGCAGGGTTTAGAATGACAAGCGACTTATTCACACTTCACTTTCGGATCAAGAGAGGTAGCTTCATTGCGTGCATTCGATTGCCAAGCCAATTCTCATTATCACGGGAGCAATTCTCGTCCTCTACGCGACGTCGATTCTGTGTTTGAACATCTACCTGCAATCCGATGGTGTGCAGAAAAAGCTGCGCCAAGCTGTATACGAAGCCACCGGCATCGAACCTCGAATCGACCGGACTTATTACACGCCATGGTCGGGACTAACCATTTCGGGACTCAGTGTGCCTCAAGGCGAAAACACAAAAAAAGCACTTCTCTCAATACGCTCCATCAAATTTAACCTCAGCCTCTCGGCACTTTTCCAAGGCCATATCTTCGCTACAGGAATGACCATCGAAGATCCTTCGCTCCTCCTAGTTCAAGGGCAAAGTGGAATCTGGCCACTGGATTCCGCTCTCCCATTTGGGAGTTTGAAGGCAAAACCCAACCCATCGCGACCCTCCACACTCGCGGGGGAATCGGCAGAAAATTCCATTCCCAAAACAGAGCCGGCCGGCATCGAAACTTCCTCCACACAGCCAACTCCTGAAAAAGAAGAAAATAAAAAATCGCCGCCTGCAAGGCCTGTGAGCGTTGGGAAAATCAAAGTCCTGCATGGCCAAGCTTCCTTCTATCAAGCTCAAGGAGGCCGCCCAATCCGACTCGATGGTCTTGCCACCGAGTGCAAGGTCTTACCAGATGGCTCCGCGCTAGGTGTTTTCCAAATCAAAACTGCCTCGTTCGCGGATTCTCTTAAGCTCTCAAACATCACGGGCGATTTCGAATACCGCGAAGGGCAATTCCAGCTCTCAAACCTCCGCGCAGAATGGGCGAAGGGCTTGGTGCAGGGGTCTCTTCGCCTGAGAGAGCTTCCAGACTCCTTTTTCGAAGGGGTAGTAACCGCCGAAAATGTGTCCTTGCAAAAGCTCGCTGAAGACGCCGGATTCAGTGCCGAGGGCACACAGGGCATCCTATTTGCAAAGGCCAACGTGCAGGGCGATCCAAACCAACCGGATTCCATCAAGGGGGAAGCATCGGCATTCCTCAAGGAGGCTCGCATGCAACCGATCGAGCCGATCCGCCAACTCGGCGATCTCCTGCGTATCAATGAACTCAGCGTTCTCGAACTTCGAACGGCTGAAACCAAACTCTCACTTCGTGATGGAAAAATCCTTGTAACCCAACTGGCATTGGAATCAGCCAATCTCATCGTGGATGCCACAGGTGAAGCAAAGTTCGATGGAACCCTCGATATGAACGCTCGCTTTCATGTGAGCCAGAAGCTTCTTACGGAGTCGCTTGGCTTCATGGGCTCGAAATTCAAAACATCGGAGTGCGAGGGCTACTCCCATGTGCCTTTCTCCATTACAGGCACTATGGCGCGCCCAAAGAGCAATCTCCTCGATAAGCTGGTCGGCGTGCGAATCGGAGATGATGTGGGGGGGCTTTTAAAAAATCTCCTTCGCCTGCCGAAGAAGGAAAAAAAGAAAAAAGCCCCAACGCCCGCCGCCACAACTGTGCCGACGAATTAACCCGCCATGCGAATCATTGCCGGCAGTGCAGGCGGTCGACCGCTCAAAGCCCCACCAGATGGACTCCGCCCGACGATGGATCGCGTTCGCGCTGCCATTTTCTCGAGCCTAGGCGACCGCGTTCCCGAAGCCCGCGTACTCGACCTCTTCGCCGGCTCAGGGGGCATGGGGATTGAGGCCCTGAGCCGAGGCTCAGAGTCCGCCGTGTTTGTTGACGAAAACGAACGCTGCGTGCGCTGTATCCGCGAGAATCTCCGCATGGCCAAAGTGGAAGGCGTGGTGCAAGCGATGGATGCCTACCGCTTTCTTGATCTGTATACAGAGGAAGCCACTTTCGACCTCATTTTTGCGGATCCCCCGTATTCTAAAAAGCAAGGCGACACCGACCACTCGGCCATGTTGAGCTCCTCACTCAAGCTCGCGGCGGCGCTGAAGCCCGACGGACTCTTCGTGCTCGAAAGGCAATCCGGCGGGCCGGCGCTGGTTGATTCCGTCTTTGAAATCCTGCGCTCCAAACGCTATGGGGGCAGCGAAGTCCTCTACCTTGCCAGAAAATGATCGGTCCGGTTCGCTTTCTCTACAACATCCTCTTCCCAGTTGCCGTGCTGCTCATGCTCCCCGGCTTCCTCGTGCGAATGATCCGCCGGGGAAAATACCGCCACAAATTTGGCCAACGCTTCGGAATCTACTCGCCGGGCGTGAAGGATAAGATCGCTGCCACAGGCCGTATTTGGATTCACGCAGTGAGCGTGGGCGAGGTGAATATCGCCCTCAAGCTCATCCAAGGCCTCCGCGATGCCGATTCCTCATTGGCCTTCGTCCTCTCCACCACGACCTCAACCGGTTTCAAGCTCGCCGCCTCCCGCAAATCCACTTGGTTGGAGCCAATCTACAATCCGCTCGACTTCCTCCCCGTAGCGCGCCGCGCCGTGCGTCTCATCAGACCTCGCGCTCTCATTCTGGTGGAGGCGGAGGTTTGGCCGAATGTCGTTTGCGAGGCTCGCCAGCTTGGCGCGAAGGCTATCTTGGTCAACGCCCGCATCTCCCCCCGTTCGGAAAAACGCTTCCGTGCCGCCCGACTCATCGCCGCACCGTTGTTCAACGAACTCGACGCACTCTGCCTGCAAGAACCCGAGGACGTCGCACGCTGGACCGCTCTCGGCGTAAAGCGGGAAAAACTCCATGTCACCGGCAGCATCAAATTTGACGACTCGGCAAACGCCCCGCGTCCCGTGCGGAATTTTCGACCCGTACTAGATTCACTCGGCATCCCAACCAACGCACCCGTTCTTCTCGGCGGCAGCACATTCGATGGTGAGGAGGAAATCCTCGCCCGTGTCTTTTTGGAAATCCGAAAATCCAGACCCAACCTCTTTCTCATCCTCGTGCCACGGCATCAGGAGCGGTGCGACTCCGTGGCGCTGCACCTTGAGCGCATGGGCCTGAAGGTAGCCCGCCGCACACGCTTGGAGGCATCCATAAAACCGGATGTCCTCCTCGTGGACACGACTGGTGAGTTGGTGAGTTGGTATCACTGCGCGACCGTCGTCTTCATTGGGAAAAGCCTCTGCGACCGCGGTGGACAAAATCCCGCCGAGCCGATCACTGCTGGCGTTCCCGTTATTTTTGGCCCCCACATGCGGAACTTCGCCTCGCTTGTTCAGGGACTCCTCCGCACTCAAGCTGCCATCGAGATTCGCGATGAAGCCAGTCTCCAATCCGCCGTAGAGAGCTTGCTATCAGCCCCGGAGAACGGCGCCGCCATGGTGAAACGTGGCATCCGATGCCTTGAAATCCACCGCGGAGCCACGGCTCGCACAATATCCTTGCTGCGCGAGAATGCTTTTTCTTGAAGAGGAGGCTCCAACCTCCGATAAATGGCCTCCATGATAGACACCACCACGCGTCAGGCGGATGCCATCACGCCCGAGTTCTCCGCCGAGGCGCAGGAACTCATTTCCCACTATCCTGTTTCGAAGCGCAGCGCTTCCCTCCCCTTGCTGCACCTCTGGCAGAACCACTTCGGTTTCATCGACGACACCGGTGTCGAATGGATCGCCGCCCAACTCGACCTCACGCCGGTAAATATTCTGGAGCTGGTCACATTTTATCCTTGGTTCCGCCGCGAGCAGGCCGGCAAGACCGTGATCCGCGTCTGCCGCACGCTCGCCTGCGCCCTCGCTGGCAGCTACGAGGTGAAGGAAAAATTTTGCCAAGCCGTGGGACTCGATCCTCACGAGGAGCACCATGGATTTGGCTGCGCGCCACCCACGACCACCGATGGCAAGTTTAGCGTCGAGTTCGTCGAGTGCCTCGCCAGCTGCGGAAGCGCCCCCGTCGCGCTCATCAATGACGATCTTGTCGAAAACATTGCACCCGCCGGCGTGTCAGCAATCGTAGAACAATACAAATAACATGGCCTCCCTTCTCCAAACTCCGCACCCGAAAGAGCGCCGCATCATTTTCGGAAATATCAGCAAACCCGGCTACGCGCCCGATATCGACACCTACCTCGCCCACGGCGGCTACGAGTCCCTCAAAAAAGCCCTCACGCTGAAACCCGGCGAGATCATTGACATGGTGAAAGCCGCCAACCTGCGCGGCCGAGGCGGAGCCGGCTTCCCCGCCGGAGCCAAATGGAGCTTCATCAAATACGACGACGGCAAAGACCACTACATCGTTGTCAACGGCGACGAATCCGAGCCCGGCACCTTCAAGGACCGCTACATCCTCCACGAGGACCCTCACCAACTCATCGAAGGCCTCGCCATTGCCGCCTTCGCCACAAATGTTCACCTCTCCTACATCTACATCCGCTGCGAATTTCCCAAAGCGGCCAAGATCGTTTGGAACGCCATCAAAGAAGCACGCGCGAAAGGTTTTCTCGGCAAAAACATCCTCGGCTCCGGCTTTGACCTCGACATCTACGTCCACCAAGGTGCCGGCGCCTACATTTGTGGTGAGGAGACCAGCCTGCTGGAATCCCTCGAAGGCAAGCGCCCCTACCCTCGTATCAAGCCCCCTTATTTCCCAGCTGTGCTCGGCCTCTACATGAAGCCAACCATCGTGAATAATGTGGAAACCATCTGCCATGTGAAGCACATCCTTGCCATGGGCCCGGAAGAATATGCCAAAATGGGCACCCCAGGCGACGGCGGTACGCGCACTATGTGCGTGAGCGGCGATGTCGTGCGTCCCGGCTTCTACGAACTCCCCTGCGGCGCAGTCACTCTCGGCGAACTCATCAACGATGTCTGCGGGGGCCTCAAACCCGGACGCACCCTCAAGGCCGTCATCCCCGGCGGCAGCTCGGCCAAAGTCCTCCGCGCCGGCGAGGTTTTCAAACTCAAGGTCAAAGGCCCCGATGGACAAATGATCGACAAGGAAACTCCGCTCCTGGATCTCACGATGGATGCCTCCACGCTCCAAGCCGCTGGCACCATGGTCGGCAGCGGCGGCGTCATGATCATGGACGACACGCGTGACATGGTCTGGGCCCTCAACAACCTGAACCAATTCTACGCCCACGAAAGCTGCGGCCAATGTACCCCTTGCCGCGAAGGCAGCCTCTGGATGTCAAAGGTCACCACCCGTATCATCGACCAAGGCGCACGCCCCGACGACGCCAAAAACCTAAAAAATATCGCTGACAACATCGCCGGCCGCACCATCTGCGCCTTCGGTGAAGCTTGCTCCTGGCCCACCCAGAGCTTCCTCGCCAAATTCCCCGACGAATTCGAGAAACGCGTCGGATAATTCAAAAAATCGCTCTTCCTCGAAGTGGTAAGCGGGCACCCTGGCCCTCGGTGTGCTCTTGCAAGGACGGCTTTCGGGTCGACCGATTTGAGCGAGGCTCACTCTAGGCCCGACTGAAAAAACCAAGAAATCTCAATTCGGCCATTGAGCCTTATCAGGCTGGGTTAAACACTTGTACTGAGGCATCGGATGATGGGATATCGCAAGTCGCAAGCG
>CANMQB010000018.1 GCA_947499885.1 Spartobacteria bacterium
ATGAGCTTCCTCCTCCATGCTGTAGAGTCCGCCGATGCCGCTGCCGATCATCACGCCAAAGCGCGTGCGGTCCACGGTGTCCAGATCAATTCCGGAATCCTCCAGCGCCATCTTCGTTCCAGCCATGGCGAACTGGGTGAATCGGTCGGTGCGCTTCACCGTCTTGGGATTTTTAAAATACTTTACGCCTTCAAAACCTTTCACTTCGCCAGCGATCTTGCAGTCGAAATTGGTCGAATCGAAGGCCTCGAAACGACCTATGCCGCTACGTCCTTCAATCAGTGATTCCCAGAATGTTTGCAGATCGTTTCCGACTGGGCTTACCACACCCATGCCGGTCACGACGACTCGTCGTTCGCTCATGTTTTAAGAAAATGTTTCCGGACGCCTCGAATGCGCCCTCTCCACTTGTGCGGATGCTTCCGCTCGTTGGCAATGAATTTTTGCCCTAAACCTGCATTTTTCGAAAGCGACCGATTTAGGAAATGCGAAATTGGATTTCCCGTATCGCCTTTTTTCCAAATTTGTCTTGGAGCTTTTTAAGAATCTCTCGCTTCCAATTTCTTTCGAGTTCGTAGCGAAGACTGGGTTGGAGGACATGAATTCCGAGTACGCCGCCACTCAAGCCGGCGGGGGCGGCATGCTGGGCAATAAACTCGCCGACCACATCCTTCCAAGCGGCGCGAACTTCGCTCTCGTTCAAACGCTCACCCAAGCCGAGTTTTGGCATCAGGTTTTGCAGCAGGTCGCCTACTGATTTGCAGCGTTCTTTGCGTTCGAATGGTTCCTTGAGGCCCCGCCATTCAGCGATAACTTTGGCTCTGAGAGATTCTGCGGACATAAAAAAGGCTCCCAGTTTGCGACTGGGAGCCTGGTATTGAAATCTCGGGAATCAGGCGTCGTTTCCGATCGCCTCGACCGGGCATCCGTCCATGGCCTCTTGGCAGAGGGCTTCCTCTTCCGGGCTCTCGGGTTGTTTGTACAAGTAGCTGTGCCCGCCATCGTCGTTGCGTTTGAAATTGGCTGGAGCTGTCTCGCGGCACAAGTCGCAGTCAATGCACTGGTCGTCCACGAAAAACTTTCCATCCACGTTGTCGCTGTATTTGTTTGCTGCGTCTGCCATATTAATTTGATTAGTGCCGCAAAATCGTTGCACGCTCGCCGGATTGCAACCGTTTTTTGAGCCGAAGCAAAAATTTTCCACATTCAAAAATGCAGACACTACCTGAAATCCTTCCGACTGAGGGCCGCCACGTGCTCCACCTCTGTTTCCGTGTGGAATATTCCGCATGGGAACTTCTCAACAAATCCTCTCGCATTGCGGCCAAGACGGCGCTGGCAGATTTGGTTCGCGAAATCCGTGGCACGCCCGGCACTCAGCTTCTTCATTTCAGTATGGTCACGCCGAAGGCCGACCTCTGCTTTATGCTTCTGACTCCGGATCTGCAGGTTGCCGATGCTTTCGCAAAGCGTCTTGCGATCGCCCTCGGGCCGGACATTCTTACGCCGACCTTTAGTTGGTTTTCGATGACCGAGCGCAGCGAGTACACGACCAGCGATCAAGAATACGCCCTCACTCTCGAGGCGGAGGAAAAGCTCACACCTGAAAGCCCCGCCTACGAAGAAAAAATGCAGGCCTTCCGCACCCGCATGGCGAAATACCTCAAGGACCGCTTAGAGCCAAACCTTCCTGATTGGCCTGTTGTGTGCCTGTACCCGATGTCTAAGCGCCGCGTGCCGGGGCAAAACTGGTATGCTCTCGACTTCGAAGCGCGCAAAAAACTTATGGCGGGTCACGCGCGAGTCGGTCGGACGTATTCCGGCCGTATTCTTCAACTCATCACTGGTTCGACCGGTCTTGATGACGAAGAGTGGTTTGTGACGCTCTTTGCAAAAACCACTTCAGACATCAAAGCGATCGTGTACGAAATGCGTTTTGACGAGGTCAGCGCCCAATTCGGGGAGTTCGGGGAATTCTTTATCGGGCTTCAATTGCCGCTCGACGCCCTCTACGATCGCCTCATGCTCTGAGGCTGGGCCTACGCCTTCCCCCGCCTGTGCGTCTTATTGTTAAAGTGCTCTTGGCGGCTCTCATCGGGCTTCTTGGGTATATTTTCTGGCCATCGAGCAGTTCGCTCTCCTGTTTTGACCCTGCCTCGATGGCTGATCGGCAGCTTGCGGCTCAGCGGCACGCGGATGCTGGGAAAAATCTCCAAGCCATTTTTGATTTTTACGGAATTCTTCATGGCGAATACCGGATTCCACCGCTGCCTGCGGTATCGGCTGCATTCGATAGGCTTCGTGCCCGGCGCGCTTTTGTTCAAGCGGCAGACCAAGCTGATGAGGAGCAAGCTCTGCCATTTTTAGAAAGTGCCATCTCGATTATCGGGGAGAAAACAGGAACTACGCTTGACCCCAAGATTATTGCCCGATTGGAACTCTTCGAGTGGTCGCTGGCCCGCGATCGCTCGAAAGAACGTCACCTCGCAGCAGCCATCTCCGAAAAGCTTGCTCTGCTCTACGGCGGAGCAGCAAACGATTACCAGGCCATTGCTGCAAGCTTTGCAATCGCTCGACGACTTGCTGCAAATCAGAATTGGAGCAATGCTGAAGAGGCCGAAGCCGCTGCATGGAAAAAGCTGGCGGAGCGAATTGCAAAGCCAACGCCTGGGCCAGCGTGCGAGTAACCCGCCAAACACCCAGGCGGGCTCGCTTAGACTGGCGAACTCGCCCTATGCTGGAATTTTGAGCGGGTCGATTTTGGAGAAAATGTTCGCGCAAGGGAGTCGCTCTCCGGATAACGGGTGGCAATGAAACTTCAGCAGAATCAAATTTGGCTTAAGAATGGTGAGTATTATCGCATCGTGCAGCTCAGCCGACTCGAGGTCCAATACAAGACGCTCACCGATCCGCTCAGCGGTCGCGGACCCCATCAGCAGGTCACAAAAAAAGAATTCTGTCGGTTATTGAAGGGTGCCGTGCTGCAGGGGTCGGAGCCCTCGCGAGATGCCGCTCAGCAGCAGCAACAGCAACAACAGTAGGAAAAGGTCGGGGGCACCCCGTTTTGCGGAGCGCCCCCGAGGGTTGATGGCTGTAAGCCGGATTCTGTCCGACGAGTGGCTTGCGCCACAAGTCTGGACGGTCATTTGTCTCACTCCACGTCTTGCGACGGGAGAGGTCCTTGCGGACTGCGACCAATACCCGAAGGGTGTCGCCGCTCGCGCGGCGTGTTGGGCAGGCGGCCCGATCCCTTCTGTTCTGTCTTGCACCGCATGGGGTTTTTCGTGCCCCCTTGCTTGCGCTTGGGGCGGTGGGCTTTTACCCCGCCTTTTCACCCTTGCCGCCCGGCTTGCGCCGGGGTGGGCGGTATATTTTCTGTGACACTTTCCGTCGACCGGGACTTTGGCCCCGGCCCCCCGCGTGTTCTACGCGGCATGCTGCCTTGTGGTGTCCGGACTTTCCTCTCCCTGCGTGCCTTGCGGCCTGCCGAGAGCGACCGTCCGCCATCAGGTTTCACATTATGTCGGTTTGAGAACTTTTCAAGTGGCGATCTTTTAAGGATTTCGATTTTGCGCCGGGGGAGATCGGTGATACGGATACGGGATGTCAAGCACTGACCATTTGGCAGATCGCGCCGCAAGGGCAAAAAAAATCATCGCTGCACCGGAAAATTTCAAGGTCTGCGAGGGGTGTGAATCCATCGTCACCATGAGGGTCGCATCGTGTCCCAATTGCCATGGCTATCGCTTTGACGAGGCCCCGGAGCGGGTTATCGGGCAGGCTGAGTTACTGGCATCACGTCCGCAGCAGAGCGTGACGGCTCAAGATTTATCCTAGGCAAGGAGGATGGAACTTGGTCGCTGAAGTGAAGAGTCAGACGGATGGGCGCGGGACTCACGGCATGGCGCTGTTGGCTCTTGGTGTTGTGTTTGGAGACATAGGCACGAGTCCGCTCTATGCCTACCAGATCGCTGTGGGTATTGGAGGCGGAGGCTCTGCACTGGGAGTGGCTTCGTTGATCATCTGGACATTATTTTTGGTCGTTTGGGTCAAATATGTGATGCTGATCCTGAAGGCTGATTACCACGGTGAGGGGGGCATTTTTGCGCTCATGGCGCGGATTTTTCATGGGCCGCCGAAGGGGCCTGTCAGCCGGGGGGCGATGGCGTGTTTGCTCGTCTTTGGAGCGGCTCTGCTCTTTGGTGATGGGGCGATTACTCCGGCCATTTCCGTGCTGAGCGCTGTGGAGGGGTTGGCGAGCGTGAATCCGGAGTGGGGGCACTTCGCATTGCCACTGGCCGTCGCAATTCTGTGCGGGTTCTTTTTTGTTCAGCGCTTTGGCACGAGGCGACTGGGTGGAATTTTTGGTCCAGCCATGCTGTTGTGGTTTCTTGTTTTGGCCGTTACGGGAGCGGTGCAGATCGCAGCGTGTCCAGAGGTCTTGCAGGCTCTCAATCCACTGCTCGGCGCGCGCTTGCTGGCATCGGGCGGTTGGGGCGCATGGGCGCTTGTGGGGGCGGTGGTGCTGGCTGTGACTGGTGCAGAGGCTCTTTACGCCGATTTGGGTCACTTCGGGAGGAAGCCGATTGTTGCCGCATGGCGATGGATTGTTTTTCCATCCCTCATCTTGAACTATCTCGGGCAGGCGGCCCTTGTTTTCAAAAACCCTGCCAATGCGGTTGAGAACAACCTCTTTTTCCACATGGTGCCTGAGGGACACCTACGTGGGGCGCTGGTAGTCTTGGCTACAGTGGCGACGATCATTGCATCGCAGGCCCTCATCAGCGGGGTGTTCTCGTTGGCCAGCCAGGCGATGGATCTCGGCTACCTGCCGCGATTCTATGTTCGGCATACAAGCGCGCAAACGCGTGGGCAGATTTTTATTCCGATACTGAATAGTCTTTTTGCCTTTGCATGCCTCATGCTGGTTCTGGGGTTTCGTACGGCAGATGCGCTTGCCGGGGCTTATGGAATTGCAGTGACAGGAGCCATGGCCGTGACGTCGATTGCGTTTTTTGTCGTGATGCGCGGTGAGCCTGGAGTTTCCAAAAGTCGGGCGGTGCTCGTTTTGATCCTTTTGCTCTGCCTAGACCTGCCATTGCTCGGAGCGTGTCTTACAAAAATCCCCGATGGCGGTCTCGTCCCACTCCTGATGGCTTTGGCGGTGGCGACTGTAATGCTCACATGGCGAAAGGGTCGAAACCTAGTGCATGGGAGTCTTCTCGCCCAGCCGCTTGCCCCCTCGGACTTGGCGGTTCGCATGCTATCGGAAAAATTTCCACGCGTGCCGGGGACGCAAGTTTTTGTTATGCGGCAAACCGATCCGGAATTCGCTGTCGCGAGAATCCTCGAGCAGTATCGCCGCACTCAGGTCCTGGCTAAAAATGTGGTCATTCTTTTGCTCGATGCAGGATGGGGAAATCCCTTCGCTGCTGCGGAAAATATCAGTATCAAAAAACACGCCGCTGGACTTTGGGAAGTCAGTGCCAAACACGGATACATGAACGAGCCGGATGTGCCGCTGATTCTGCAAAAGTGCGCCGAGCGAGCCGATGAATTGATCTGCGAACCGCCGGTTTTTTACATTCTCGCGCACGAATTCATCGTGACCTGTTCAAAAGCGCAAATGCGCAGTTGGGAAAAAAGCCTCTTCGGCTTTCTGGCTCGCAATGTTCTTCCCGGTCCCGATTACTTAAAAATCCCTGCCGACAGCTTCATCGTTTACAACTGGCTCCTGCGCCTCGAGCCGGGTGAGGATTCTAAAATCCGTGAGGGTTCTTGACACTGGGGGTTTATTTTTTTCCTGGCTTCGGCTTTCGAAGGGTGCTCGGTAGCCAAGTCCAGACGATTTGTGTGGAGACGGCGTAATTCCACACCGCGCCTACCAGTGCGCCTGCTGCACCTGCAAACCACCATGGAATGCGCTGATCAAAGAGGTACTCGGCGGACTGGACATTCACAACCGCACCGATCCCACAGATCAGCATATACGCGGCCAAGCCGGGAAGAAAGAGGGAACCCTTCAAGCGCTGTTGACGAAACGTGACGGAATTATTCACGAGAAAATTTGACGCCATGGCAGCCAGCGTCGCTAAAATCTGAGCATTCCCAAAGGGAACGGATGCGAGCTTGTGCAGGATACCCAAAATGCCGAGGTGGAGCACAAGCCCACTCACACCCGCCAGCACATAAAGCACAAAGCGGACAGGTACAAAACGGCCAAAAATCTTATCCGCTAAGAGATAGAGATACTCAAACGCGACAACGATATCGAGCTTGCTCTCGCCATGCTGTCTCGTGCGGAACTCATAAGGAAATTCTCGCACGCGAAGCGGACGCCCAGCCGAAAGCACGATGTCGAGCAGGATTTTAAAACCCTTGCCAGTCATCTGGCGCACGGTTTCCTCAAAAATGTTGCGCCGAATTGCAAAAAATCCACTCATCGGATCGGTAAGCTCGGTTTTTCGAACAACCGAGCCAATCCGCGTGGCAAACCGACTCACAAAAACGCGCGATTTCGACCAGTCCCCGGTTCCTCCACCCTTTCCAGTATAACGGCTTCCAACAGCCAACTCGAGCTGTGAATCTTCCTCAAAAGCCCGCAACATCCCCGGCAGGATCGTCTCATCATGCTGCAAATCGCAATCCATCACGGCAAATACATCCGCCGCACTCGAAGCCATTCCCTCCAAACAAGCCGATGCCAACCCCCGACGCCCAATCCGCCGAATAAACCGCACGCGCGGCTTAGCGCGAGCCAGGGCCATCAAAACTTCCCGCGACCCGTCCTGCGAGTCATCGTCAACAAAGACAATTTCCCAATCAAAGTCCGCCAGCAGCGACTCGAGCCGCTCCACGACAAGCGGGATGTTATCGCGCTCGTTATAGGCTGGGATGATGATGGATGCAAACAAGGCTTTGTGATCCTTAGGAGGCGGGAATTCTCTCCCAGATGGTCGTTCGATTCCGAGTGAATTCCGTATTTTTTGGATAGACCCAATTTGGTTGTTTGGGCGAAGAAGCGTCATATACCACACGGTAACCCGACGACTCATCGAACAAGGCGTCATAATGTTTCGTCACAATGCGTTCTAGATCAATTGTACACCAGAGAACGTAATCTGGATTCCGGGTTTTTCGATTTTCGACCGAAAACCAGTCAGGAGTTACCTGCACCTCCTTTTTTTTCACAGCTGCGTGCATCTCCGGATCGTCTGCAAACATCTTGTCGAACATCGCCGAGCGTTCTAGTCCCGTCTTGATTTGATGAATGGTCAGCTTCTTCGGGAGGCCCTCGAGTTTAGGAAGGGACTTGCTCCACTCGACGGTGCCGCCGTTCTGGAGATGTGCTTGAGCAAAAACCGGCACATAGTTCCTCGGATCCTCTGCAAACAGGCGCCCTGTCCACCAGCCACTTGCGATATTGTAACACACGATGCCAGCCACAATCGGGAGAAAAACAAACTTTACTCGCATGAGTGCAGTAAACCCAGAGGCAGCAAGTAAAAGCGCAAAGGGCGCTGCGGGCAGAACAAAGCGCGTCTCCATTCGAGGAAAAGCTCCGATCTTATAGGTGTAAAGAGCAAAAACAGCTGCCGCTAAAACCCAAAGCTGCCAAGCATTGTTTTTCCTAAACCAAAAATAAAAAGTCACTAGTCCGACAAGAAAACCTAGGACGATCAAAGCGGTGGCAGGAATCCCAAAGATTTCATAGAATGATGCAAAAAATTTTGCATAACCCGTTCCACTTGTTGCACCATTATAAACGGGCGTGACCGTGTAGTTGTAGAGAAAATCCGCTTTGAATTTCGACCAATCGAAAAGTGCATAAGGATTTCCAAGCAGGAATCCCAGCGGAACACATAGCCCGCAAATCCAAGCGGCTTTTCTTTGAATTACGTTCAGCAAGGGATTTCCATGTTTGCAGGCAAGGAGGTGGGCAATTGGGAGGGCTGCAGCCACGGCAAGGCCATTGTATTTTGTGGCAGCAGCCAGACCAGCCAAAAGTCCGGCGGCCACGGAGTTCATCAGGCTCGGGTTTTTGGAGATTTTTACCGCAAACAAAAATGAAGCCAGCATCATGAAGACGACCGCAAGATCTGTGGTTAAAAAAATCTGATAAGGAACAAATCCTGATGAGCTTGCAAAGATGAGTGCTGTAATGCGAGCCGCTGGAAGGGAGAAAAAATGTCTCGTTAAAATGAACAATGCCAGCGTGCAACACGCAAACATAAGGAGGTTCAGGGACCTAGCAATCCAGAGGCGCACACGCAAAAAAATCTCATAACGTTCGTGGGATTTTTTCCAGAAGAATGCCGAGGATAGCGTCATCGCTGGTATCCGGGCAACGAAGTGGTTCATGTAAATATAAAACGGCGGCTTGACATAAGTGGCTGGCTGAAACGGCAGTCTTTGCTTAGCAAAGATGCTTTGAAAAGCCATCTTATCCAAATTCAAACAATCATATTTACCCCAATTAAAGCCTTGGGCTCCCAGTAGAAATCCAAGAATCAAGGCGATAATCAGCCACTTATCACGTAATCCATGCCGACTCGCGATCAAGCGGGCTTTCTCTCGCAATTGTCCCGCTTTTTGGGAAATGACTTGCTTGATCGTGTTTCTATTCATCGCAGGTTTTTGCAAAACCTAGGCGGCGAAATACGCCGGCGTGAGCGGATCTGGCACAGGCAGTCCTTGCAGCGATGCCATGTCGGCGTCAACCATGATTTTTACGAGTTCCGGGAAGCGGACTTTGGGTTCCCAGTCGAGTTGTTTTTTGGCTTTGGCAGCGTTGCCGATGAGGAGGTCGACTTCGGCGGGGCGTTCGTAGCGGGCGTCGTATTTGATGTAGTCTTTCCAGTCGAGGTCCACGCGGGCGAAGGCGTGTTCGACGAATTCTTGGACGGTATGGGTTTCGTTTGTGGCGATCACATAGTCGTCCGGTTGATCCTGCTGGAGCATGAGCCACATGGCTTCGACATATTCGGGGGCGTAACCCCAGTCGCGCTTGGCGTCGAGGTTGCCGAGGTAGAGTTCCTTTTGCTTGCCGAGTTTGATGGCGGCGGCGGCGCGGGAGATTTTACGGGTTACAAAGGTTTCTCCACGACGCGGGCTCTCGTGGTTGAAGAGGATACCATTTGAGGCGTGCATGCCGTAGCCCTCCCGATAGTTCACGGTGATCCAGTAAGCATACATCTTTGCCGCACCGTAGGGACTGCGGGGCCAGAACGGCGTCGTCTCGGTCTGCGGCACCGCTTGCACCTTGCCAAACATTTCGCTGCTGGAGGCCTGATAAAATCTCGCATTCACGCCCCCTTCGCGCATGGCTTCGAGAATCCGCGTGGTGCCGATGCCGGTCACATCGCCAGTGTATTCCGGGATATCAAAACTCACGCGCACGTGGCTCTGTGCACCGAGATGGTAGACTTCGTCTGGCTTCAAGTCGTAGATGAGCTTGACCAAGTTCACTCCATCGGCCAAGTCGCCGTAGTGGAGGAAAAGCCTCACGCCATTGACGTGTGGGTCCGAGTAAATGTGGTCGATGCGCGCCGTGTTGAAAGTGCTAGCGCGGCGGATGATTCCGTGGACTTCGTAGCCCTTTTTAAGAAGTAGATCGGCGAGGTAACTGCCGTCTTGTCCGGTGATGCCTGTAATGAGGGCTTTTTTCATGAGATTTGGATAAATAAAAGTACCGCACGCTGGAGCTAGCGTATGCAGATGTTTGGCAAACTGAATTACGTGGCCGAAAATTCAAGTCTCGTTTGCCGTTTTACCCAATTCCGAGCACGAATCGCATGTAGAAGAAAAGCAGCGGCGCTGTGAAAAGGATGCTATCAATGAGGTCCAGCGTGCCGCCGATACCCGGCAGCATGGAGCTTGAATCTTTCGTGTGAGCTCCCCGCTTTACGATGGATTCTGCCAAGTCTCCCACCACGGCGGCAAAACCCAGCAAGAGACCCAGAATCGTGAGATCGCTGATCCGGAATGCCGAGAGTTTTTGTGGCAGGAGTGCATACATCCAATAGCTGCAAAGCAGGGATGAAATGAGTGCGCCTGCAAATCCTTCCCAAGTCTTCTTTGGGCTGATGTGCGGAGCGAACGGGTGACGCCCGAAAAGGCTGCCGAACACATACGCGCCCATGTCGCTGAATTTCGTCACGGCCACGAGATAGAGCACATAGTACTGACCCGTCGTCATGCCATTCTCAAGACGTGGCGTCAGGTAGATGATTTTTGTCAGGAAGCTGAAAAGCCACGGAATGTAAAAAAGCCCGAAGACCGTGTAGCTCATCGCTCGCAGCGGATCGGTTTCCTTGCCGCGAAACATTTGCCGAGTAAAAATCGTTAGCAGGAAAAGTACGAGCACCAGCAACTCGAAGTCGTGAATGTTATCGGGCCAATCCGACCGCACGATGAGAAAGCCACCCACCAAAAGAACCACTGCGCAAACCATGCCCGTAAGCGTGAAAACACCTATCCCGTCGTGCTCGAGCATGCGGTAGTATTCCCAGAGTGCTCGTAGGGCCATGAAGGCGAGAAGGGAGAAGAAGCCGATATCCCATCCAGAAAAAACCGTTACCAACAGAAGGGTCCACAGCACAAGCGTGCTCAAGAGTCTGGAAAAAAATATCAACCGCCCTGGCGTCATGGGAGGTCAGCTTGGCCGACTTTGCTGGGTTTCGCAATGCGGGAAGATGAGCGAACTCAATCGGCGTGGTCTTTTCCCCCTTTTCAATTCGGGCGCGCCGCCTTAGATGTCTGACTCATTCATTTTTGCCATGTTCAGTTGGATCCTTAAAAAAATTGTCGGCTCAAAAAACCAGCGGGAGTTGCGCCGCACGATGCCGATCGTAAAACAAATCAACGAATTCGAGGCCGCCCTCCAAGCTTTGCCCGATGAGGCTCTGCGTGCCAAGACGCTCGAGTGGAAGCAGCGCCTGGCGCAAGTTTCCGATCCTGACAAACTCACGGCCGAATTGGATGCGATTCTTCCCGAGGCATTCGCGGTGGTGAAAAACGGAGCGCGCCGACTTTGTGGGCGTGAGTTCGTTGTGTGCGGATATCCCCTCACTTGGAACATGATTCATTTTGACGTGCAGCTCATCGGCGGAATGGTGCTTCATCGCGGTCGCATAGCGGAAATGGCCACCGGCGAGGGCAAGACCCTCGTGGGCACACTGGCTGTTTATCTGAATGCCCTCTCTGGACGTGGCGTTCATGTCGTGACGGTCAATGATTACCTTGCCCAGCGCGATGCGGAGTGGATGGGCCAGCTGTACACCTTTTTGGGACTCACCGTCGGCATCATCCAAAACGATCAGATGCCGCAGCAACGTCGCGAGCAGTACCAATGCGACATCACCTACGGAACGAATAGCGAATTCGGTTTTGATTACCTGCGGGACAACGGCATGGCCACCAGCCGCGAACAACAGGTCCAGCGCGGTCACTTCTTTGCCATTGTGGATGAAGTGGACTCGATCCTCATCGACGAGGCTCGCACGCCGCTCATCATCAGCGGTCCGGCCACCGTTTCGACACACCAGTACGACCGATTCAAGCCCCTTGTTGAGCAACTCATCCGCAAGCAGACGATGCTGTGCAACCGCCTTGCCACCGAGATCAAGGAACTGGCCGATGCCGGTAAGTCTGCCGACGCCGGTCGCGCGCTTTTCAAACTCAAGCTCGGACAACCCCGCAGCAAAGCTCTGCTCCGCCATCTTGAGGATCCGGAAATGCGCAAGCTCATGGACAAGGCGGAGCTCGAATTTTACAAAGACACCGACGGCAAAGCTGCTCTCGTCGCACTCAAGGAGGAGCTTTTTTTCACTATCGAAGAGCGCTCTCACGATGCGGACCTCACGGAAATGGGCCGCAGCTACTTGAATCCCGACGATATCAATGCCTTCGTGCTCCCCGACCTCCTCACCGAGTTCGCCGATATCGAAAATGACGCCTCGCTCTCAGCTGCCGACAAGCTCGAGAAAAAAGCCGCCCGCCAGCAACATTGCGACGCCCAAGGTGAACGGATTCATAACATCACTCAACTTCTCAAGGCCTACTGTCTCTACGAAAAAGACGTTGAATATGTCGTTGAGGAAAACAAGGTCATCATCGTTGATACTTTCACAGGTCGTAAAATGGCAGGGCGCCGTTGGAGCGACGGCCTCCACCAGGCCGTTGAGGCCAAGGAGGGCGTCCAAATCGACCGTGAGACCCAGACGCTGGCAACCATCACGATCCAAAATTATTTCCGCCTCTACGGCAAACTGGCCGGCATGACAGGTACCGCCGAGACAGAAGTGAGCGAGTTTCACGACATCTACCGCCTGGATGTGAACGTCATTCCTACAAACCGTCCGGTCAAACGTGCCGACGAGAACGACCGCATCTACAAAACCCGTCGCGAAAAATACAATGCCGCCATCGAAGCCATCAAGGAGGCTCATGCAAAAGGCCAACCCGTCCTTGTCGGCACTGCCAGCGTTGAAGCGAGCGAGCTCCTCGGTCGCATGCTGAAGCTTCAGAAAATTCCCCACACAGTCCTCAACGCCAAATTCCACATGCAGGAGGCTGAGATCGTCTCCCGCGCTGGTCTCAAGGGCGCTGTTACCATTTCTACCAACATGGCAGGGCGAGGCACCGATATCAAACTCGGCGAAGGTGTGGCGGAACTCGGCGGACTCTTTGTTCTTGCCACCGAGCGTCACGAATCCCGTCGCATCGACCGCCAGCTTCGCGGTCGTTGTGCGCGCCAAGGCGATCCCGGACGCTCCCGGTTTTACGTGAGTTTTGAAGATGATCTCATGCGCAACTTCGGCGCCAGCGACCGCATGACCAAAATCATGGAAACCTTCGGGCTTCAGGAGGGCGAGGAACTCGAACACCCTTGGCTCAACCGGAGTGTCGAGACGGCACAGAAGCGCGTCGAGCAGCGGAATTATATGATGCGCAAACGCACGCTCGAGTTTGACGACGTCATGAACCAGCAACGCGAAGTTGTTTATGGCTACCGCAACGAAGTCATGGACGCCGAGAACCCGCGCGAACTCATTATTGAAGTCATTGACGAAGTCGTTCCCAAAAAGATTACCCTATTCCTCGAAGCCGCCGAGGGCGCCGAACCCGACTTCGAAGGCCTCCTACATTGGATCAATACCACATTCCCGCTCGGTCTCACTCAAGAGAAAGCCGCGCTTGAGACTCGGACGATTGAAGCCAACGTGGAGTTTCTCACCGAGACGATCCGCGCAGCCTACGAACGCAAGGCGGCCTTGGAGCACCCCGAAGCCCTGCGTGGTCTGGAGCGTTATATCATTCTCAACGCCATCGATCGTCTCTGGCAGGAGCACCTCTATGCGATGGATGGACTGCGCGAGGCGGTTTATCTCCGTGCCTTTGGCCAAAAAGATCCCCTCGTGGAGTACAAAAACGACGCCTATGCAATGTTTGTCGATCTCATGGACACCATCAAAGGCGAAGTCCTCGGCAACCTTTTCCGCAGCACGACGAATCTCCAGGCCTTTGAGCAAATGCTCGCCAACATCCCGCAGATTCTCTCCCGTCCTGACTTTGCTCTCAATCCGGAAGCTGCTCCAGAAGGTCAGCCCCAGCCTTCCACTCCCGACCAGCCGCCTGCTCCCAAGTTTGAACTCCCGCTCAAGCGCGAAATCCCCAAGGCCGGCCGGAATGATCCGTGCCCGTGCGGATCCGGGAAAAAATTCAAGTCTTGCTGTGGGCGTTTGGCTTAGTTGAACGGATTTTGTTCCGCGTTGTCCAAAGTTGTAGACTGACAGATTTAAAAGATCGGCGCTGAGGTTTTAAAAATCCCATCGAGCGATCCTGCAAGGATTCCCTCCCCCTCCGATATTTTTGACGAGTCAGCCTCGAGGTCCGTGCCATGATAACGAATGTTTTCAAATCGGTCTCCTATTTGGGCATCAGCTTGACTCTCACGTTGACCGCGCCCGTGGAGGTGGATACCCACACTGTGAGGGTTCAGACTCCCGACGCTCCGCTTGCCGGCTACTTCCGGCTTGGCACGTCGCAGAATCCGCAGGGCGATGAAATCTCGGTGCACAGCCGCAGCCTGCTCCTCAACGGAAAGCCATGGTTCCCGATCATGGGCGAATTTCATTTCTCTAGGTATCCCGCAGCCGAGTGGCGCGAGGCTCTTGAGAAAATGAAAGCCGGGGGCATCAAGATCGTTTCGACGTATGTTTTTTGGAATCATCACGAGGAAGTCGAGGGCGAGTGGGACTGGGATGGACAAAAAAATCTGCGAGTCTTTTTGGAGACATGCCAAGACGTCGGCCTGCTCGCCATCGTGCGATGCGGTCCATGGTGCAACGGAGAAGTGCGTTATGGTGGCTTCCCCGATTGGATTCAAAATAGCACACGCTGGCCGCCACCTAGCCGTTGGGGTTTGCGTCCTGACCACTCTGACTATGACGCAGCTGTCGCGCAGCTCTACAATCAGATCGGCGAGCAGATGCGCGGTCTGCTTTGGAAGGACGGCGGTCCGGTCGTTGGCCTCCAGCTCGACAACGAGTATTCGGGCCCCTCGCGCTACCTTCTCAGCTTAAAAAATCTGGCACTTAAAGTCGGTATGGATGTGCCTCTTTACACCAAAACCGGCTGGCCTCGCATGGAGGATTCCATGCCTCCGGGCGAGATGATTCCGTTTTACGGAGCCTATCCCGATGCTGCTTGGGAGGGCTCTGTGGAAGTATCGGACAGTCTTCTTTACAACTACATCTTCCGAAAGCAACGCATCGACGAGTCGATCGCGAGCGATGTGAATACCATGCGCGGCCAAGAGGATGAGTCGAGCCGTATCCAATATCCCTTTCTCACGGCAGAAACCGGCGGCGGAATGTTTGTCTCTTATCACCGGCGAAACAAAGTGGAACCCCGCGATGTGGCATCCCTCGCTCTGTGTCAGCTCGGCAGCGGCTGTGTTGGGATCGGATATTACATGTATCATGGCGGCGAGAATCCCGATGGACGTCTCACCACGCTGCATAAATCGCACGCCATAGGGGACGTCTTCGATACGCCGGTCAAATCCTACGATTTCCAAGCGCCGATCGGCCAATATGGCCAGATACGTCCACACTACGGGTGGCTACGGCGCATGAATTTTTTTATCGAGGACTTCGGAGCGGACTTGGCTCGCATGCCGGCGTTTCTTCCCGATCGCGAAGAGAAGGAATTTTCCGATCCTGCAAAATTACGTTGGAGCGTGCGTTCGGATGGGGTCTCGGGGTTTCTCTTCGTGAACAATTACCAGAGGCTGCAGAGGACGCCTGCAAAGACGAATACCAATTTCCGCATCGACCTTCCCGGTAGAAGTCTCACCCTTCCGGTCAAGCCAACCACGATTCCATCGGATTCGTTTTTTTACTGGCCATTCAACTTGGACCTCAACGGGGTGAACCTCCTCTACGGCACAGCCCAACCGGTCCGTCGAATCAAGGATGCGGATGGCGGGCTCACAGTAGTTTTTGCGGAAATTCCGGGAGTGCCTGCGGAATTTGTTTTTGATTCTGCAACCCTGCTAGGTCCGCTCAGCTCGGCCCCCCTTGTATTCCGAGGCGTCCGTCCAAGCCGTGAAAGTGCTTTTCGTGTGGCAGGAAAGAGTCGCAAGGAAGTGAGGGTCATCCTGCTGAGTGAGGCTGACTCCCTCGCTCTCACGCCTGAACTCGACGCTGGCGGTCTTGTTTTTGATCGTGTTGCCGAGCAGAAGGTGGCTCCTGTCGTTCTGGAACTTCTCAAAAACCCCGGAGCTTTGCGCGATTGGAAATCCAGAAACCCTGAATTTTCGCTCCCGGTCTCACCCGGCATCAACGACTTCCAATCGGCTGCGGTTTGGAGAGTGAAGCTTCCTGAAAATCTCGATATGGCCTCAAACCCGATCTTGCGAATTCATTACGTTGGTGATGTCGCCCGTCTCACGCTCAATGGCCGATTGCTCAACGATGACTTTTACAATGGCATGGTTTTTGAGATCGGCCTGAGGCGATACGCTCCAGAAATCCTATCGGGTGAACTCTGCTTAGAAATCCTGCCGCTTCAAAAAAACATGCCAGTGTATTTCGAAATGGATTCGCGTCCCTCGTTCACAAGCGATGGCACCGCACTTCGTATCGAGCGGGTTGAAATCCAATACACCGAGGAAAATATTCCCAAGCATCTGGCAAGCAACGTGCCTCTCGAGCCTCTTGTTTGGGAATCCGGAGGAGAGTAAGCCGACGCCGCATCCCGCTTCCCTCGAGCTCTGAAATGATTTGGCAATGCCGCGAATCTCGCGGGCGGCTTGTGATTCCTGTGTGCTACACGCATTGCGTGAGGGGCTGAGTGTGGTAAAACTAGTTATGGCCATTGCTCTTCGTCTTGTTCTCGTGCTCGCATTTTTGCTGTGTGCCGCGGCTCCGGCTCCAGCACAGATTCACGATGGCAAGGTGCTGGTGAAAGCCAGTCTGCTTGCCGACACCTCATCCATCGTGCCGGGGCAGTCGTTTCAGGTCGGCCTTCTCTTGGAGATGGCTCCCGGTTGGCACACGTACTGGCAATACAGCGGTGACTCGGGATTGCCAACGAGCATCGATTGGGAGTTGCCGCCGGGCTTCACTGCTGGCCCGATCGAGTGGCCGCTGCCAGAGGCAAAAATCGAGCCGGGGGATATCCAAGTTTATTCTTACAGCGGGAAGGTGCTCCTTCTCACGACCATCACGCCCCCGGCGAATCTCTCGAAAAATGTCACACTGCGCGCGAAGGCCACATGGCTTGTGTGCGAGGAGATCTGCGTGCCGGGCGATGCGAAGCTCGAACTTGTTCTCCCGGTGGCGCAGTCCGCAGTGCCAGCCAATGCCGCTGTGTTCGAAGAATTCCGGGCGCAGTTGCCTTCAAAGCAAGCCCCGCCGTTTGATCTCACTTGGACGCGCTCAGGAAGCGCCCTCACGCTTCAAGTCAAAGGAGCCGGATCGCCGCTGCAGCTTTTTCCGCTACCTGCGGATAATCAACTTGTCGGCCACCCTCAGTTTGAGCCCCCTGACAAGCTCATCATCAAAGCGAGCGGTTCTTTTGCCGGCGTGCTCTCCGTAGGTGATGGGTCGGCCCGAAGGGGTTGGATGATTTCGGATGTGGCTCCAACCAGCCCCGCCGATACGATTTCGCTCTGGACCGCGCTTTTTTACGGCTTCCTCGGTGGGCTCATTCTGAATCTCATGCCGTGCGTTCTACCAGTGATCTCGCTGAAAATTTTCGGCTTCATGAAGCAGGCCGGCGATTCGCGGCGGAGCATTCTCCTTCATGGGTTGGCATTCGTCGTCGGCATCTTCGTGTGGTTTCTGGGGCTCGCAGCGGTGATCGTCGGCCTGAAGTCGGGTGGCGCCGAGGTGACGTGGGCCTTTCAGTTCCAAAATCCATGGTTCAACGTGGTGATCGGCTCCGTGGTCTTTGTCTTTGCGCTGAATCTGGCCGGCGTCTTTGAGTTCATTTTGCCCGGGCGAGCTTCGAACGCGTTGGAGTCGGCTGGTTCGAGCACCGGCTTGGCGGGTTCGTTTTTCCAAGGCGTCTTTGCAACACTTTTGGCGACTCCCTGTACGGCTCCTTTTCTCGGGAGTGCTCTGGGGTTTGCATTCAGCCAATCTTCCGTCGTCATCTTTGCCATGTTTGCCGCAGTGGCTTCCGGTATGGCGCTTCCGTACCTTTTGCTGAGCGCTAGTCCAGGATGGTTGAAATTTCTTCCTCGGCCCGGGGCTTGGATGGAACGCCTGAAGCAGTTCATGGCGTTTCCGCTCCTCGCCACGCTCGTTTGGATCATTTCGATCCTCGGCGGTCAACGGGGGGTCGATGGCATCACTTGGTTCTGCGCGTTTCTCATCTGTCTTGGCTTCGCTTGCTGGCTCCTGGGGTCGTTTTGTGGTCCGCTCGTCTCCCCTGCCAAGCGTCTCACAACTCTCTTGCTCATCGTGGCCACGCTGGTTGGTGGCGGATGGTATTTCCTAGGCAAAAAATTCGCTTCGGTTGGATCAGAAAATGCCGATCGCATCGCATGGGTTCCTTTTTCGGAAGCACAGGTTGCATCGGAAATTGCCTCCGGCCGCTCCGTTTTCATCGATTTTACCGCCGACTGGTGCATCACCTGCAAATTCAACGAGCGCACCGCCATAGAAACGCCTGCCACCCGTGCTTTTTTAAGAGAGAACAACATCGTGCCGGTAAAGGCCGACTGGACGAATGCCAACCCGGAAATCACAGCCGCCTTAAAACGTTTCGGCCGCGTGGGTGTGCCACTTTACGTCCTCTATTCCGCTTCCAACCCGACTTCGCCTGTGGTGCTGCCAGAAATCCTGACAGAGTCCGAGCTTCTGAAGTCCTTGGAACCAGCCAAGCTGGGACTCAAACACTGAGAGAAAATCCTCAGGCCAGTGCGGCTCTTTGGATATCGAGCAGTCGGGTGATGCCACCTTTGGCTGCTGCGATCATTTGCTCGAGTTGAGCGGAACTGAAGACGTTTTCCTCGCCACTGCCTTGGAGCTCCACGAACTCGAGTTTATCGGTCATGACGACGTTCATATCAACGCTGGCATTGCTGTCTTCGATGTAGTCCAGATCTACGAGCACGTTATCATTGACGATTCCCACGCTCACCGCCGCGACCCGGTTTTTCAAGGGGAGAGCCGGTATTTTTCCCTGCTGGACAAGCCACTGGCCGGCGAGCTCCACCGCGACCGAGGCACCGGTGATCGCTGCTGTGCGAGTGCCGCCATCTGCTTGCAGCACATCGCAATCTACCCAAAGCGTTCGCTGGCCGAGTTTTTCAAGGTCAACGACAGCTCGCAGTGAGCGACCGATGAGGCGTTGAATCTCCGTGCCACGCCCATCCACACGGCCGCGTGTGGAGTCACGCTGCTTGCGTCCTAGAGTGGAGTACGGAAGCATGGAATACTCCGCCGTGATCCATCCGCCGGTCTTGTTTTGCTCCTTCATCCATCGCGGCACGCTTTCCTCAATGGTCGCTGCGCAGATGACCTTCGTATTTCCAAACGAAATCAGCACCGAGCCTTGCGCATGCGGGGCAATTCCTCTCTCGAGGGTGACAGGACGTATTTCGTGGGGCTGGCGGTTGGCGTGGCGGTTCATAAAAAACCGGAGTCTGATGGCAAGAAGGCCGCTGCGGCAAGAAAGGAGTTTCGCGCAAAAACGACTTCTTGACGCTCTTAAGCGTGGTGCTTACTATGCCACTCCAATTTTTTAGAAAGTAGGTGAATTTATGCCGGAAATAATCGTTCGAAAAGGCGAGCCAATCGACAGAGCCCTGAAGCGTTTGAAGGGAAAGATCGACGCCGAAGGCTTGATGGATGAAGTGCGCCGTCTGCGCGCTTTTGAAACGCCTGTCCAGCGTACGCGCCGCAAAGCGAAAAACAACGCTAAGCGCGCGAAGTTGAAAATCCGATTTAATTTCAACCCCGTGTCCTAACATTGGACCGCGGTAAAATCGTCATTGCCGGCTGTGGTTTCCTTGGAGAAGCCACAGCCGGTTTCTTTTTGGAGGCCGGGTGGCGTGTGCTGGGTCTCTGCGCCACGGCGGAGTCCGCAGCCCGCCTTTCTGGCTCTCCCTTTGCCGTGGCTGTTTCCGACATTTCAAAGCCCATGGCCGTTCCCGCCGGCTGGAGCGATCCCGATGTGATACTGCATTGTGCGAGTTCCGGGCGTGGCGGGGCGGATGCCTACCGCGCAGTCTACCGCGATGGCTTGGAGCACCTGCTCAAGGCATTCTCTCCGAAGCGTCTCATTTTTACAGGCAGCACCTCTGTTTATTCCCAGTCAGATGGCAGTTGGGTGAACGAGGAATCCCCTGCCGAACCGGATCGGGAGACCGGACAAATTCTCCTCGAGGCGGAAAAAATCGCTCTGGATTCGGGCGGGATTGTTGCCAGATTGGCGGGCATTTACGGGCCGGGCCGCTCGGTGCTGCTCAAAAAATTTCTCGATGGTTCGGCGCTTCTCGAAGCAGGCGGGCATCGTTGGATCAATCAAATCCACCGTGATGATGGGGCGCGCGCGCTGCTGGCTCTAGCACAGAACGAGATGGCTTCGGGTGTTTACAATGTCTGCGATGACACGCCGACCAGCCAACGCGAAATCTATGGATGGATCGCTGGCTTTCTCAATCGCGCCCTTCCACCCGAGGGGCCTGCCGATCTGAATCGAAAGCGTGGATGGACGAGCAAACGGATTAGCAATCGGCGATTGCGTTCCGTCGGATGGATGCCGGTCTATCCAAGCTACAAGGCCGCTTTGCCTGAATTGATCGCAAGCGCCTAGTTCAACCGTGCGGCTGAGTCTGCACCTGCACCACAGGGAGCGGAAAGCGAAGGCGAAGCTCGCCGTCGATTTTGACTTCCACCGTGTAAACTCCTGGCGTCGGAATCTGGAGACCGCCAAACACATGGACGTTTGTTGCGTGCGCGTCCAGTGACGGGAGTTGGAATTCCACCTCGCTCTCAGCGATGGGTGTTTCGTCCTCTGGACTGAGAATCGCCGAACGCTGCACAAATTGACCGATGCCACCACACCAGCGGGTCCAAAGGCAGAGCTTAAAAAATCCCAGTGGAAGGACCGGGGCAGGAATCATTCCGACAATTCCGATGAGCGTTTGCTGGCCACTGGCCTCCTGGCGCACATCTTCGCAGAGCACGCAGGCCTGCAAGTCGGGTAAAATCATTTCAGACATTGTGACAATAGACTCTTCCTTGCGAAGTCATGCACGAACGAAATGAGAAACCAAACCTCCTATTCTCTTTCATAGATCTCCTAACGGATATGCCCCCGGCAAAAAGAAAAACATTTTTGCCTCAGGATTTGACAGATGGGAAGCACTCATGCAGAGTGCTCTGCCCTCGATATCAAAAGAATGAAAACATTTTCAGCCAAATCCGAAGAGGTGAAGCGCAACTGGTGGGTCATTGACGCCGCCGGTCAACCTCTCGGCCGCGTCGCAGTGCAAGCTGCCAATCTCCTTCGCGGAAAAAACAAAGCGATCTTCACTCCGCACGTTGACACCGGTGACTTCGTCGTCGTCCTCAACGCTTCCAAAGTCACCATCGGTGGCAAAAAGGAAATCGCTAAAACTTACATGAGCTTCTCCGGCTTCGTCGGCGGGCATAAATCCGAAACCTTCCGCGCCCGTCGCGAGCGCCGTCCCGAGCTTCTCATCGAACGCGCTGTGCGTGGTATGATTCCCCACAACCGCCTCGGTCGCGCCCTCTACGGGAAGCTGAAAGTTTACGCCGGTGCCGAGCACCCACACACTGCACAAAATCCCCAAGCCGCCTGATTTTTCGTATGAGCAAAGCCGCCGCACCCATCCAAACCACAGGTCGCCGCAAGACTTCCGTGGCCAGCATCCGTCTGCAACCAGGTACCGGGGCCATCAAGGTCAACGGACGTGATTTCACCGACTACTTTCCAAGCCTCTCGATCCAAAACCAGATTCTCCGTCCGCTGGAGATCGCCAACTCCGTTCATGCCTACGACCTCGTCGTGCGCACGGTCGGCGGAGGCGTCAACGGCCAAGCCGGTGCCTTGCGCTTGGCTATCAGCCGCGCGCTCATCGAGATTGACGAAGCGCTTCGCGCCCCGCTCAAGCAGGAAGGCCTCCTCACACGCGACCCTCGCATGAAGGAACGTAAAAAGCCCGGCCAACCCGGCGCCCGCAAACGCTTCCAGTTCTCGAAACGCTAATTTTTCAGACTCTACAAACAAAGAGCCGCCCGACTCCAGGCGGCTCTTTTTTTACAGTGTCGATTTACTTCTCGGGCATGATTTGAGGAGCTAACTCGGCAATGGCGGACTGAATCAGAGCTGTCGTCTGCTCCAGATTTTTGCCCTGAGACACGAAACCCTCTAACACTGGAGCATTCACGATCACATAGGCCCAGCGGTGGTTCGTATTGTGAAGCAGCATGTCGAAGTTCGTTTTTAGCACTCTCACAAAATGGTGTGGCGTCGTGGTGTGCTTTCCAATGAACCAATAGCAGAAGATCGAGGTCAACTCGCGCTGTGTGCCGTTATTGAGCGTGACAGGTCTGGACACGGTGAGCTTCATCACGTCCAACGTCCTTCCATCAGCCAGCGGTACTGGCATGACCTCACCACTCTTAATCGTCCATCCCTGCGCCGGCAAACACACTTCAGGGCGGTGGATGCTCCGCTTTTCCGCTCCGGCAAGCACGATTTGGCAGTGAATGTCATTACCAAGCCCGTCCGAGTAAAACTTCTTAGCGAATTCTGTGTCGGCGGGAAGGATGACCTTCTCGGATTCGGAAACGGGCTGCTCGCTTCCCCAGAGGCCAACGAGCGTACCGGGAAGTTTCATCACAATGCCTGGCTCCGATTTCGTGGCGGGCGGGGTTCCCCACAGACAAGCGATCACGGTGAGCGCTGCGAGAGCGAGAACCAGTAGGGGTCGCCAAAGGGGAAATGAAGAACGCTCCGCCGGAGAAGCCAAGCTTGTTGGTGTTTGCATGGAAGATGTCTTTACACCTTTTGGTGGGCTCGAGCAACATGCGAGCTGCATTCGCTGCCGTTCGCCAAGAGGAGATGAATTCTTGCAATGGTCAGTTTTTGCGCGAATGATGGGTTTGTGATGGTGACAGGCAATTCCTCCCAGTGGATTCTGCGAAAGTATGCGGATGGTGAAAAGTTTGGCCCTGTGCCATTTGATCAAATCCGCGAGTGGGCCTTATCGGCACGGATTCATCCTCAAGACAGCCTCTCAAATGATGGTCGCACGTGGCACAAGGCCACAATGC
>CANMQB010000019.1 GCA_947499885.1 Spartobacteria bacterium
ACCAAGCTCGGTGAACGACCAGATAAAAACGATCGTCCCACCGGCAAAAATCCCGGGCATGATGAGCGGGAGGGTAATCCGACGGAATTTGCGAAGCCCGGTACACCCTAGGTTTTCAGCGGCTTCCTCCATAGCTGGATCGACGTTTGCGAGAGCAGCGAGCACATTGAGATAGAGGATCGGGTAGAGGTGAAGGGCATTGAGAACAATCACGCCCCACATTCTCCCCTCGCCCAGCCAATCAATGGGATGCGCGGCATTGCCGAGCCCCATGTCCAGCAGGAACGCGTTCAAAGCCCCTTGCTGGCCCAGAATTTGTTTGATGCCAATGGCTCCCACAAAGGGAGGCATGATCATTGGGACAAGAATCAACGCACCGAGGAGTGATTTTCCTGGAAACAGAAAACGGTCGCTCATCCATGCAAGCGGAATCGCGATTAAACCCGAGAGCAGAGTACTCCAGATACCCATCTGCAGTGAATTCCAGAGACCCTCGACATAGAGGGGATTACGAAAAACCTCGACGATATAGTCGGTCGTGAATTGACCATCCGAGCCGACGAAAGCTCCGCAGAGCGTTTCAGCAATCGGCCAGAGAAAGAACAGCCCGAAGAAGCAAGCCGTGAGGAAGAAGACGAGTCTGGAGATGGAATGGCTCATTGCGTGGAATTTCCAGCGTTCGTGAGATTATGTGTCATTCTCCCTCCTTCGCTAACTGGGCCGCTTCTCGATATTGCAGGCGGAATTTATCAGCAAGTTCCTTGGCGAGTCGGACCTCATCGAGGCGATTTTTTGAAGTGAGCGCCTCTTTGATTGTTGTGCGAGCAGCTTGGTAATTGACTGCGGAAAGGTCAAAAAAAACTTTGCGGGCTTCACTGGGAAAGCCGGACTTGATGAGAGCCTCCCAAGCTTCTTTTTGCTCATGGTGGAGATCGAGGCAAGTGACCCGGATGATAAATGCCATGACACGAAAGACCGGCCCGGTCCAAGTCGGGTTATAGGAGAATTTTTTGGCTTCCTCGTAGGGTTGCACGTGGGGGTCAGAGCGAAATGCCAAGTATTCCGGCGAGTAGAGTTCCTTGCGGATGGGGAGGCGCCTAAGAGCGTATCTTTTTGGTCCACCGGGCGCCCCCACTTTGAAATTCCAGAGTTTCTGTCCATCCAACGATAACACAAACGCAATGAATTCCTCCGCTGCCGCACGATTTGGAGCGCCACGCAGGAGAGCTATGGGGTCGACCCCAACGGAGGATCCCCCCTCTGGCGTGAAGTATTGTAGCCGCGATGGGATATCTCCAATTTTCACGGCCTCACTTTGAAATCGGCCATAAAAATCGATACACATCCCGATTGCAGAATCACCGAGAGAAACATCAAGGGGGATTTTGGGGGCGGAATCGGTGAAGTAGCGAGAATTTGCTGAGGCGGCCTGAATGATTTCTAGTCCACGTTTCCATCCTGCTGCGAGTACGTCTTCGTCGCTCCGGCCTGCGGTGCGCACGAGTTCCTGCATCTGTTGCTGGATGACCATTTCATAAGCCTTGGCTGCGGACCCACTTTTGGTTGGGTCGGCAAGGGCAACCTGCCCGAAAAAGATGGGATCTGCGAGGTCGCGCCAAGCGGAGGGGAGATTGGCAACACCCAAGCGCCGAAGCGAGTCGGAGTTATAGCAAATACCGAATGATGAGAGGCAGGCACCGATCCAGAGAGCTTGCGGATCGTAGAAATTTTCTCCCGAGAGGTGCTGTGGGATCGAATCTTCCGCAAACCACTCGGCGTGATCCTTGATCACATGAGTCGCCACGAGCCGGCCAGCCTTAGCTTGCTGCTCGAAATCATAGGCCCCTCCACCAAAGAAAAGATCGATGCCGATGCTGGTATCAGAGTTTAGAAAGAACCGGCGTGCAGCCTGTTCGGGGCCGTCCAGAGAGGGATCATCGGGAAGTATGATTTTTGGATTGTCGAATGCCGCAGCCGATTCCGGCGTCCAAGCCAGTCCCTGCGATGTCCAGGCGTACTGAAAAGCGGCAAGGTATTCTCCAGCAAGAAAGCGGGAAATCTCGCTTGTGCCGCCTGGCAACCTCCAGTCGATTCGGATCGAGCGTCCGGTTTTGATTTTGTAGTAATTTGAAAACGCGGTCGCAAACTCGTAGCGGACAGCTTCGTTGTGAGGAGAGATAATGACGAGGGAGTCGTCGGCATGAGCGAGGAGGTTTTGGCGTGGTTTGAGAAGAAAGGGGACAGCCACGACGAGCGCAAGGGTGGCGACCACCAAAAGGATTCTTTGAGTCATGGCGAGCGGGGATGTTTCACGAACGGCTCAAGGCTGAAGAAGCACAACATCATCGGAGCTCGCGACCGCAAATATCTCCCGATCTCTGCTACGCGAGGAAATGCGCGGGTTCAGTTCGAAAATTTTGAGATCCGTGTGGTTGGTTTGAAGGCGATACTGTGCGACCTCACCGAGGTAAATCGACTCACCAATACGGCCTTTGACGACATTCACGGAGGCGGAGTCATTTCGCAGCAACCAACTTTCGGGACGCACGCTGACAAGAACCTCGTCATTGAGCGACGGTTTCCAATCGGGATCGCCAAGAAAGCCCTCGAAAGGCCCTTCGGCTGTTTCAACGAGCGCCTTGGCTCCTTCGAGGGATTGGATTTTTCCTATCAGGAAATTTGTTTCGCCGATGAAGTCAGCCACCACACGGGTTCGAGGGCGGCGATAAACTTGCTCAGGGGTTCCAATCTGAGCGATCCGGCCGTTTTCCAGAACGGCCATACGATCTGAGATGGAGAGGGCCTCCTTTTGATCATGCGTGACATAAATCGCAGTGAGGCCGTTTTCTTTACAGACACGACGGATTTCGGAGCGCATTTCGAGACGAAGGCGGGCATCGAGGTTTGAAAGAGGCTCATCGAGCAGGACACAGCGAGGGCGGATGACCAAAGCTCGAGCAAGCGCGACTCGCTGTTGTTGGCCACCGGAGAGTTGGGCAATTTTACGATCTGCGAATTGCCGCATCTGAACCGATTCGAGAGCTGCCTCCACTCGTTGACGAATTTCTACCGAGGCGATGCGCCGCTCCTCTAGCCCAAAGGCGACATTTTTTGCAACAGTCATATGAGGCCAGAGGGCGTAACTCTGAAACATCATTCCCGTGTTGCGCTTGTGCGGAGGCAAGCGAGTCACATCCTCATCACCGAAGAAAATGCGACCCTCGTCTGGGATGTAAAAACCTGCAATATTTCGAAGGAGTGTGGTTTTTCCACACCCGCTGGGACCGAGGAGAAAGAACAACTCGCCAGGCTCGATCCGGAGGGAAATGCCATTCAAAGCCACGGCCTCGCCAAATTTTTTAACGAGGTTCTCGATGGTGATCGCAATCATGAAGGGGGTTCGGTTTTTCCGACAGCAAGTGCCAATGAGGGTCAAAGGCGCTTTGTTCTATGAATTCGCCATATTGCTTTGGCGAATGAGCCCGGGCCTATGGGGCTGGGGCGGCTGCGGAGGCACCTTGGCCGAGGCGGGAAAGTTGGCCTGCGGAGATTCTTGCTGCGGGTGATGCTGGAAACTGGCTGACCACCATATTAAAGCCTCGACGAGCTTCTTCGATTTTTAACTCGCGGAGGAGAATTTCGGCTTCCATGTAAGCGGCAAAAGGTGCGGCGTAGCTCTGCGGAAATTGGGTGACTACCTGCTGACATGTCACGATAGCCGATGCGATGTCGCCTGAAGCATCTTGGTTTTGAGCAATGCCTAAGAGTGCCCCCCCGGCCAATGAATGCTTTGGGAAACGTTTAAGAAATTCCTGAAAAGCAGCGGTGGATTTTTCCATATTGCCGTCGGCTCGCTCGGCCGCAGCGATCTGCATGAGGGCATCCGCAGCAGGCATACTCGTTGCAAATTTATCCACGACGACTCGCAAGGCCTCGAGGCCATTTGCCTCCGCAAGGAGTTTTTGTGCTGCGGCCTCCTGTGATGAAGAGTAAGCGAAGAAACAAAACAGAGCGACGCCGCCCACCACAAGCGCTGTGATTCCGCCAATGATGAGGGATTTGTTGCGCTCCCAAAAAAGTTCCATTTCGAAAGAAGATGACTCTAACGAGGGCCCTTGAAGAACAGGTTGATTGACGGGTTCCATATTAGGCTCCCACCTCCGCGCGGGCTTCGTCTGCAAGGGCGGTGCTCAGGTAGCGCTCTCCAGTGGAACAGCCAATGGTGACAATGAGCTTGCCGGCGTTTTCTGGTCGCTGGGCCACCTGAATGGCTGCGCACACATTGGCCCCAGTGCTGATGCCCCCGAGAATCCCCTCTTCCTTAGCAAGGCGACGGGCCATGGCGAAGGCTTCGTCATTCGTGACTTGAATGCACTCGACAATTTGGGCTTCGCCTGCCGAATTTTTTAAGTGAAGATTGTTTGGAACGAATCCGGCACCTGTGCCTTGGATTTTATGCGGGCCGGGTTTGAGCGGCTCACCTGCGAGAGTTTGAGAAATGACCGGGGAATCCTTTGGCTCGACGGCGATAGCTTGGAAGGACGGTTTGCGGGGTTTCAGCGCTTCGACGCAGCCGGTGATCGTGCCCCCCGTGCCGACAGACGCTACGACGATGTCCACTTTCCCGTCAGTGTCATTCCAAATCTCTTCGGCTGTGGTTTTAATGTGAATGGCGGGATTAGCGGGATTATTAAATTGCTGAGGCATCCAAGAGTTTGGCGTCTCCTGCACGAGGGCCTCGGCCTTGGCAATGGCTCCGCGCATGCCTTCCGAGCCGGGAGTGAGGACAAGCTTGGCCCCGAGCAGGGCGAGAAGCGTGCGTCGCTCGAGACTCATCGTCTCTGGCATAGTGAGAATGATTTTGTAGCCCTTAGCCGCTGCAACGAATGCGAGGGCGATTCCAGTATTTCCGCTGGTGGGTTCGATGATGACCGTGCCGGGTTTAAGAATACCGCTCTGCTCGGCGTCCTCGATCATGGCCATGCCGATGCGATCCTTCACGCTACCGAGCGGATTAAAAAATTCACACTTGAGAGCGATGGTTGCTGGGAGACCAGCAGTGACGCGATTGAGCTTCACAAGGGGAGTGTGACCGACTGTTTCGACAATATTATTATAGATGTTGCCCATAAATCTTGGATTCAACGGAGAACACTACACGGCCATGTTGGGGCGGTGAAGTTTTTTTAGTCAGCTAGCCGGTTGTGCGAAGTCCGCTGGCAATGGCATTGATGCTCAGCAGCACTTCTGGAAGGAGACGGCTTTTGGATGTAGACTCTGCACACCGCCATTCGGCCAAAAGCTTGGTCTGATGCACATGAAGCGCACGGAGCCCAGAATCCCGAAGCGCCAGGGTTTTCAACATACGGGGGCGCCGTTTTTCCAACGTGCTTCCAAAAACAAGGGCCATCATTTCTCGGGTGGAATCGAACTCAGCGAGAATGATTTTAAGTACGGACTTCCTTACACGGGAATCACGAACGAGCCCAGCGTAGATCTCGATCATCTCGCGATCCGCGCTGGCAAGGTTCGTTTCCACATTGGTCAGAACATAATAAAGGAAGGGGGATTTTTTAAGTTGAGAACGCAGATTTTGAAACAACTCGGGCCGTTCCCTCTGAAGGCACTGAAGCGCCGAGCCCACCCCAAACCAACCGGGAAGATAATGGCGGCTTTGATTCCAACTAAAAACCCAAGGGATAGCTCGGAGATCTGCAAGGGTGCGCTGCCCAGTGCGTCGGGAGGGACGCGAACCGATCCGGCTTGTCTCGAGAGCATCGATCGGCGTGGCTTCCGAAAAATAGGCCATGAAATCCGGGTGGGCAATGAGACGCGTGTAGGCTTCGCGGCTCGCCTCGGAGAGAAACTCACATGCCTCGGCAAATGATTTTTCGATGGGTGCGGAGATGTCGTGGAGCGAAACGGCGGCGACACCCGCCTGAAGCAATTCAAGGTTGTAAACGGAGGAGGAAATCGTGCCGTATTTCTGGGAAATGGTCTCGCCCTGCTCGGTAACTCGGAGATCGCCACGCACCGACCCCTGAGGAAGTGCTGCCAGAAATCGGTGTGTAGGCCCCGCGCCTCGGCTAATGGTACCCCCGCGCCCGTGGAAAAAGCGAATTTTCACGCCGGCATCACGCCCAACCTGTGCCAAGGCGCTTTGAGACTGGTGAAGACCCCACTGGCTCGCAAAGATTCCACAATCCTTATTGCTGTCGCTGTAACCAATCATCACCTGCTGCACAGGCAAACTCGGATGGTCTTCGACATTTCGATTCGATCGATTGCTGTGAAGAGCGAGGCTACGGAGTGTGAGTGGATGAGCCAGAAATTGCCTAACGATGTCCGGACCGCGCTCGAGATCCTCAAGGGTCTCGAAGAGTGGCACCACAGGAAGATCACAGACAAGCCCCTCAGTCGTCCATCGAGCGAGACCCGCCTCTCGGGCGAGGAGATAGACCACAAGCAAATCCGAAAGCCGACGCGTCATACTCACAATCAGTGAGCCAATCCCATCGATCCCGTGCTTTTCGATGTGTTTCTGGAGTACTCCATAGCAGGCCAAAACATCATCGGCCTCGCGACCAACTGGGGTGCCCTTGCTAAGGAACGGGCGGGGGGAGCTGAGCTCCTGAGTCAAAAACGATAGACGCCGCTCCTCACTCCACTCAGAGAATTTAAAATCCGCAGCCCCACCAGCCTCAAGCAGGCGATCAACCGCAAGATCATGAAATCGGCTGTTCTGACGGATATCGAGATTTGCAAGGTGAAAGCCAAATGTATCGAGTGTTCGGCGCACCGGATTCACGGCAAAGTCAGCAAGGCGCCCAGCCCCACCGGCATGAAGTGCCTGGGCAAGCTGCTGGAGGTGGGCATCGAGTTCTTTCGGGTGCTTGAAACGAATCCCACTTTCCAGAATTTTTGCGTCCTCAATTTCTCCAGTAGAGAGTGGCAATCGATCCTGAAGATGGATGATGAACTGACGCCATGGCTCATCGGAATAGCTTGAGGAAAGGCTCTGAGCAAGAATCGGATTTTCACGGCGAAATTGGTCCAGCGACTTTTGGAGATCGTCCGGGAAGTCTTGAAAATTACTGGATAGCGGGAGGTTGGCAGCGAGGTCTTCCAATTGGCGATGGAGAACAATCAGCGCGCTCACGCGCAATTCGCGGAGAGTGATTTCGGTGACTGTGGCTGTGACAAGCGGGTGTCCATCCCTGTCCCCACCCACCCACGTGCCAAAGCGAATGAGCGGCATGGTGAGGGGGTCGGCAAGCAAAGAAGGATCAAAGCCTTCACGGAGCCAGGCTTCGCGTAGCCGTTGGTCAATACGAGCCAGCGCCGGGGGAAAGACTTCTCGTAAAAAATAAATAACCCCTCGACGCTCGGTGGCGACATCAGGTTTCTCGAGGAGGATTTCACCGGTGCGCCAGAGGCGCTCGAGCACGACTTTGAATTCTTCGCGAAGAGCCTTCTGCTGGGACGGAGAAAGACTCTGGCTCTCGCGGGACGTGAGTAATCGATAAAGTGCACGGTGCTGCTCGAGGACGGCGGAGCGCTTCGCCTCGGTGGGATGCGCTGTGAGCACAGGCTCGATGCAAAGGGTTGGAAAAAGTGCAGCAATTTCTGGAGCCGTCATCCCCGAGGTCGAGCAGGATGAGAGCAAGCTGCTCCACAAGCCTGGTTCAGGTTCTCCGCCAGATTCGATTTCGCGGAGTTGGCGTGTGCGCGCAGCGGTATTCTCCTCGACCATGTTGAGCAACTGAAAAGCAATGGAGGTGGCCTGTTCAAAGCCCTCACAGCCACCCTCCTTGGTGCCCACCCACGGCAAGCGGTCAGCAACTGCGTTTTCTCCGAGTTCCCTCAGAACTTCCTCCAGGCAACCCATGAGAAAGTCTAGATCGTCGGATATTTTTTTAAAACCTTGAGAAATATACTGAGACGTCTTTTTCACCCTTGGGCATGACTTTTACGCTTTTGGGAGAAATATCAATCGCAGGTTTTGATTGAATCGCCGGAAACGGTACTTGGTTTTACAGAAACTTCAAGATTCCTTACCTGCAGCAAATCCCAGCATGAGCAGCGCACTCCCGCTGAAAATCGACTGGATTCCATAAAGCAAACCGATGACCCACCCGGAATCCAGTGGCCAACGAGCATAGATCATGCCGCCAAGGAGCAGGGCCACGACTCCATTGAGGAAGAGCCAAAACCAAGCTTTATTGGCGCGAATACGGATCGAAGTGAAGATGCAAAAAACGCCTTCAACGAGGAAAACAACCCCAAGGATAAGGGTGAGGGTTTCCATCCCAGATTCTGTAAAAATGAAGAGCGCAGACCCCGCAGCGATGCGTATCACTGCGGAGAAGCCGGACAGAATGCGGTGAGAAATGTCTTTCCCAAAGAGGGCTTGAAAAAAGCCTATGATACCGCTCACAAGGCAAAGTGCGCCGATGAAAGCCGTGATCACGTATGAGAACAGGACAGGAGCACTGATGGCGAAGACGCCAACGAGGATGGAGAAACCTCCGCCGAGCAGCATCCAAAGCTTTCCGGGTGATTGAGAGTTTATGGTTGTCATAATTTTTTATTCACCGTAAACACCCTTTGCCCCATAGGAACCGTAGTACTTACCCGAATAGTAGTAGGCATAATAGCCTCCACGGCCGCTTGGCAGGAAGTTGAGGATTAGGCCGGCGGGCTGGGTTTTGGTTTCTTCGAGGGACTTGATTGCTCGAGCCACCATTTTACGCGGAGTGCCGAAGGCGCGCACCACGAGGGTACAAAGATCAATGTGGGGAGCGACCAAAAGGGTATCACTCACGGCAAGCAGAGGAGCAGAGTCCACGACAATACGGTCGTATTTCGAAATCGCCTCGCTTAGAACCCGCTCAATGTTCTCATACGTTAGCAACTCGGATGGATTCGGAGCGCGACCACCTGCGGTCAGAACGCTAAGACCATCAATATGCGTCGACATGATCGCATTTTTCATCGAGCAGGACCGCATGAGCAACTCGGAAAGACCCGGTTTACGATTCTCACCGAAGAACACGATAGATCCGCCGGGCTTGCGAAGATCGGCGTCAATAAAGAGCGTATTGAACCCTTGCTGAGCCAGTGTCACCGCGAAGTTGGAGCTGCAAAACGTCTTTCCTTCACTTGGCATGGAGCTGGTGAAGAGAAACGTACGGGCATTTTCATTGAGGCGGTGAAGCGTGAGCGAGGCTCGAAGCGATCGGAAGGACTCGGCTACCACGCCGGAGCGCTCTTCATTGGTGACGAGCACGCTGGCTCGCGTGGAGAGGCTCAGCTTGGGGATCGCTGCGATCACATTCACGCCGGTAAAATGCTCCACCTGGTCGACTGTCTTGATGCTCGTATCGAGCAAGAAAAGCACGATGGCCAGAGCAATGCCGGCGACCAATCCGCCGATGAGACTTTGCATCCAAGTTTTGGTTGCACTGGGACGAATGGGGGCCGCCCCGACAGCGGGCTCGTGAATGCGAACAGGCGACTCTGTGAGCTGCTTGGTAATATCAACTTCCTTTAAACGGGAAAGCACGGAGTTGTAGAGAGCTTGGTCGGTCTCCTGTTCGCGCTTGATATCATTATACTCGATGGCTTTTGAGGTAACCTCGAGGAGACGACCCTCTGCTTTTTCGCGTGCGATTTTTATTTCATTCGCTTGAACATCAAGTCGGTTGCGGGCGGTTTCTAGGAGGTTTACGGCATCATTGAGAACCCGACGCAGATCGGCTTTCGTGAGATCAATCTGAGTTTTAATGGAAATGTAAGCGGGATGCTTAGCGCGGTAGCGTTGGGAGAGTAAGGTCAGCTCCCGCTGGCGGGCATTGAGGGATTCGGAAAATTGAGCGACCTTGGGCTCCGCAGCCACACTTGGCAGGAAGAGCAATTCTTCGACGGCCCCTTTGTTGGACCTGACAACAGCCAGATCGCTGTCGATCTGCTGAATGCGCTTTTGAATCTCCGACTGGATATTCGAAATTTCCGAGACCTGTGCTTGGGCGGAGCTCAACATGTTTTCGATCGATGCTGCGCGCTCACGCTCGCGGAAACTTTGCATGGCTTCTTCGGAAACGCGCATTTTTTTTCTCAGACGATCCGCCTCCTCGAGAAGGAACTGGGTGGCAGATTTGGAGGCATCGGCACGTCTCTCAAAGACATAGCGGATATACTCATCGCAGTAAGCATTTGCGAGTTTGACCGACAGGTTCGGATCTGCCGAAGTGATCATCAGATCAATGAGACGCGTGTTGTTGCGATACACCGCTGCTGACATCGAACTCAAGGACGCGGCAACGCGATCGGGGGATGCATCCCGTGCCGAAATACCCGCCGCCGCAAGGAATCGGGGATCTTGATCCAGCTTGAGGCGCGCGGAGACGCGCTGCGCAAAAGGGTAGCTACGAAGGAGATCCACCACAGTATTGATCATGTCAATGCTGCGGATCTGTTCATCTCGAACCTGCTCCATTTTGGGGTCAAGAACGCGAGCTGAGTCTTGCTCGATAAAAAGGACCGCTCGGGCGCGGTATTTGGTTTCGACTTTGGAGAGGTTAACTCCCGCATAGATGCCCCCGAGGACAACGCACAAGATAACAATCCACAGTCTGTCAACCACCGCATGGAAGTACTCATGCCAATCAATCGCATCTTGGGCTGGAGCGGTTGGTATTTTAGTTTCTGTTTCCTTATTCATCCGAAATTCTTATCCAATTATTGACGTGGGATTTTTAATACCAACTCTCACCAACCGTGAGAATGTCTCCGGGCAGAACTTGAAAGCTCCCACCCTCTGAGGACTCAAGGCGCTTGGTATTGACCTTGATGGTTTCTACCTTGTCCCCCGTGCGGCGTTTGACGACGACATTTTTTGTATCGGCGATTCGAGTGAAGCCACCCGCCATGCCAATGGCTTCCAAGATTCCAAGCGATTCATTTCCTTGTAATTCGTAGCTGCCGGGACGAGCGACTTGACCTATGACGGTGATCTTCCGCTGCGTGTAGGAGGCGATATTGAGATAGATTTGGGGGTCCACGAGGTAATCGGCATCATAGAGTTTGCGAATTTGCTCTTGGGCATCGCGCACGCTCATTCCTGCGACTTTTACTTCTCCCAGGAGTGGCAACTGGACTCGGCCGTCTTTTGCGATCTTGGATCTCATTCCTAGGTCCGGTTCGCGGTAAACCATCAGATCCAAAGTATCACCCGGAGCCAAAATGTAGTCCCCCTCTCCAGCCATGAGGCTGGGAATGGGAGCATCTGCTCCCGCGGCACGATCAGAAGTAGCAGCTCGCGGGCTAGAGGCGGGAGCATCCTGCCGAAACGCGGCAGGGGTAGCTGAAGTCGGATCAGATTGTGTCTGTGGCGCTGGGAGAACCGGCGGGGCAGCACACAGGAAATTTGGTTGAGCCAAGAAAGCTAAGAAGCAGATCAGAGCAAAATTATACCGAAGGGAAAAAAGTGCTGACATTCAGAAAGGAAAGTAGGCGAGGGCTGTTAGAAGGTCAAATTCAAGCTGGTGTTAAATGTCGTTTGGATTTGATCGCTGTTCCCTTGGCCTGCGGAAATCTGCATAGTATTTTGCCAGCCGAGCCATTCGCGGAGACGCCAGTAAATCGAGGCGTTGGCCAGCCAGTAAGATGCAGGACCCTCATCGGGATTATTCAGCTTTTCATTGGTAAGGGAAACGTAGTCCGATTGTTCATAGCCAGCGGAGAGAGAAAAATTAATTCCTTTGAAAAGGCGTTGCGCCACAGTGCCAAGAATTCCTCGCGTCACATTGTACTGATCCGGCGAAAGGCTGGAAAAGCCTTGATTCTGATAGACCGAGAGTGAGAGTCGCGTTTTCTCCCTCGCATCCCATCCAGCCACCAAACTGAAATTGGGCTTCACATCAGCTCCCTGCATTCCGAATTTTGCTTTGAAAAATGTCTTTTCCGTCGGGGTGTAGTTGATGCCAGCAGTATAAACAGGACGAAGTCCAGTGTATTTGGGATCCGGAATGTTCTGATCCTGCACATAGCCCGCACCCCCGCCTGCATCAACAGACAATTTGGGAGCGAGCTGATAGGTGAACAGAAGCATTGAATCGTAATAACGACGCCCCTCGGAAATGCCTCCTTCAAAATCCTGCAAATCCTCACCCGCACTGAGAAGCAGGCGCACATTCGTCTTGGGAGTCAACATGTAGTCGGTGAAAACGCTTGCACCGGCATTAAGCGTGTTGCTGTTAGGCTGAGAGGTCTCCCCGGGAGCTACCTGGGCGTCGGCCGTGTTGGAGTAGGTACCCGAAAGCGCGCCACCCGCACTGAGCTCATCGCTGATGATGTAGCGGACGGACAGCCCCGCAGAGGTCGAGGTCTGCCAGTTATTGGCTCCAGCGACTGGATCATAACCGGTTCCTGAAGAAGCGCTGGCATTTAGATTCATCGTAAGACGACTCGTATTGTATCCCACATCCACCCCTCCGGTCATGAACAAAGGATTCCTTTGATTGGCAGTGCCAGCCGCGGTGTAGTCTGGATTAAAATAGTAACGGTAGCCAGCTCCATAGCGCGCGGAGACATTCCAAACGCCAACCTCCCGTTCGTAGAGGATGCCGACCGTAGGCGCGGCGAAAAGACTGTTGGAATTATTGAAATCCGTGCCATCACCGACGGAATTTTGCGAGGAATATTCCCAACCGCTCGAGAGACCAAGTTGAAAATCAAGCGGCCCAAATCTCAAGCCTCGTTGGATTTTTTCTGCCAGTTGATCAAGTGTCTTCTCAACGCTAGGCTGATTGTTTTCTGCATCAATTTGCTCTGCGGCGGCTGATTCCTCATCCAATCCCCCACCCGGCTCAAAATACTGCGGAGTGGAGACCTTGTCCTCTTGTGGCCCTGACCAACGGTGGCGAAACTCAGCCTCGCGGAGAGTCAGAACACTTTGCTGAGCTGATGCACTCGAGAGAGAGAGCAGAACAGTGCTCATTCCAATGAAAATTATACTGAATCCAGAGCACGCCCATGAACATTGTCGTGGTTTTGCACTGCCAAAAAGCCTTGTTGATGCAGGGGACACGTGGGGACATTTAAATAGCGCATTAGCAAATGTCAAACGGCAAAATTCCAATCGCGGAAAAACAACTTTTGAAAACGCAAGTCATGAAAATCTACGGCCAAGGTTCTAGGCGAAAAGGGCAATCGTAAAGAGCCATCCAGAGCCGAGCTTTTCTATTCAGAGGGGGAGGAGGTCCAACTGGCGACATGCATCTTTCCTGTGGAATTCCAGTTTAGAGACATGATCAGTCTACGAAATTTCCTTTCGAAAAACACATGCCACTGGAGTCGCGATCAGACCTTGTCCATGCGCCATCGAGATATGGCACTAGTTAACCGAGCTGAGTTTGGAACAGTTTTCCGAGGGCCGAGGGTGTTTCGCTTATTGAGAGCAGGGTCTTCAGGAACAGCGAGGTTTTCGTTAAGATGCTTGAATTTCCTCGAACTGGAGAATCCGATTTGTCTTCCCTTTGAGTTTTTGACCAAAAATCGAGCGCAGAGCCAATTGATCTGAGTAATTCTTAAGGCTGAGAAAGAATCTCCCTTAGGAAAGAAAACGAAACCCACTATGAACGAAAAAACAGCGAATGGGCTGATTATTTTGGAGCGGGTGAAGGGATTCGAACCCTCGACATCAACCTTGGCAAGGTTGCACTCTACCAACTGAGTTACACCCGCAGAGTGGAGTTAAGTTGTACGAACGACCATGACGCCCGTCAATCTTTTTTTCATTCGTCGATAAAACAGGTTCGGTGAGCTAGGCCGAAGGGATGAGCGGCACGGTTCCCTGCTGTGGAGACCAGCCTCGCTGGCCATTGGGCAATTCGATGTGGAACCAGCGCCCGCGGGCCGAGAGGATTTTCACGAGGGAACCTGGATTGAGGGTTGTGATTTTTTCAGAGGAATCTTCCGACGGAACTTTGTATAGGCTGGCCCCCTCTTGGTTCATAATCAGCGCCTGATGTGCTCCTGCGACTCGAGGATCAATGAATGCGACCAACAGGCACACTCCCAGCCCAGAGAAAAAAAGCGCAGCGCCCGCAAGAAAAAGCAATGTGCGTTTTGGAGGAATGGCAAATGCAGCTATCAGGAGAAATGAACCGAGCCAAAAAAGAATAGCGCCCGCAAGTGCGGCGGAATCGAAGGGAATTTTTTCAGCGAAGCGCATGGACCATGTCGGAGAAGCTGAAGGCACTCCAAGCCGAGCATTGGATTCAGCGAGCGCATTGGCAGCCAGAGCAAAGCGGGGATCAAGCAAAAGAGACCTGCGATAAGCTAAGACGGCCTCTGCCTCGCGGTTGGATTTTTGAAGCGCCTGCCCAAGCTCATAGTAAACGGCCGCAGAAGGCTCGGCAGACTGGAGATGCTTTTCAAAATACGTGGCGGCCGAGTCGAATTCCCCATGCGCCAACCGGTCCCGGGCATCGTCTAAAATTCCCGCATGGCTCCGATGCAGCACGAACACTGAGACAAAAATGAAAAGAGCGGTAGTTAAGCGCGAAGTTCTCATGCGGCGATTTTTTTAAGAGCTGAAAGGATTCGTACCCGAGTGTCGCGCTCGAGGGCTTGCGCACCGCTGGCGGAGTATTTTGATTCCGCATCGTAGGCGAGAAGATTTGTCAGGGTGGCCTTGGCCTCGTCGTCCAGAGGGAGTTTAGAAACTAGGCCACCGGCATTGAGCGGGGCGGACTCCGTGCTAAGTGCAACCAGGAGGAATTCAACAGCGCGAGCGGCGAACTCGGAGTCCGAGCAGGCTTCAAGTGCGGCAAGACGAGTTTTCAGACGTCGGAGCTTTTGGCGCTGCAAGCTGGATGGCGAAGATGACGAGCGCCAGATGAGCAAGGCAACAAGAGTAAGAATCCAGATAACTCCAAGCGCAGCATTTGCCATTTGAAATGCAGGATGAACGAAAAGCGAGGTCCAACGAGATGCCCCACCGGCTCTTTCTGATCCGGCATAAATGGGGGTAATTTCAGCCGCAGGAGGGGAAACCACTTTTTTCTGATCTGGCTCGGATTCTTTGGTTGAGGCTGCAACTTGCCCTGCGCGGGCCTGAACCGGGAGAGGTTCCTGGGTGAGGAATTCATAGTTTCCGCTTTCTGGATCGAAATAACTAAACCTGATGCCGGGCGTTTGACTCTGATCAGAGCGGGCTACGAGGAGAAACTCGTAGATTTTTTCGCCCACGTAATTGATGGCGTCTGATGACTGAAATTTCTCACTGGGGGGGTAAGATCGCCACTCGTCATCGCCGACAAGAACAGGTGCACCCATCGCATCGAAATTTCCTTGCCCGGAAACGACAACGCGCAGAGTGACGGGATCTCCCGGTCCTGCTTTTTTGGGGCTCACCGTAGCTTCCATTTTGAATTTCCCAATGGCACCGGCGAAGTCATCCGGGCGACCCACCTTTGGCAGTGGCAAAATTTCTAGGGCGGTCGCAGACGTTTCAATGGCGACCTCCTGCGTGTTTGTAAACATTCCTGGAGGAGCTGCGCCACCAAACTGGCGGAAAAAATCATCGAAACCCGCTGGAGCGCTGCCGGGAAGCTGCAGTCGGGCCTCCAACTTGGCGGGCGGAATCTCAATCGTACCGGACTTGGCCGCCGTAATGGCGGTTTGAAATGCAAACACGCTATAATTCTCCCCATTCACGATCTGCTCACGTTTCGGAACACTCGCGAACTTCTGGACGGTGAATCCCTCTCCAGCAAGGTTCGGACGATCCCCAACTTCACCGCCGATGGAGGCATTGAAGTAATAGCGTAACTCCGCCGGAATGACCTCGCCCACGTAGGCTTTTTTCTTGGAAAGCACGAGCTCGCCAAAAAAGGGAACCCCTTTGCTCTGTGATACGCCTCGCTGTGGAGAAGGCATCGACTGCGAAGCTCCACTCGGCAGGCTGGGAGGAGACTGCATTTGCGGGGTATCGGCTACACTCAGGCGAAGTGGATTTGTTCTCAGCACCTTATTTCCCACACGCACCTCGATAGGAGGGATGTCAAACTCGCCTGCCCGCTGCGGCAGGACAGAATAGGTATAGGTGAGCGATGAGGTGACCTTGAAATTGTTCATCTCAAATCGCGTGGATCTTCCGAGAAGATCAATGCGCAGCCCCGACACATCGAGACTCTGCGGAACCTCAGCAGAGCGAGCGTCACGGATAGTCACAACGAGCTCAACCGGCCGCCCCACTCCAGTGGCAGGACTACTAAGCCCAGCAGTGGCCTCCTGAGCAAAAAGAGGAGCGGCAAAAAAAAGCCAAATCAACGCAGCGATAAGGATTATGGGATACCTAGACATTGGAGAATTCTTACCAGTCGCGGAAGACCTCTTGCGAGGATTGCTGTTGTTCAATCAGGTTGACCTTCTCCTCCTCGCCTCGAAGAGAGTTCAGAAGAGCGCGCGCCTGGCTGGGGCTGATTTCGCCCTCCTTCTCCTCACCCCCCGCATCCCCAGGCTGAGGTTGCTCGCCGGGTTGGGGAGTCGGTTGCGGTTGTTGTGGCTCGCTGGCATTTTTGAGTTCGCCCTCTTTTTTATCGCCAGGAGTGGGAGAGGGACCAGGGCTGGGCTGGTTTTTCTGCTCGGGTGAATTTGGCTTTTTGTTTTGATCCGACTGATTAGGAGAATCTTTTTTCTCAGAGTCTTGCTTTTGCTCTTCGTCTTTCTGATTTGAGCCGTCCTTTTGATCCTTTGAGTCCTGCTTTTGCTGGTCTTTATTTTCATCGCTCTTGGAGTCTTTTTGATTCTGCTTTTGCTGGTCCTTCTGGTCTTGCTCTTTGTTCTCTTGATCTTGTTTATCCTGTTTCTGGTCTTTCTGATCCTTCTGATCCTTTTGGTCTTTTTGATCCTTTTGTTTTTGCTGCTGCTCCTGTTTTTCGAGATCTTCGAGAAGCTTTTTAGTGATGTCGCGATTTTGGGAAGCAGGCGTGTTGTTTGGATTTAAGCGGAGCGTTTCTTCGTAATGCTCCAACGCATTTTTCCAATTGGTCTTTTTGACATCGTTTTCCTTTGCGGCCTCACCCTTTCGAACAAGCGAGTTGGCAAGGTTGTAGGAGGCATCCTCGCGGAGCTTTTGATCCTCGGAAAGGAGAGCTTCTGTAAAATTTAGAATAGCCTTTTCGAAATCACCGGTTTGGTAGGCAGCCGCTCCAGTATTGAATTGCAGGGGCCTCGAGTCGGGCTGCTTTTTGAGCTGATCCTGAAATGCGGATTCTGCTTTTTCAAAATCACCCTGTTTGTATTCCTCCAAACCGAGTTGCGCCTGAGCCGAAAGGGATGAGATGAAAAACAAAGCCAGGAGCGCAGGCAAGCGACGCTTGCGGTCGCCGGGCAGAAGAGAAAACATCAAACAAGCTGTCGCCAGAGCGAGCGGCCACTGATAGCGCTCGATAGGCTGACGAGCACTGAAGACGCCTGTTTCACTGAGTTCCATTGGCTCAATGCCTTTTTGGAAGACCTCGAGCGCGGCATCGGGACTTATTGGCGTAAAAAATCCACCTGTGACTGCAGCAATTTCCTTGAGGCGAGAATCGTCCAGCTTGGAGGTGACTGGCTTACCAGCGGTATCGCGAACAAAATCCGAGCGCCCATCCTCACGGCGAATAGGAATGAGCGAGCCTTCAGGCGATCCAATGCCAACGGTAAAAACACGGATTCCCTCCCCTGCGGCAGACTTGGCCGCGGCGATCCCGTCCGCGTCGAGCTCCTCACCATCCGTGAGAATAATCAACGCCCTCGTTTGTCCCTCGGCTTTTCCAAAGGCATCCCGAGTGGCGGTGATGGCGGCGGCAATGTTTGTTCCACCTTTAGGAATGATGTTGGTATCCAACTCCTCGAGGACATTTGTGACAGCATTATAATCCAAAGTAAGCGGAGCTTGCAAAAATGCTTCGCCTGCAAAGGCAACAAGGCCCACGCGATCCCCTTGCAATAGGCGAATCAGGTCCTGGGTAAAAAGCTTCGCGCGGGCCAGGCGGTTGGGTGCCAAATCCGTTGCCAGCATGCTGCGCGAGGTGTCGATGGCAATAATGACGTCCCGCCCTTTTTGTTTTGTCTCTTTTTCGTCAACCCCATAGCGGGGCTGAGCGAGGGCGATTATCCCAAGACCCACGGCAAGAATGAGCAGGGAGGCACGTAAAATGCGACGCAAAGGGCTTACCGAACCAGCCAACTGATCACGCAGCCGCGAAGCCACGATTCTTGCCACAAGCGCGCGGCCCCGTTGGTGTGACCAAATGAACAAGCCCGCGAGGAGCGGTAAAACCAAAAGCAGCCAGAGCCAATGAGGGGCACCAAATGTCAGGGCAGTCGTCTCCATACAGTTTGGGAAAGCAGGATTTCCAGAGCTAAGCAGGCAAGGCCAGGAATAAGAAACCACATAAAAATATCGCGATACTGTGCGGTTTTCTCGACCTCGACCTTGGTTTTTTCGAGCTTGTCGATTTCTCCAAAAATTGTGCGCAGCGAGTTCGTATCGGTTGCACGGAAATACCGTCCACCCGTCATAGTAGCAATGTCGGTGAGGGTTTTTTCATCGAATTTCACCAACACATTGCGATAGACGGTTCGGCCGAACTGGTTGGTCAGCGGAAAGGGAGCCTCGCCCTCAGTGCCGGCGCCAATTGTGTAGATACGAATACCGAGGGCTTTGGCCGCTTCGGCAGCTGTGAGTGGCTGGACCTTGCCGGCGTTATTGTCTCCATCGGTGAGTAGCAGAATAAGCTTGGTTTTCGCCTCCTTGTCCTTGAGGCGGTTTGCTGCTGAGGCGATGCCAGACCCAATGGCAGTGCCGTCCTCGACCAACCCGGTACGCAGACGCTCCAAATTTTTAATCAGCCAGTCATGGTCCAAAGTGAGTGGACTCATAAGATACGGGCGCCCGGCAAAGGCGACGAGGCCGATGCGGTCATTCGGGCGCTCGCGGATGAACTGCTCGGTGACAAGTTTGACGGCATCTATGCGGTTTGAGCGGCGGTTGCCGATCGTAAAGTCCTCCGCCAACATTGAGCGGGAAACATCAAGCACAAGCATAATGTCCACGCCGGTCGCCTGCACACGCGTGGTCACTCGACCCAGTTGAGGACGTGCCAGCGCCACAACGAAAAGCGCAAGCGTCAAGTACACCAGAGCCGCCAAAAAAGACCCCGCCCGGCTCCGTTGACGGCTTCCGATTTTTGCCAGTATCGACGTACTGGAAAATGTGACTCCCGCCGTGCCTCCGAATTTGCCTTTAAGCCAAGCAAACAGTGGAATCGTAGCAAGCAGAAGCAAAACCCAAGGGTGCGCAAATGCAAACGCCGAATGAGCGCTCATGAGGGGCCCCCTGTTTTTTTGGACTGGGCCTCTCCACGCACCAATCTGGCGGCGATATCAAGAAGGTCCAGCATCTCGTCTTCCCCGGCATCAGCTCGCGCAAATTTGAGAAGATCGGTTTTTTCGAGAAATACCCCAAGCCCAGACTTCTCATTCTCAGTAAAAAGCGGGTTTCCTCGAATGGAATTCAGAAACTCCAATGACGTCTGGGTTGTCGCCCCCAAACGATGCTCCGAGCGGATATAGGCTCGGATAGCATCAGACACCGTCACCCCAAAAGCATAAGGATCTGCGCCAGAAATCCCACTGCGCAAGACCTCCAGCGCCGCAAGAGCCTTCTGGCGGTTAGTTGGCGGCGTGGCTTTGCGAACAAGAAGTTTTTTCAAGCCCCAGGCAAGAGCCCCCAGAATAAGGATTAACGCCACGCCAGCAGCAATCGTCATCCAGAGCGGATACGGCCAAAACCAAACCGGTCCGACAATATCATTCAATGGTGCGGGCGTGGAAGCGGGAGCAGCTGGATTCATGCGGCAAGTCGACGTTCGCGTTGATCAAAAAAGGCCCGGAGAGGGAGAAGGTAATCCTCCGCCGTCGAAAGCTGCACAATATCCACGCGACGGCTTCGTAGCAGGCGTTCGAGCGTCCTCATGCGCTCTTCGTTCAAATCAAAGAGCGCGCGCCTCACCGCCCTATTGGATGTGTTGACATCAATCTGAGCCCCAGTTTCAGCATCCTCAAGCGTGACAATACCCACATCCGGCAACTCGCTTTCGCCCGGATCCGTGACAGGCATGGCAACCAAGTCATGTCGCCTGCTGGTGACCGTGAGCGCCTTTGTGAAATCCGGCGCCATGAAATCTGAAATCATAAAAACCACAGCGCGGCGTGAAATGACGCGGTTCATGTATTCCAAGGCCCCTGCCAGATTGGTTCCCCTGCCCTTTGGCTCAAAATAGAGCATTTCCCGAATCAATCGCAGCGTGTGGAGACGCCCTTTTTTCGGAGGAATAAATAACTCGACCTCATCAGTAAAAAGGAGAAGACCGACCTTGTCGTTGTTATTAATCGCGCTGAAGGCAAGGATCGAGGCGACTTCGGCCGCAAGCTCGCGCTTACTCAATTCGATACTCCCAAAAACGCCAGATGCACTCACATCCAAGAGAAGCATGACTGTCATTTCTCGCTCTTCGGTAAATTTTTTGATGTACGGCGCATTCATCCGTGCAGTGACATTCCAGTCGATCGAGCGAATCTCGTCACCTGGCGCATATTCACGAACCTCCTCAAAATTCATGCCGCGGCCTTTGAAGACACTGTGATATTGACCGGCAAAAATCGAGTTGACCAACCGCCGGGTGCGCAACTCGAGGCGACGTATTTTTTTTAGGATTTCCTTGGGATCTCGCGTCATGGGTTGTTTGGGAAGGCGCTTCCCCGCTCGCACGGAGAGGCGTCAGTTGCTTCCAAAATTACGGCACCGCCACGCCGGCAAAAATCTGCTCGATCACGCTCTCGGCCGTGACCGACTCGGCTTCTGCCTCGTAGCTGATTCCCACGCGATGGCGAAGAACGTCGAGACCCACGCTCTTCACGTCCTGAGGCGTCACATACCCTCGGCCGGCAATGAAGGCGTTTGCCTTGGCGGCCAGCGTGAGGAAGATCGTCGCACGCGGAGAGGCGCCATAGCGCAGCATCCCATCCAGCTTAAGCTTAGCCGCCGCTGGATCGCGGGTCGCCCAGACGATGTTAACGATGTAGTCCTTCACGCGATCATCCACATAAATATCATTCACCACTCCCCGGGCACGAATGATCTCCTCAGGCCCAACGACCGCATCCACACCGAGTCGCGGCGAAGACGTGGCCATGGCGTCAAGGATCGATCGTTCCTCTTCACGGGTTGGATATCCCACATGGACTTTGAGCATGAAGCGGTCGAGTTGCGCCTCGGGTAGTTGATAGGTGCCCTCCTGCTCGATCGGATTCTGAGTGGCCAATACAAGAAAGGGGTCCGGCAATTTGAACGTCTGCTCACCAATTGTCACTTGGCGCTCCTGCATCGCCTCGAGCAAGGCGCTCTGAACTTTCGCGGGAGCACGATTGATTTCATCCGCAAGGATCAGATTGGAAAAAATCGGCCCCAGCTTCGTGCTAAATTCACCATCTCTGGGATTATAAATCAGCGTTCCGATGAGATCGGCAGGAAGCAAGTCCGGCGTAAACTGCAAGCGCTGGAAACCCGTGCGGATCGAATTCGCCAGAGTGCGGACAGTAAGCGTCTTGGCAAGTCCGGGCACGCCCTCGAGAAGGACGTGACCATTCGAGAGAAGGCCTATGAGAAGCCGGTGCACGAGGACTTTTTGCCCCACAACGACTCGGGACACTTCATTGACGAGGGGTTCCACCCACTGGCGGTTTTCTTGAACTTGCTGGGTTAATTCGGAGGTATTGATGCTCATGGAAAAAAATCGAAGACAGGACTTTTACGTTTGCGAAGGAATGTGACAAGCGACCTTTCACATTTGTTCAAAACAACTGCTACTCTTTCAGTCTATCTAACGCACGAGATAGGGCCCAACATCAAAATTATCTCCTACTTTTACAGCATCATAGCGGAGCTTGTCATTAAGCCAAACCGTGTAGGATTTTTTTGAACGATCCTTTTGAAGCACCTCCACCGTGATGATGTATTCGCCAGCAACTTGATCAACTCTCACCTCGCCGGCCTTATGAAGAGTAATCTGCTGTTCGGGCTCGCTCATCGGCTTGAATTCCTTTGCCACAACAATTCCTGTCATCTTGGCTTCAGTGATTCCCGAGCTCATTTGCCACACGGCCGAGAGAATAAAAACTAAAACCACACCACCAATTGCGAGCGCTCCAAGCCAAGCTGACAAAGGAGCCCTCGCCTTGTAAACACGCACGTTCGATTTATCCACACCTAGAAATTAGCACAGCCTCCAGCTCAGCCAAGTGAAGTTTTTACCCCAGCCACCCCTACCCACAAGCACTGATCTGGTCAGGATAAATTCTTGCATTCTAAAATTCCGCATAGTAAATTCTACGACCCTCGGCTGGATAGCTCAGTTGGTAGAGCAGAGGACTGAAAATCCTCGTGTCCCCGGTTCGATTCCGGGTCCAGCCACTTCCCCAGTTTTTATGCGGCTCTCAGGGTTT
>CANMQB010000020.1 GCA_947499885.1 Spartobacteria bacterium
GAGCATCTGATAATATTTCATCGGCTTGTCTTTATGCGAAGAGACACAGCCCAGAATCACAAGATGAGCGTCCGGGTTGTCCATGAGGGCCCGAATGGCGAGATCAATGTTTTTGTGGTTTCGTATGGTTCCGAAAGCCAGGAAAACTTTTTTGCCTCGGGGAACTTTCCATCGTGATCGGATGGTTTTCGGATTTTCTCGGATCGGTGTGATTCTTTCAGGACCGAGAGGAACTTCAACCGTCTGGATGTGAGGGGGGAGTTGAGCGGTTGCGGACTGTCGCTTGTGAGCAACGGCAATTCGAAATGGGCTAAACGAAAGCCGAGTGGAAAGGTCGTTCCACCACTTGGGACCTAGCGTATGATCGCGCGCTGAAAAGTGAAGATTAGTTATGTAAACAGCTTTTTGAAAACGGGATAAAAAAATATGTGGCCAAATCCACAGCGCGGATTGGGTGTCGGTATGGCTGCCTGTGAGGACAATCATCGGCCGCTTGGAGTAAACTTCCCATGCAAAAATCCACTGATTGCGAATGGTCTGCAGAGTCTTTGAAAACTTCCTAGAAAAAAGCCCATTACCTTGCGTCGCCCCCTCGCTCATACAGGTCATGACTGGATATTCCGCCGCGCGCGTGCGGAGGAAGCCTATGCTACATAGCACGAGAACTTTTATTCCTAATTCGTGCAAGGCCGATGCCTGCTTGTGAACCTGGTCAGGAATGGCTCCGTGAGATCCCGGGCAGTGAATCAGGACATCAACGGTGGAACGGTGGTCAGCAGGCATCGTGTTGAGGTTTTGTCTGATCTAAAAAACGACTTCTAGGCGGGGGTGGTTGTCCTTGGGTTCATTTGAGCCTTCCGCAAAGAAGTGAGCATTAGAAATTGAGCATGCCTCCAGCGTGGAGCAAGTCATTTTTATCCCAGAATGCCGAGTTGGCTTTGCAGTTGGAATGTTTGCGAAGTCCTAGAGTCCCGGGCTGGAATGCATAATTCCACCATCGGCGAAAATCGTCGTGGCGGTGAGGTAGGCAGCCCCCTCGCCAGCAAGAAATGCAACGACGCTGGCAATTTCCTCGGGCTTGGCCATGCGTCCAAGTGGGATGGCATCGTCAAGTTTTTTGAGTAATACGGCATCCTTCATTGTGGAGGTATTGATCGGCGTGGCCACGGCACCGGGGCCGACTGCAGTGACTAAGATATTGTGGGGAGCGAGTTCGAGGCCCGCCGTGCGTGTGAGCATTCGCATTCCGCCTTTCGAGAGGCAGTATGCTGTGTTGCCAGGCATCGGCCAGTCTTCGTGCACGGAGGTTATGTTAATAATGCGACCGCCGCCACCTTGGGCTACCATTTGTTTTGCGGCGATTTGTGTGCCGAAAAAAGCGCTCTTGAGATTGATGTCGAGCACGCGCTGATATTGCTCCTCGGTGGTATCAAGCACGGATGTACGGGTCTCAACACCGGCATTGTTTACGATGATATCAAGACGACCGAAAGTGGCGACGGCGGCATCGACAAGTTTTTGCAGATCGGCAATTTTGCTCACGTCGGCTTGGACATGGATTGCTTTGTCACCAAGAGCGAGGACCTCTTGCTCGAGTGCCACAGCAGTTTCGGGGTGCACGACATAGTCGATAACGATGTTTGCGCCTTGCTTGGCTAGTTCGAGGACGATGGAGAGGCCGATACCACTATTGCCCCCAGTAACGATAGCTGTTTTTCCTTGGAGTGTCATAGAAGGGCCACGATCATACTATGAGAGCTTGCAGGCAATTAAAAAAGCAGGCAGATTAAAAGTTGAGAGACTTATTTCGGGGGCATAGCTCAACGGTTAGAGCAGGCGGCTCATAACCGCTTGGTTGTCGGTTCGAATCCGGCTGCCCCCATTTTTTCGACAAAAAAAACGGCCGCGTTTCGGGTGCTTCCGTCACGCGGCCGATTGATATATGAGTTAAGCTGTTAAGTTCTTGTTGTTCCGATCCTGCCTTGGTCAAGCAATGGTGACGTCTTTGCAGAGATACACATCTTGGATGGCGTGCAGAAGTTTGGCACCTTCGTCCATAGGACGCTGGAAGGCCTTACGCCCCGAGATCAGGCCAGTTCCGCCGGCGCGTTTGTTCACCACGGCAGTGAAGACGGCTTCGTTGAAGTCGTTTTTGCCACTTGCTCCGCCGCTATTGATGAGGCCCGCGCGGCCCATGTAGCAATTGGCGACCTGATAACGGCAGAGGTCGATCGGATGGTCGCTGGTGAGTTCGGTGTAGATGCGTTCGTCAAGTTTACCGTAGCTGGATCCACCGGTGTTAAGCGCCTTGAAGCCGCCATTGTTTTCGGGGAGCTTTTGTTTGATGATGTCCGCTTGGATTGTGCAGCCGAGGTGATTTGCCTGGCCAGTGAGATCGGCCGAGAGATGGTAGTCTTTATCGCCTTTGATGCTGAAGGCAGGGTTGCGCAAGTAGCACCAGAGCACTGTTGCCATGCCTAATTCGTGGGCCAAAGCAAAGGCCTCTGCGACCTCCACGATCTCCCGATGCGCGTCGTCCGAGCCAAAATAGATGGTGGCGCCAATAGCCGCCGCACCCATCTCGTGGGCTGTTTTAACCTTGCCAAAAAGAATTTCTTTAAAGGCATTGGGATAGGTGAGGAGCTCATTGTGGTTGATCTTCACCAGAAAAGGAATCTTGTGAGCGTATTTGCGTGACACACTCCCGAGCACGCCGAATGTCGAGCAGACCGCATTGCATCCGCCTTCGATGGCAAGCTTCACAATATTCTCGGGGTCAAAATAGGCAGGGTTTTTGGCGAAGCTTGCCCCAGCAGAATGCTCGATGCCTTGGTCCACAGGCAGGATGGAAACGAAGCCCGTGCCGGCAAGACGGCCCGAATTGTAAATACGCTGAAGATTGTTAAGAACGCGCTGATTACGGTCGCTTGGCACAAAAATGCGGTCCAAGAAGTCCGGACCCGGAAGGTGCAGAGCGTCTTTGGAAACAGTTTTGGAAGTGTGCTTGAGAAGGTAATCGGCCTTGTCGCCGAGTGCAGTTACAATGGTGTCGATCATTTTTTGAGAGTGAGGCGCTACGATTAGTGGAGCCGGATTTTTTTGTCCAGCCTGTGAAAAGAATATTTTTCGATTGGTGGAAATGGTATTTCCATTGACCTGAAACATCTGTTCTGAGATATGCTGGAGTTGCAAAGTTTGCATCCTATGACTTAGCTTCAATCAGCTTCGCCTCGTGAGGATGCACCAAAAATTGCGTTATGGTGGCTGTTGGTTGTTCAGAATCCCTGAATGGCCGTTATGCTTTCGCTTTGAAGATATGCTGAAATGATTTCATGGATTTGTTTTGAATGGGAGCTTGCCTCCTTGGAATTGTCCGCACCATCGGTGCCGCCTCTTGTTTTAAGGGCTGCCGAGAGGGACCAAGAGGAGACCACTCTCAAAGTTTTGCTCTCGGCATTCGCCATGGACACCGCATGGGGCGATATCAGCCGACGACTCGAAGAAGGCATGGTGCACTATGTGAAGCAGGCCTTCGATAGACCGGACCCATCATGCATTGTGGCTCTGCATGGACAACGAGTCATTGGAGCGTCTCTCTTGGATCCCAATCCCGACGCTGGGAACCATCTTTTGAGCGGGCCGATGATTCTTCATGAATATCGCAATCGAGGTGTGGGAAGCGGGCTCCTGGCGGCCTCTCTCATTTTTCTTCGAGACAAGGGCCTGACAAAAGCACGCGGCGTGACGCGTGCGAACTCGACAGTTTCCCGCTTCGTATATCCCAAGTTTTCGAGTGTTCAGACGCCCTACAATCAGGATCCCCTTCAGCCTGTTGGGCACTAAATTTTCGCTTTCCTCTTGTAGGCTGATGCACAATGCTGCTGGGTGGAATGAAGGGGTTTTTCGGCAATTACGAAACAGAGGGATTTTTCGATGAAATGTTCGATGCGGATGGAAACGTCCGTACGCATTATGCAAAAATTCTTGAGAGGTTTGCCGAAATGGACCGCGCCTCGTTTGAGTCCAAGCGGACCTTGGCAGAGAAAACTTATCTGAACCAAGGCATCACCTTTACTGTTTACAGCGGGGACGAGGGGACAGAGCGCATCATGCCATTTGATCTAGTTCCCCGAATCATTCCAGCGCACGAATGGCAGCACCTCGAGCGCGGCTTGGAGCAGCGCCTCCGCGCACTGAATTTGTTTCTCCACGATATCTACCACGACCAGCGAATTGTGAAGGAGGGGGTTGTGCCGATGGAAATCATCCGCACCGCAAAACACTACCGCCCAGAGTTGATTGGTTTTGATGTGCCGCATGACATCTATATTCATATCTGCGGTTCGGATCTCATTCGCGGCGACGATGGCAATTACATGGTCCTTGAGGACAATGGCCGCTGTCCTTCCGGCGTTTCCTACCTTCTCGAAAACCGCCAAGCGATGAAACGCGTCTTCCCCCAGCTTTTCAGCCGCCACGTTGTGCGTCCGGTGGACATCTATCCCCAAGCCCTACTCGAGGTGCTGCGCTATGTGGCTCCGCATGGGAACCCCGACCCCACGGTTGTTCTGCTCACTCCGGGCATTTATAATTCCGCCTACTTCGAACACTCATTTCTCGCGCGCTCCATGGGCATAGAAATTGTCGTGAGCCAAGACCTCGTTGTGAACGATGCCTGCGTTTACATGAAGACAACCAAAGGTCTCCAAAAAGTTGACGTGATCTACCGCCGCATTGACGACGATTTTCTAGATCCCACTGTCTTCCGTAAGGATTCCGTGCTCGGCGTCCCCGGTCTCGTCAATGCGTACCGCGAAGGCAATGTGAACCTTTGCAATGCGCTTGGCACGGGAGTCGCCGATGACAAGGTCACATACTACTATGTGCCTGCCATGATCAAATTCTACCTCGGCGAGGACCCCATCCTGCCGAATGTCGAGACCTTCCTCTCGGCAGTGGATTCGGATCGAAAGTTCATTTTGGATAACCTTGAGAACCTGGTTGTAAAAGCGGCGAATGAGAGCGGCGGCTACGGCATGATGATTGGTCCAAAGGCCACAAGGGAGGAAATTGAGAAATTTCGAGCCGCCATCATCGCCGACCCGCGAGGCTACATCGCCCAACCGGTTATCAGCCTGTCTCGCTCGCCTTGCTATTTCGATGGAAAACTTGAAGGCCGCCATATTGACCTGAGGCCGTATATTCTGATGGGCGAAAAAACAACGATCGTTCCAGGCGGGCTCACGCGCGTAGCCATGCGTAAGGGCTCGCTTGTGGTCAACTCCTCGCAGGGTGGCGGCAGCAAAGACACTTGGGTTTTGGACGAAACGGAGGGCAAATGCTGAGCCGCGTAGCAGATTCCTGTTTCTGGCTCAGCCGCTACATCGAGCGAGCGGAGTCCTGTGCCCGTATTCTGGACGTCAATATCCAGCTCGTGCTCGATTCGGAAATGCAGAACGGCAATGCGGACAGCGATCTCTGGAAGCCCATCCTATCAACCTTGGAGGAACAGGAACTATTCCAAAGCCAACACGGGAATTTAAACGGTGACGACGTGATGGAGTTCGTGACTTTTGAAAAGGCGAATCCGAATTCGATTCTTTCATCCGTGACCTTCGCCCGCGAAAATGCTCGCACCGTGCGTGAACAGATATCGAGTGAAATGTGGGAGCAACTCAATCGCCTTTATCTGCACCTCCAGAGCTCGGCTGCCCGAGCTGCATTCCGAGAAAGCCCAATTGGCTTCTACCGCAGCCTTGTTGATAGCTTTCACTCGTTTCAAGGAATCACAGACGCGACGATGACGCATGGGGAGGGATGGCAATTCCTGCAAGCCGGGAAATATCTCGAGCGGGCTGACTCCACCTCGCGCGTTCTGGATTTTAAATACCATGTTCTTCTGCCAAGCGGGGAGCGCGTCGGCGGCGACCTAGATATTACACAATGGATGGCAGTACTTCGCTCGTGCAGTGCGATGGAAGCCTATTTGAAGCTATTCCATGACCGTGTCACGAGTTGGGAAGTGGCGGGATTTTTGATTCTTCACGATAACTTTCCACGCTCCATCAGGTTTTGTGTCGGCGCGCTGGATCAGGCTCTTCATAGTATTTCTGGGAGCGGGAGGGGACACTTCAGCAATGAGGCAGAGCGGCTTTCGGGCATGCTGCGCTCGAGCCTTGATTTCACTACCGTCGATAGCATTTTTCAATCGGGCCTCCACCAATATCTCGACCAGACACAGACGCGCATTGCAGAAGTCTCCCGGGCGCTGGCCGAAACCTACTGTCGCTGGCTGTGAGCTACAAGGAACCTGGCTCACGTCCGCTGACCACGACGGTGTTGGACACTTACGCTTTCGAGGCCTTACTCAAGAAGGTAGCTCGCTCTTTCCAGCTTTCACTTCGCGTCCTTCCCGCTTCCCTGCGCCCCACCCTCTCTCTGGCCTACATGCTGGCGCGGGCCTCGGATACGATTGCCGATGCCTCATCCGCACCCGATTTTCAGCGGATCGCTCTGCTGCGTGGACTGCCCGATCTTTTTCCCGAGAAGTCGCCGGATTTAGGCCTTAGCGGTTCGGACCGTGAATTGCTTCTGCTGACGCCTCGCTTGCTGGAAGCCCTTAAGACCCTGCCCGACCGGAGCGAGATCGTCGAGGCGTGGCGGATTATTCTCCAAGGGCAGATTTTCGACGTCGAGCGTTTTGCAGCTTCGAAGCCTGAAATCCCCTGCCCACCCCTGAGCCCCGAAGAGCTTGAGGAGTACACCTATCTCGTTGCCGGCAGTGTCGGCGAATTTTGGACGCGCCTTTGCTTCAAGCATGTGCCGGATTATTCGACGAGGCCTCTCGAAGAAATGCTGCCGCTTGCCCGACGCTATGGACAGGCCCTGCAACTTATCAATATTCTGCGAGATCGTCGCTCGGATGCCGATGCAGGTCGTATCTACATTCCCGATGAGCGTTTTTACATCGCCATGCAACATGTCGCCGAACTGTTGCAATCAGGCACTGAATACACCGCCGCCATCCAACCGCGCGCCCTCCGCGCGGCCTCTGCCCTGCCCCTCGACCTTGCAAAACAAACCCTCGCTCTCATTGCTCAACATCCGCTCGGGACAGGGGTGAAAGTGCCCCGCTGGCAGGTTTGGTTGGCATTTGTGAAAGCCTTCTGGCGCTGAGTGCCTGCGATCTCAGTCTTGAGGTTCGGAGCGACTCTGATAACCGGCGACAAATTTTTCACGGAATGTCTGAAATGATCCTTTGAGAATGTGTTCGCGGGCTTGGTGAGCGAGGTTGATGTAGAAGTGGAGGTTGTGGATAGAGATGAGCCTGAGGCCGAGAATTTCTTCCGCTTTCACCAGATGGCGCAGGTAGGCGCGTGTAAAGTTCTGGCAGCTATGGCATCCGCAGCCTTCTTCGATCGGTCGAGTGTCCTCCGCGAACGGCGCATTTTTCAGATTGATAGTGCCTGCAGCGGTAAAGGCCGTGCCGTTGCGGGCGAGACGAGTAGGGAGCACACAGTCAAACATGTCCACTCCTCGAGCGATCATTTCAATGATCTGCGGAGGTGTGCCAAGCCCCATCGCGTAGCGCGGTTGATTCATCGGCAGGAATGGAATCGCATTTTCGATTGCCTTGAACATTTCAGTCTCTGGCTCTCCCACACTCACTCCGCCCACAGCATAGCCATCGAAACCGATTTCCACGAGTGCTCGGGCGCTCTTTTCACGGAGGTCAGCGTGGGAGGATCCTTGCACAATGCCAAAAACGAGCGGCCTGCCTTCCGGCGGTTGTGCGTCCCACCAATCTCGGCAGCGCCTTGCCCAGCGGAGTGTGAGGTCGAGGCTCTTTGAGGCATCGGCATAGCTGCACGGGTGCGGGGGGCACTCATCAAAAAGCATCACGATGTCCGAACCAAGGTCGCGCTGGATTTCCATCGACGTCTCTGGACCGATGAATGTGGGTGTTCCATCGAGGTGGTTCTGAAAATGCACGCCCTGCTCGGTGATTTTGCGAAGCTTGGCGAGTGAGAAAACTTGAAACCCGCCACTGTCTGTAAGGATCGGGCGGTCCCAGGCCATGAAGCGGTGGAGACCCCCAAGGCGCGCAATGAGCTTTTCTCCGGGCCTCACGTGGAGGTGGTAGGTATTACCCAGAATAATTTGGGCACCTAGTCCGCGAAGTTCCTCGGGACTCATTGCCTTGACCGTGGCCTGAGTGCCGACAGGCATGAACACGGGGGTGTGAACAGGGCCTCGCCGCGTGTGAACGGTGCCAGCCCGTGCAGAAGCAGCTGTTGCCTCGAGCGTAAAAGAAGCGCTCAAAGACCTCTCTCGTTTGTGGAAACGGGCCGCACTATTTTCGACACTTTTTCCAGCGTTACTTTTTTGGCGCTGCACCCGCAACGGCCAACGAGATATCAATCACGTCGGAAACTTTGTCGAGGTTCTCACCCTGCTTAATGCCATAATCGCCTCGATTGATTTGGAAGTTGGTGCGGATGACAAGCAGGTCTCCCTGCACCTTGCCGCCCGTGCGATCGCCGAGGCGACCGGGCAGATAAGTGGCATTTATGGGAACGATGACTTCTTTGGATACACCCTTGAGCGTGAAGATGCCCTTCACGTCCGCAGTGCCAGAATTCTCATTTTTTTTCGAATTCAGGACTTCCTTAATTTCAAAAGTGATCTCGGGATACTTAGCCGTTTCGAGCCACTCGGCTCCGAGCATGTGCTCCTGCATCATGGGATTCGGAACAGTGAGCGACTTCGCATCCACAATGATCTTACCTTGGATCTTTTCTGGATTTGCAGGGTCAGCCAAGACGACGCCGCTGATGCCATTTGTAGTCCCACTGATGGATTCCAGAGGTGCGTCGAGTTTAAAAACGATATTGTTGACTCCTTTGGGATCTTTAAAATCAAAAGCAGTTTCTTCGGCGAAGGCCTGTGTGGCAAGGAGGGCAGCGAGTGTGATAAGTCGGATTTTCATGGTTTTTTGAATTGGTGAGGTTTTCGAGAGAATAGGAAACTTGCTGCAAAAATTGTGAATGACAAGCCCGTTCCACCAACCACAAAATCTAATCCAGGCACAAATTTCTCCTGCTTCACTTCATAAACTATGCCGGTGATTTCATCCGTGGCAGGTGTGGTAACATAAGTTTTTGTCCATCCCATTTCGGCGCCGCTGAACCACCACCAAAACAGGCAGGAGGAAAGGATGAAGAGGGCAAGGAGTCGAGTAGCGGTGCGAATGGAAAATTTCATGGAGAGGCGGATTTTTTGGGCGGATCTTGCTGAACCTGCCTGCGAAGTTGGCTCATATTCGGCACTTCCAGAAGCAATTTTTTCCGTTCTTCGAAACAGTGCCGGTGGCGGCGACTTGTTCTCCGACGAAGGTTTTGAGGAGCCGAGTGGAGAAGTCGTTTTTATCGGAATTCACAAAGCACAGCGCGACATCCCCCGATTCCACACCCTTGAATGTGAGGAACCGCTTCGAACCTTCTTCGCTGAACTGAGCGATCTCGCCTGTTACAGTTGCTGTCTTTCCTACCCGGTGTGCGATGCCTCCTCGTTCTCCGGCTGTGAACATTTCCCTTTCGGGACCCGCCTCACGCTGCGCACGTTGTTTTTTGTCAAGGCCCGAGCCCTTGAAGTTCAGAGCCACAAAAACCCCACCAAGCACCAAGATGGCCACTGCTGCAGCGGCAATAATGAGGACAGGAAAACGGCGAGCGGGCTTGGGAGGCGCACTTGGTTGCAGCAGCGCGGGCGGCACCACGGGTTGGTTTTGAGTTGGGCGCGCATTTGTCAACTGTTCCAAATCTGCGAGGGCCGCAGCGGCATTCGCCGGACGCTCATCTGCGGAAAATGAAAGTAGCTGTTCAACCCAGGCGGCGAGGCCTTCAGGCAAATCCGGCCGACACTCGGCGAGCGGGATGAAGGCGTGCTGCAAATGCGCGGCGATGATGGAGGGAATCCCAGCGCCTTGGAATGGATTTTGCAGCGTCAGGGCGCGGTAAAACACGCAGCCCAGCGAGTAGAAATCGGTGCGCTGGTCGAGCGGTTGGCAATTAAGTTGCTCGGGCGACAGGAAGTAAATCGAGCCGGTCAATGCACCCGAGTGGTCGAGCGTTTGCTCGGAGGGTGCCGTCATGACTTTTGCGAGCCCGAAATCCAGCAACTTCACCCTCAGGTTACCGGCTTCGGTCCAAGTGACCATGATGTTTGCGGACTTGATGTCCCGGTGCACCATGCCCAACGAGTGCGCCGCCCCAAGTGCGTCGAGGCACTGCTCGGCAAATTGGCAGAACATACTGGCGTCCATCGGAGTTTCGAGTTTGTCGAGGCTTGTGCCGTTGATGAATTCCATAACGACGAACACATTTTCGTTTGATGGCAGGAAATCGAAAATCGTGACGATGTGAGGATGCTGGAGGCTGGCGAGTAGCTTGGCTTCGTCGAAAGCTTCCGCAGCATCGCTGAGCGCACCGGCTTCCGTGTGCACGCTTTTGATAGCCACATGACGACTCAAAAGTTGGTCATACGCGAGGTAAACGGCACCTTCGCCGCCGGAGCCGAGCTTGCGGTCGATCACATAGCGCCCGCCGATCACCGAGACCTCGATATTGGATTCCACAGCCCTGAAGTTGAGCAAGGATCGTGCAAAACTCAAGCCGCTATCCATTCCGGTTTCCGCAAAAGCCGGGCGATCCCTATTGAATCGGCACATGGGAGCGTTGGGAGGTGTCAGAGGTCCACGGCAAAGAGGAGCTGACTACCGTTGCTGCATTCCTGCCCTGGCGGGGTTTGTCGGTCCGCAGTCCATGGCCCCTGACTCCACGAATCTACTCACAGGATTCGAGCGAGGCAACTTGTAATCCATCGCTCTTGCTCAGATGACTCGTCCGTGCAAAATCTCAATCCATGTCATCCATCAATCAAGATTCCGTTCGTCAGTCCCTCAGCGCTGTAAAATATCCTGGCTTTTCGCGTGATATTGTCTCGTTCGGCTTGCTCCGGGATGTGGCTGTAAGCGGATCGGACGTTGACGTGCAGTTGGTCCTCTCGACGAATGACACGGGTATTGCGAAGACGATTCATGCCGAGGCGACCTCCGCACTTCAGTCTTTAGCGGGCGTCGGTCGGGTTTCCGTGAAAATCGATGTTCAAGCACCAGCCTCTTCTCCAACCGGCGTGGGACCTTCGCGGATCGAAGGCGTCAAGCATGTCATTGCTGTGGCCAGCGGAAAAGGCGGTGTGGGAAAATCCACCGTAGCCGCAAACCTTGCGCTGGCGCTCGCACAATCTGGGGCGAAAACAGGACTCTGCGATTGCGACATCCACGGACCAAGCATCGCTCTCATGTTTGGGGGTGCGAATGAAAGACCAACTGCAGATGATGAAAATCGCATTATCCCCATCGAGCGTCACGCTGTCTCACTTATGTCGATGGGCTTTCTGCTCGATGATGGATCCCCAGCCGTATTACGCGGGCCCATGGTCACCCGCTATACCCAACAATTTTTGCGGCAGGTTGCTTGGGGAAATCTGGATTATCTCATTCTCGACCTTCCTCCGGGTACGGGCGATATCCAGCTCACCATCGTGCAAACAGTCGCTCTTTCAGGCGCCATCATCGTCACAACTCCTCAGGAGGTCGCTCTCATTGATGCCCGCAAAGCCATTTCCATGTTCGGCAAGACGAATGTTCCCGTGTTTGGAATTGTCGAAAACATGAGTTTTTTTGTGTGTCCGAGTGATGGCAAACGCTATGACATATTTGGTTCTGGCGGAGGTTCCCGCGAGGCGGCCAAGCTGGGAGTAGCGTTTTTAGGAGAAGTACCGATTGAGCCTCTTGTGCGCGAAGCAGGTGATACCGGCAAGCCAGTGGTGGCAGCACATCCGAACAGCGCTGCTGCGGGAGTCTTCAAAGGCATTGCGGAAAAAATCCTCAACGTCTTGAAGTAGGCAACTGCTCAGGGGTTGGCTTGAGGTTGCTTGGCGACTTTCGAAGAATGGGTGTCGATTTTTTCGGCTAGAATGCCATTTTCGGGAGAGAGAACATGGGCTTTTTGCCAAGAGATGACGGCCTCTGTGATTTTGCCGAGCTTTTCATACGCATCGCCGATGTGCTCAAGAATAATAGGATCTGGCTTATCAACAAGCTCCGCCGCGCGAAGGAGCTGGGCCAGTGACTCGGAGTATCTCCCTTGCTTGAAATAAACCCAGCCCAGCGTGTCAAGATAGGCACCGTTGCTTGGCTCAGCCTCTAGCGCTCGGAGCACGAGTTCTTCAGCGGCCGAAAGGTTTTCATTCCGGTCAGCCCACATGTAGGCAAGGAAATTACAGGCTTCGGCTGAGTTTTTAGGATTCAGGCTTATGGCTGTTTTGATGAGCTCAGCCGCTTTAACGAAATGGCCGGCCTGTTCCGCTGCAGCTCCGTAGCTCATGTAAAAAGCGCTATCCAGCATTTCAGGATTTGAATTCGCCGCTTCTATCAGGGTTCGCTCGAAGGTCATGAGTGCAGCAGCATGCTGCTTTGCTTGGCTCAACGAGATGGCGCGCAAAAGCGTAAAGCCAATCAGGTATGGAAAACGCTGCTCTGCCTCATTGGCATAAAGCAAAGCGGTCTGAGAGTCCCCGGCGCGCAGGGCAATGCGAATGATGTCTTCGTAGCGACGAGGTTCGATGGGTGCGACAACAAGAGCTTGGCGCATGGTCGCGAGAGCACTTTCGAGTTCATTCTGCCTCAACCGAATGAGAGCCAACTGATCGTAGGCGACCAGATTCATCGGGGTTTCTGCTATGACCTCCTCGAGAAGGCGGGCTGCCTCAGAATCCTTGCCGGTCCGCGCGTGGCATTCCGCAAGCTTCTCCTTGAGACTTGGAAATGAGGGCTGCTGCTCAAATGCCGCGTTGTAAAGCTCTGCCGCGCTCGCGGCATCACCGCAGGCGTAGTAGTAGTCTGCCGTGCGTGACAAGATTTCCGGAGTCTTATCGCTGTGCTGCGCGGCCCGATCCACCAAGGCGAGGATTTTTTCCCAGTCACCCTCCGACATCGGACGTCGAGAACGCTTGGTATCTCTCAAACGCAGATCCGCAAGATCGAGCCAAAATGCAGGATCCTGAGAGTCAGATTTCAGGGCTTTTTGAAAAAGACCCTCCATCTTTTTATTTTGGCCACTGGCACGGTAGGCTTCCCATAGTACCTCAAAGGCATCGGCATTGTTGGGGGAAATCTCATGGGCCAAGAGAGCAAACTTTTCCGCAAGATCCGGCTTCTCGAGTTGGCGAAGGTAAATGTTCGCAAGGGCAATCGGCATCGAGGCATTTCGAGGTGAGGCCTTGCACGCGTCCTTCAGGACCGAGAGCGCCTCAGTAATCTCGCCTCGGCGCAAATAATGCTGGGCGACATCCAAGGCCAAATCGCAAAAGCTAGGATCTAAAACCAGAACGCGTTTTTTGCTCTCAAGCGCTCTGTCGGGACCATCCGTTTCTTCTTCAAAAATTGCCTGCATATAGAGCGCCTGCGCATTGGCAGTTTTTTCCAAACGCTCCGAGAGGTTCAATGGCAAAGGATCGGCAAGGCCTGCAGGAAGTTGGAAGTCCGACTGCGAGGCTAGGGCAGAGTAAGATATGACAACCAATCCAAGGATTCCCGCAATACGGGTGTATTTCCAAAGGCAATGAACGCCAACCAATCGATCGCGCATTTGGGCAAACAATAGCCTTCCATAGATTTTTTTCCACTTGGAAATCATCGCAGCGATCCGTCTCAGATTGCTTGAACTTTGCCTCAAAAACCATCATGCTACCCCATTTCATGGCGAAACGCTCATCCGCAGTTAGAATTCCTGCCTTTGTCTTTGGTTTAATACTCCTATTTTCAGGAGTTTACCTCTTCACCTCTCTTGCCAGTTATGATCCCCGATCCGTTCCAGGTTGGGCGCCGATCATTAGCACCGTAGCCCGTTCGGTTGGCGCGAATCCGAATCTGGGAGGTCCCGTTGGTGCGCTTCTTGCGGGATATTCCCTCTTTTTTTTAGGAGGTGCAGCCTACCTACTTGCGATGGTTACAATCGGCTACGCTCTAGCCAAATTTTTTCTTCCCGGTTATCGCCTCCGTGACAAAGCGCCATGGGGTCTTCTCATGGTTGTGCTCGGCGCCTGCCTCCTTCAACTCCAACCGATCTTTTTGACAGATTGGAAAACTGATCTCCGCATCGAGGGTCCGGGTGGCTTTTTTGGCCTCTGGCTCGGTGAAAAGGCCATTCATAACCTGCTTGGAACATCTTCATTTTTCCTACTCCTCGCACTCTACTTCATTAGCCTTCTCTATGCGGTCACCTCCCGCCCTATTCGGGATAGCCGAATTGCTTGGAAGGCATTTCAGGCTTGGCGTGAGGCGCGTCGTTTGGCACGCCTGAACGCCTTGGATGCCGATACACGCCTCAAGGAGGAGCGCTCAGCTCTCGAGAAAAGAGCCGACAAGCTTGAGAAGAAAGCCCGTAAGAAAGGTATCGAAATTCCCGAGCCTGAGCTGGATCTTTTTCCTGCAAATTTGCCGGAACCCGAGATCATCGATGCCACAGCTTCATCAGCTTCTAAAAAGCCAAAGCTGTCCGAGCTTCGGCCCACCCGTGACTCCAAAGATTCCTTTCCCCCTGGCCTTATCAATGTGCACTTCGAAAACTATCTCATGCCAAGCACCGACTTGCTGGACGCCCCAGATGAGACAGACCGCGAACCTCTCGACCGTGAGGAACTCAAAAACAACCAAAATCTCATCATTGAAACCTTGGCGCAATTCGGCATCAAGGCGACCCCGGGCACGATCACCAAAGGCCCGACAATCACTCGCTATGAGGTCTACCCGGATGTGGGCGTGCGCGTGGACAAAATCGTGGCACTCGAACGTGATATCGCCCGGGCCACTCGCGCCGAGAGGATCAATATTCTGGCCCCCATCCCGGGCAAGGATACCGTCGGAATCGAAATCGCGAATTCCAAGAAGGTGAAGGTGACTCTCCGCGAATTGTTTGAGAAGGACGTCTGGCGCGAATCCTCAGCCAAGCTTCCTCTTGCTTTGGGTATGGATGTGTACGGCAATACAATCATCGGCGACCTTGCCAAAATGCCCCACCTTCTCGTGGCGGGAACCACCGGCAGCGGAAAGAGCGTTTGCATCAACTCAATTATCGCGAGCCTCCTCTTTCGGTACTCCCCTGAGCAACTGCGCTTCATCATGATCGATCCGAAGGTCGTCGAGATGCAGATTTACAACTCCCTTCCACACCTCATCACACCTGTCGTCACCGATCCAAAAAAAGTCCTCCTAGCCCTGCGCTGGGTCGTTGACGAGATGGAAAAACGCTACCGCATCTTTGCCAAGTGCAAGGTGAAAAACATCTCGGGCTTTAACGAACGTCCTCTTCCGAAATCTCAAGCTCAACTCGATGTTGAGAATGCGCTCAAACCTGAAATCGCTAGCGGGAGTGACTTGGCAGTCGAGCAGCCCACCGACTCCACATCCGAGCAACCTGAGGCCGCGATTGCCGACCCAGAGTCGCTCGAGGCTGCCCCGTTCGATTCAAACGAAATTGAAGCTGACCTGCCCGACGAGGAACCCATGGCTCCTCCCGTGCGCGTTCCTCGTTCAGACGACATCATTGTTCCAGACCGCATGCCATTTATTGTCGTGATCATTGACGAGCTGGCCGACCTCATGCAAACCGCGCCTGCCGACGTCGAGAGCGCGATCGCACGCATCACCCAGATGGCCCGTGCCGCTGGCATTCACATGATCGTGGCCACCCAGACGCCGCGTGCCGATGTCGTCACCGGCATCATCAAGGCAAACATCCCTAGCCGAATCGCATTCCAAGTCGCCTCGAAAATCGACAGCCGCGTTATCCTCGACGAGAATGGCGCCGAGAAACTCCTTGGCCAAGGCGACATGCTCTACCTTCCGCCGGGCACATCAAAATACACGCGCGCCCAAGGCGTTCTCGTCACCGAGGAAGAAATTCATCGTCTTGTGGATTTTGTATCCAAGCAAGCCGAGCCGAATTTCGATAAGACCATCCATGAAAAGCTCACCAGCACCACAATCCCTGAGGAAGATGTGAGCGACGAAGACGAAGAACTTTGCACAAGATGCCTTGAAATCATCCGACAAGAAAACCGCGCTTCCACCTCCATGCTCCAGCGCCGCTTGAAATTAGGCTATACACGTGCCGCCCGAGTAATGGATATTCTCGAGCAGCGAGGCATCGTCGGCCCGAAAGACGGTGCAAAAGATCGCGAAATTCTTTTCGATCTCAACGAGGAGGACGCATTTTGAATAATAAAGACCATCAGCCAGAAGGCGATTTCTTCATCGGAGCCCGGCTTTCCGCCCGCCGCCAGAAACTTGGTATCCAAGTGGACAAGGCCGCCAAGGACATCCGCATCTCCGCATCGCGCCTCAGCCAAATCGAGGCAGATGATTTTTCGAGTTTTGCACATCCCACCTACGCACGACTTTTTTTGGTGGACTACGCAAACTACCTCCGCGTGCCACTAGAGGAAATTCGCGACTATCTGCCCGGCAGCACGAAACTCGGAAGTACCGACAACAAATACCTCGAGGTCCTTTTGTCCAAGCAGACATTCCTTCACGGCGATCAGTTCAAATCCCTACGACGCCTACTTTTTGGCGTGGGGGCCGGCCTTGTCATTCTCATCCTCATCGCTCTTGGGATTTATTTTTGGAAAACTTGGAAAAAACTGGAACGCGTCCAGCCATCGCTAAACCCTGCCGCTGCCATGTCGGCTACTACACCCAAACCGACTTCCTCATCTTCAAAAGCGCGCCCATCACCATCGCAAGCATCCACTCCCGAAGCCCCGAGGACTGCGACCGAAGCCACACCCACCCCCAGCACCAAAGCCTCGCCCTCGCCATTCAGTCTTCCTCCATTTGAGCCTTCTCCCCGCCCGAAACGCCCGCAATGAATTCTTCCGCACAAGCCACGCGCTCTGAAGTGACACCCCCGATTCGCCGCGTCGGAATGATCAGCCTTGGATGCGCAAAAAACCTCGTCGATGCCGAGATCATGCTCGGCTCGGCTAAATCCGAGGGCTTTGAAATCACAGCCGACCCAACAGAGGCCGATGTGCTCATTGTCAATACCTGCGGGTTCATTGACTCAGCAAAGCAGGAATCCATCGATGCCATTCTCGAGGCCTCCCGCCAGCGCCATGAAGGCAAGCGCCCCGACGCCAAGATCGTCGTGAGCGGATGCCTTTCTCAGCGCTTCTCCACCGACCTCGTGGGCGAACTCCCCGAGGTGGACGCTTTCATCGGCCTCGATCAGGTCGCCGAAGCTGGAGCGATTTTTCGCCGCGTGCTCGAAGAGGACAAATCCAGCGTTCTCAACCTCGTCACTCCAAAGTCCCGCTACATCCCCGACTTTGCCACGCCACGCTTTCGCCTCACCCCAAACCACTCTGCGTATGTGAAAATCGCCGAAGGCTGCAACCACCCGTGCAGCTTCTGCGTGATTCCTCAAATGCGCGGACGCCACCGCAGCCGCTCGATTGATTCCATCGTGCGCGAGATTCGTGGCCTGGTCGCCGAAGGCGTGAAGGAGATCAACCTCATCAGTCAAGACACCACCTACTACGGCATGGACCTCTGGGATGAAAAGGCCGGCCCCCGCCAGCCTGTGGACGCTTCGCGCGGCACTTCTCTCATCCACCTCCTCGATGAAATCGGCGAGATCGGCGGCGAATTTTGGGTCCGTCTCCTCTACACCCATCCGGCGCATTGGAGTGACGGCCTCATCGCTGCCATCGCGCGGAATCCCCATGTGGCTCGCTATGTGGACATGCCCCTCCAGCACATCCACGCCGAAATGCTCAAGCTCATGCGGCGCGAGACCTCCCGCGAGCACATCGAAAATCTCATCACTCGCATCCGTTCAGGCATTCCCGGCATCGGTCTCCGCACCACGTTCATTGTCGGCTTCCCAGGCGAAACCGAGGAGCATTTCGAAAGCCTCTTGGCTTTTATCGAAGAAACCCGCTTCGAACGCCTCGGCGTCTTCAATTACTCGCAAGAAGACGGCTCCCGCGCGGCCAAGATGGACAACCAAGTCCCAACGCGTACCAAAAACCGCCGCTACCGCGAAGCCATGAAACTCCAGCAGCGCATCGCCCGCGAAATGGCCGAGTCCCGCACTGGTCAAACACTCCGCGTCCTCGTCGAAGCCCCCAACTCCGGCCGCACCGAACACGATGCCCCCGAAGTCGATTGCCGCGTTATCCTCACCCACCCCTCCGAAGTCGGCACCTTCATCAATGCGAAAATCCTCGGCGCCCAGACCTACGATCTCGTTGGCGAACCGATTGCAGCCTTGCCGTAAGTTTTTCTATGTAGCAAGTTTTCCCTATGAGCTCCTCCAACATGAAAAATAACCCCCGCCACGCCTTCACCCTCATCGAGCTGCTCGTTGTGATCTCGATCATCGCCATCCTCGCCTCGCTCGCATTCCCCGCAGTGAATGGTGCGTTGGACTCCGCAAAAAAAGCCCAAGCCAAAAATAACGCTGTCCAAATTGCGACAGCAGTAACTGCCTATGAGACGGAGTATGGGAAGCTGCCCCTTGCCACTATCACCACAGTCAATGCGGCAATGATGAATATTTTATCCGGCATCAATACCAATGCCGATGCAAATCCTCGCGGAATCGTTTTTTTAGAAGCTCCAACTTGGAAAAAGGGTAAAGGAGGAACAAACTCAGCTGGCTTTTGCGATCCTTGGTCCACGAATACTCCCTACTCCATAGCCTTGGATTCGGACTACGACAACACCATCACCGCAGGAACGAATGGTCAGTCGCTCAGGAAAAAGGTAGGGGTTTGGAATGATCCCGGCAGCGCCAATTCAAAGCGCTACGTGACCTCGTGGGATTGACCCACGCCTTACGAAAGATTCCATCGGGAGTTCTGTCAATTTGAGTTAATACGCCAACTCAGTTCTCTCTAGAAAAGCGCCACGCAATTCGAATAGGCGCGATGGTGTGAATGATTTTGCCGGCTCGGAATTTTGAGCTGCGGGTTGGTTTCTGCCAGTTGTGTTTGCGAGGTTTCTTTTGGCGAGCGGCAGTAGCTTTCTTGGAATGATCTTTTTTTCATTTCGACGGATGAGATTGCACTCGATTTGGAAGCTTGTCTGGTTGAGTCTTCAGGCCTTTGTTTCGGATGGATAAACTTCAAAAAGCGCTCAAAGTCACTTTTGGTTACGATGGATTTCGTCCACTGCAACGCGAGATCATGGAGGCGAACTTGGCGGGGCGGGATACGTTTGCGCTGCTGCCGACGGGCGGAGGCAAATCGCTTTGCTTTCAGCTCCCAGCATTGTTGCGAGAGGGATTGACGCTGGTTGTTTCGCCTTTGATTGCCCTGATGAAAGACCAAGTGAACCAGCTTGAGGCAGCAGGCGTGGAGGCGACTTTTTTGAATTCCTCGCTTGGCGTCAAAGAGACCAAAGCACGCCTTGCCGGCTTGCACCAAGGCCGCTACCGGCTTCTCTACGCAGCGCCGGAGCGCCTCATGCTTGATCATTGGAAGGACAATCTCCGCGCCTGGAATCTGTCTGCGATCGCCATTGATGAGGCCCACTGCATTTCTGAGTGGGGCCACGATTTCCGCCCAGAGTATCGCCAAATCGCAAAGCTGCGCGAGTGGCTTCCCGACATTCCGCTCATGGCGCTCACGGCAACAGCCACGGAGCGAGTGCGGAAGGACATCGTAAAACATCTACGCCTCCGTGAACCGGAGGTTTTCGTGGCCAGCTTCAACCGTCCGAACCTCTCATACCGCGTTATTCCAAAAGACCAGCCAACGAAGCAAATCTTGGACTTCATCAAATCGCGGCCGATGGATAGCGGGATCGTCTATTGCGCCACGCGGGCATCGGCAGATCGCCTTGCAGAGAGCCTCTCGGAGCGGGGATTCCCTACAGTGCCGTACCACGCGGGCCTCACAAACAACGAGCGGGCGCAGAACCAGGAACTCTTCATTCGCGACGAGACGCGCATCGTCTGCGCCACCATCGCCTTCGGAATGGGCATCAACAAACCCAACGTTCGCTGGGTCATTCACCACGACCTTCCAAAAAACATCGAAGGCTACTACCAGGAAACCGGACGCGCCGGACGCGATGGGCTACCCGGCGATTGCCTCTTGCTCTTCAGCGCGGGGGATGCCGCGAAGCAGACGCATTTCATCGATGAAATGACCGATGCACACGAGCAGCAAATCGCCCGCGAGCAACTGCGGCTCATGTTGGGCTACGCCGACTGCCCGACGTGCCGACGCCGCGAGTTGCTCCACTATTTTGCAGAGGCCTACACGGAGACAAGTTGCGCCTCCTGCGACAATTGCCTCCAGCCACGCCAGAACTACGATGCTACCACACACGCCCAGAAACTGCTCTCCTGCGTTTACCGCGTGCGGCAAGGCGGACGCTTCGGCGTCGGCATGAACCACCTCATAGAAATTCTCACCGGCTCCGCAAACGAAAAAATCCAGCGCTGGGGCCATGATCAACTCAGCACTTATGGGATCGGCAAAGACCTCACCCGCCCCCAGTGGAGCGCCATAGGACGCGATCTGATGCGCCTCGGATTTCTCGCGCAGGATGCCGGGCAATTCCCCACCATCGCCATCACCGACCTCGGCCTCGAAGCCTTAAAATCGCGCCGCATCATCATGCTTTCGAAGCCCGTGGAGTTGAAAAAAATCAACGTCCCGCGCACCGGCGAGATCGAATGCGACGAGACGCTCTTCGACCGCCTCCGCAAACTCCGCAAACGTCTCGCCGACGAACGCAGCGTCCCGGCCTATGTCATTTTTGGTGACAACACCCTCCGCCAAATGGCCCGCGAATACCCGACCCACATCGACGCCCTGCGCCTGATCGGCGGCATGGGCGAAAAGAAACTCGCCGAATTCGGCACCACCTTCACCAACGAAGTCGCCGCCTACCTCCGCACTTATCCGAAAGTCGACTTCGGCGGTCGCGGGGAGTAGGGCTCACGAAAGGCGGTATTTCGCTGTTCCAGCCTTCGCGGCACGCACCGCCTTCATTGCAGCGGGATCCTCGAGAACATCCAGCGTTTCTAGCAGAGCCTCGAAATCCTCGGCCGACAGGGCGACAGCAACCGGACGATTGCGATTGGAGATCACAAACTTCCCGCCGGAGCGGCAGAGCTTCGTGAGATTGGCCAGAGCTTCCTTGATGTTGTATGTGCCAAGCATTGATTTGGTTCATGCACGGATATCCGACTGATCGCAAGGTGAAGAATGTCGCGAAGTTGCGGCCTTGGACCGGTGTGCAACGAGAAGTCAGTCGCGTGGCACACCCAACAAAACCAGAGGGCAGGTGCGATCCCGGAGACGGCACGTTACATTGCCCGTGATTCTGGCTCAAGTGGGACTCCAGTAAGGCCTGTCAAACTCAAGTCATATTCCCCAAATCATCATTGACAGCAATGCTGGCTGAGCGGAATTTGGCTTTACGAGCACAACACTCACAATCCGCAATCTGGCGTTGCCGGTGAAGCAGCGCTTGAGCGAATTTGCAAACCGCTTGATGATCAATCCGATCATTTACACGGAACTCTGCTACACGGCCGCCGATGTGGCGCAAGTTGACACGGCGGTGAACATCCTTGGTTTGGCTTTCAAGGAAATGTCTAAAGAAGCCCTTTTTTAACCGCTCAAGCTTTCCGAATTTATCGAGAAAGAGGCGGAACAAAAATGGCTCCTCTGGC
>CANMQB010000021.1 GCA_947499885.1 Spartobacteria bacterium
CTGGCACTCAGCCTACTCACCGAGGTGGAGCCGCTGAATGCCGAGATGGCTATTTCCACTGTCCTCCTCCATGCCGCCACCCTTCAACGCCTGTCTCAAAGCGCGGAGTGCGAGTCGATGCTGGAGGAATTCATAGCAACACATCCCTCCCTACCTGGACTTGAGCAAGTCTTCGCCAACTTGGATGAGATTTATGCAGCCGCAACAAGTCCCTCCTCAAGCGAACTCAAACGTTGGTCGAGCGAATCCGAGGCAAACCTTCGCCAAAAGCTCGCCACCTACTATCTCGCTCGTTTTGAAACACGGCAAAAAACTCCCGAAGCCGCGCTGCCACTCCTTGAGCGCCTGGCAGCAGACCCCTCATCAAATCCTCTGGCTCAAGAAACTCTCTTTGAGCTCGCTGCACTACGGGTTCGGCTTGGCCGGAACGATGAAGCACTTGCCTTACTCCCCCCAACCGGCACCACGGCTCACACGGATTTTCTCCGGGGTCTGGCGCTTTCACGCAAAAGCGATCACACGGCGGCTGCACTAGCATTTGCATCGGCAGCATCGGAGCCCACACTAGCCGAATCCGCGCTTTTCAACGCTGCACTTTGCCAACTTTCCTCCGGTAACGTAGCAAATACGGCCCTTCTTCAGTTGGAAAAGAAATTCCCCTCAAGCCCTCGAATTGCAACTTTCCGACTGAATGAAGCGTATTTTTTGGCAAGAAAAGGCGACCCCATGGCCCTTGCAAGCTTTGAGGCCCTCAGATCCTCACCAGTTGCAGGCATTGCTTCGCGGGCCCGCCTCGCCCTAGCTGAGTGGAAATACCAACAACTCGACTATCAAGGTGCCGATGCAGAGCTTCGCCAAATCTCTTCACAGAGCGACCCGTCGCGTGAAGCCGCTCTCAAAGTTTTCCTGATGGATACTGGCGACCCATCTGGCACAGATAGTGCCATTGCAGCCGCGCGAACATTTCTCATCAGCCATCAGAATACGGAGTCCGAATCCTCCATTCGAATGAAGCTGGGAGAACTTCTTTATCGTCGTGGTGACTTTGCAACAGCGCGTGTCGAGCTGGAAACCTTAGCCCGACGATTTCCGGAGTCCGAGTACGACAAGCCGGCCCTTTTTCTTGCAGCCCAATCAACCTCACGCATACCAACCGCCACTTCGCCGGACGAAGCCATTTTACTTTATGAGGAAGTCGCCAGCGGAAAGGGACCCCTGGCCTCTCAAGCCCGCCTTGAGCAAGCGACTATTCTAGCCGCGCAAGGTAAACGGCTTGAAGCAAATCTCGTTCTCGACAAAATCCTCTCCTCCAATCCCAGTCCTGAGATGCTTGCCAGCGCACTCGTCGAGAAGGGGAAAAATCTTTACTCGCTCGGAGACCAAGATCCCGCCAATTACCGAGCTGCGATCGACATCTGGAAACAAATCGTTAGTGAACCGTCAACCACTCCCGCTTGGCGCAATCAAGCCCTAACGCGAATCGGTACAGCCCTCGAAAAAACGGGCGACCTCAACTCGGCCGTCGCCACCTACTACGATGTCTTTAAACCCAGCACATCCGCCCCGGTGGAGTTCTTCTGGTTCTACAAAGCCGGCTTTGCCGCTGGTCGCATTCTGGAATCCACCGAGAAATGGCCCGAGGCGATTCGTGTCTATGAAGTCTTAGCCGCATCAGACGGTCCGCGCTCACTCGAAGCCAAAAACAGAATCAAACAGCTCCGCCTCGAGCATTTTCTCTGGGAGGAAAAATAAGAACATATCTAACTACCGATTGCCTTTGGGAATCGGAGTTGGCTCGCTGGATTGGGCTGTCACATTTGCGCCTCAACCTCATGGTAACTCAGCTGCTTTTCTTCCTACGCTGCGACCTGCATGAGGAGGAACATCAAATATCGCAATCAGTGGCCTGAAATGACGGGGCACTCACCCCATGTGCATTCCTCCAAAGAATGAGCGATTTTAAGTCATGAACTCTTGGTTTATGATTCTCGTGAGCGGCATCGTAGGCACTGCGGCGATGACGCTCTTTTTACTGATTCCTCGGTGGGCAGGATGGGCGCACGTTGACGTGATTCGCGCAGGAGGGGCGCTCGTCATTGGAGGCGTAGGACGCGGAGCCTTCGCCGTGGGCATGGGGATTCATATCGCACTCGGAATCATTTTTTCCTTCGCCTATGCCGCATTTCTGCACCTTTCCTCACTACCATTCAATGCGCTCACAGGTTTGCTACTTGGCAGCCTGCACGGTGTCGTGGTGATGCTACTTGTTTCAATCCTCATCATGGAGCATCACCCCATAGCTCGCTATCATGACCGCGGACCCGCTACAGGCCTAGCTCAGTTGGCTGCTCACATGATCTATGGGTTCAGCATGGGATTGATCATGGGGATTTCCCGTTCGTAATGCGGAAGGCTCGATCAAGAGAAAATTCAAAGTCCGGGGTGATCGCCCCAATAAAAAGATGAGACGTATCGGAGACTCTTTATTACCCGATCAAAAATTCGGGGATTACAGAATATGAAAACTCAAATTCGCAAATTCCAATTCCGACCAATCCTACTAATCGTCGTTTTGGCTTTATCCTTATGTGCAACTGCCCCAGCCCAGCAATCTGCTCCGATGCCAGGGCACTCGAGCCCCTCCAGCATGCCCAAATGGTGCTCGGACATGATGAAGATGCACAACGAATTTCTAAAAATGGTCAAAACTCAGGATGCTGAACTGACATCTCAGGTTGAAAAAATGAAAAACGCTCCCCTTGATCAAAAAGAGACCCTCATAGAGGCGACTCTCACGCTCATGATCCAGCAACAATCCGAACAACACACAGAGATGGCGAAGATGTTAGATCAAATGAAGAGCAATATGACAAAAAGCGGATGCCAGATGATGTAGGACATGTGATGGACAGTCGGTGCAGACCATTCGGCTCACGGTTCTTCGCCGCGTGGTGGCGGACGGCGCTCAGAGTCACCAGAGGGCCCCTGCTTTTTCAACTCACCGAGTTTCTGCTGCTGCTCGGGAGTAAGCAGGGCCTTGATTCGGACAAGCATGCTGAGTTGAGTGCGCTTCAACTCGGCTTCCACAAGTAGCAATTTATCGAACTGTGCGAGGATTTGCTTTTCATCCTGCACATCGCCTCTCACAAGAGAATCGAGAGCTTCTTCTTCGGCACTCAACTGCCACTGCAAATCGTTAAATCGCGAAGTCGTTTGACTCATCTCCGAACGAATCGCGCTTTGTTGATCCGGCGTGAGGTTGATGGCTTTTTGATTGCGCATGACCAATTCTGGAGGAAAAAACGAGCGATTCATCCTATCACCACCAGGAGGCCGCTGGGAGTGGCCGCCCGGACCGACGGCCTGAGGTTGCTGGGCATTGGCTATGCTCAGGGACGCTAATAAAATAGAGAGAAAAGTACACTTCATAGGTTTTGAGTTTTATCGGAGGAAATCGGAACGAATTCAAAAAGGGTGTCGCTGAAGGTCGAGAAGGATTCACTACTTGTTGTCGTGTTTTCAGCTAGGATCAAATCTGAAGGTGCACTCCAATCTGTGATTGCGGCCCATTGCGCAACCTCCTTTGGCGACAATGTCGAGTTTTTTGACAAAACAGAGAAAGAGAGAACTGCTGCCAAAATTAAAACAGATGCAAAGGCAACTGGCATCCAGATCCTTGGAGACGCTCGATTTTCGCTCGATCGTTGAGTGCGAAGCAAACGTTGAAAGCTAGGGGCATTTTCAGCGTCTTGAAGCCTGACATCTTCGAAAAGTTTTTTGAGGGTGTGATCAGTCATGAAATTGTCCAGTGAGTTTTAGAAGTTGGCCGAGTTGTTTCTTTGCACGATCGTAATGCGTGCGCGCAGATCCGAGGGAGACGCCCATCGCCTTGGCCGAGGCTTCAATCGTGAGGTTTTGATAAAAAACGAGGTGAAGAATTTCCCTCTGACGGCGCGGGAGCTTGGCAAGCGTTGTGCGGAAGAGACTGGTGCGCTCGGCTCCCTCCAAGGCTTCACTGTTATCAGCTGAATAATAGTCCCCTTGGTGTTCTTTTTGATAGCTGCCCAGCCGCAGAACACGAATCCAGTTCCGGCGCCTCTCGCTGGCTGCGGTATTGCGAATGACCGCAAATAGCCATGTCTTGAAGGATGCGCGCCCGTCATAGCGGGCCCGGCCTTGCAATATTTTTTGATAAACAGTCTGTAAGATATCTTCCGCATCGTTGGGGTTCGATGAACAGCAGCTCATGGCCCAACCATAACTCATGGCGTGGTACCGCTCCAGAGCGTCCTGCAGCCCGGCGCTATCCGTCGGGCTGATCAACTGCTCATGCAATCCATCGTTCATTTGCTTAGTACCATCTCGTGGGTCTTTATATGACAGACGTTTTTGGAAAAAAGACCGAGGATCATTTTTTTGTCATATAAGTGCATTTGCCGAGCGACGAAGAAAAAGAAAGCACTCCGCGACGAAAGCGCTCGGAGCGCTCAAAAAATCAACCCCCTCAAAAAAATGAAAAATAAGCTTCTTCTCGGCAGCCTCTCTGCCATTGCAATCGCCGCTACGCCTTTTGCGCATGCGGCAAGCGAACTCACAGCTGCTCCGCTTCGGATCGGCGATCGTGTCCAAACAGGGAAAGCCTCCCCTGTTTGGAATAATCCTCCCATCGCTGGGGAACTGATCGGTAACCAACCCGCCCAGGCGCTTGGCACTCTCACAGCAGGGCCCGTGCGATCTGGAGATTCCTGGTGGTGGCAGGTGAATTTTAACACAGGATCAGATGGTTGGATCGCTGAGCGCCAGATTCGCAATATGCAGGCCCAGGCTCCTGGCCAACGCTTGCAGCCGAGCGCTCCAGCTCCTCGCCCCTCCCTCATTGACTCCGTCGTAGATGTTCAACCCGCAGGAAACAGCACGGTAGACACACCCAAGGTTGTCCTTCGTGGGAAGGTAATGCCAGACATCTACGCTCCACCCCTCGTTTCCTTTTTGCTGAATGGGAAAAAAGTCGCCCTTGATAAGGACGGAAGATTCGATGTGCCTGTGACGCTGGTTCCAGGAGCCAATAAGTTCCATCTCGAGGTCAGCAGTCCCAACCCCCGTCAGCACGCCAACCAGATATCCGCCTATCTCGATGGATCGGTCATCTATGGTTCAGATGCGACACGCGCTGCCGCCCTGAGATCGTTTGTGGGTGGCAAACTGAAAACCAGCGAGGGCGACCTCATGCCGTTCAATACAGCCGGGTTGCCCAATGCGAATGAGGCCCATATTTTTCCGGACAATCAGATGTTTCTGAGCGGAGATGTGAGGGCGAATGAAAACGTTGAGTTGAGTGCGATTCACACGCTTTTCCTCCGTGAGCATAATCAAATCGCTACAGCCATAGCTGCGGCGAATCCCACATTCACCGATGAGCAAATTTTTCAAAGCACGCGGCGCATCATTGTTGGGGAGCTTCAAGTCATCACCTACCGAGAGTTCCTGCCTGCCCTCCTCGGTCCAAAAGCGCTGCGACCTTATGAGGGCTATAAACCCGACGTGAATCCAGGCATTGCGACGGAATTTTCGACAGCCGCATATCGTATCGGGCACACACTCATCAATGACGATGTTGAGCTTTTAGATAACGAAGGCAACGAAATCGCAGAGGCCCTCGAGCTTGCTGAAGCCTTCTTTAACCCCTCCGTGCTCGTGGCAGAAGGACCCGCACCTCTACTCAAGTACCTAGCCACCGATAAGTCCCAAGAAGTCGATGCCCAGCTTGTTGGCGGGCTGCGCAACTTTCTTTTCGGCCCTCCCGGAGCTGGCGGATTTGACCTGGCTTCGTTGAATATCCAGCGCGGCCGCGACCATGGCCTTTCAGATTACAACACGACCCGTGCAGCCTATGGCCTCCCGAGGGTGAAATCCTTCGCAGAGATTACCAGTGACACTGTGATTCAGGCCAAGCTCCTCGCTCTGTATGGCACAGTGGATAACATCGACCTCTGGGTTGGTGGTCTTTTAGAGAACCACCTGCCGGGCTCTAGCGTGGGCGCCACATTTCAACGAATTCTAGTGGATCAGTTCGAGCGTCTCCGCGATGGCGACAGGTTCTGGTATGCGAGGACGTTTTACGGCCCCCAACTCGCAGCCCTTGAGGCAACGAAGCTCTCGGATGTCATCCGCCGCAATACATCCATCACCAAAATTCAGGACAATGTGTTTTTCTTTGAGGATTCGACACTTGCCAGTCTTGTTGCCAAGCCAGGCTCCCTTCCTGCCGCCCTCATTAAGCCTGCTCCTGCGAAGGATGCCGTGCCGACGCTGGATGGCAGGCTGAACAACCTGTCCCACACGACTTGGGGTATTGCTGGAGTGGATTTAAGGCGCTTTGCACCTGCTGCCTACGCCGACGGGCTGTCCACCCCTGCAGGCCCGACGCGTCCGAGTGCTCGTCTGATCAGCAATATGCTCTGCGACCACACTACGACGCTGCCGAACGCCCGTAACCTGTCGGATTGGATTTATGGCTGGGGACAATTCATAGACCACGATATGGGCTTAACCACAAGTGGCGACGTCGCCTTTGATATCACCGTTCCAGCAGGCGATCCCTATTTCGATCCCAGAGGAACAGGCTCTGCTCAAATCTACCTGAACCGGTCGATCTATGACTCTGCCACGGGAACGACGACACCCACATCGTGGAAACAAACCTACACGGTTAACTACAAACCCAAGGCGGCTCCCCAGCCTAAAAAATAAAATTCTCACAAGGGACCAAGCCACCCCGCTATCCAATGCGGGGTGGCTTTTTTTTGATAAACCTTACACCAAGCGGACGAGCTCTTTCGGAAGTGGACACGCGAAGACCATTTCCTTCTTGGTGACCGGATGCGGAAAACGGAGCGCGCTGGCATGCAATCCGAGACGCTTTACGGGGTTACTTTTCGCGCCGTATTTTTTGTCCCCAATGATCGGATGCCCCGCCTCCGCAAGCTGAACTCGAATCTGGTGGCGACGGCCCGTCTCCAACGTCAACTCAACCAGAGACCGATTCGGAGTTGATGCCAAGACACGAAAATGAGTGACCGCATGCCGTGTGTTCTCACTGCGTGCAACACTCAGAACCTTGTAGGGATTCGACTCATCCAAGTCGGATTCAAAAATTCCAGACTGCTGGCGCAGACGACCCTCCACCACAGCTTCGTAGCGCTTTTCCGCTTCATCCCATCGAGATTGCAGGATTTCCTTGGATTCGGGAGTTTTCGCAAAAACCATCAATCCCGAGGTTTCCCGATCCAGACGATGAACGATCCAAACCCGTGCACGCGACATGGGATTTCCGCTGCGAACATGGTCGGTGAGCTGATGGTAGGCCGTTTTCTCCTGCTCGGCTTCGCTGGCGATGCTGAGTAAGTCCGGGGGTTTGTCGATCACGAGAATGTCGGCATCCTCGAAAAAAACTCGAATACCCGAGCCGACCACCGAGCGCGGAGCAGCATAGCGATCCTTGCGCACTGCGACGATATCTCCCACTTGGAGCGCATGGTTGAACTGAGAAATAGGCCGCCCGTTCACCGTGATCGCCTGGAATTTCAGCCATGTGCGAATCTGCTTTTTCTTCAAATCCGGCCACGCTTCGAAACAATAAGCCAGCAATTCGGAGGGACTGGCGACAGTGGACGGCTTAGGCATGCCAGCTATGCTATCACTCGTAGCCAACTTAGGAAAAAAAATTGACGGCCTTGAAAAGTCTAGCCGCTTATTTTTTCACCGTGGGTTTGGATGGCGGTATTTTAGGCGGGTTAAGCGCCCTCAAATTTGACTTCTGCAAGAGCGGGATTTCACGAAGAACCTCGATCTGCACCTTGGCAATACCTCGATCATAGGTGCCTAACTTCTTCGCTGCAGCAACACTCAGGTCAATTATTCGGCCTTTGACATAGGGTCCGCGGTTGTTGATTCGAACAATTACGGAGCTGCCAGTCTTTAAATCCACAACCCGCACGCGAGAGTTGAAGGGAAGTTTTTTATGGGCCGCCGTTATATCTCCAGCACGATAAATCTCTCCGTTTGCAGTCAATCGCCCGATCCATCGCCCCCCATACCAAGATGCCAAACCTTGCTGCACCGCAATGGGCTGTCTCGAGAAAATTTCTGCCTCACGCCCACTGGGAGATTGTTGAACGAACAATCGTGTCTGGCATCCACTGAGAAGCAACAGCAATACCAAGCCGCAACCCAACTGGCCCCATAACGGATTTTTTTTATGACCAATCGCTTGGGGAGTCATGGATTTTGAGTGTCCAGTACATCCAGAGCTGCGTTCAGCACATCATCAGGGCTCTGCAGGGTGGTTAAATTCAAGAAAGGGAAATGAAATTGGGTGCGAGCCCATATCATTTGCCGTTTGGCATAGCGCTGCGTGGCGACTCTCATGGCCGATTTGCAGGCGTCTTCGGTGATTTCTCCACAAAGAAGTTGCTGGATTTCGCGAAACCCGATCGCGCGCGAAGCGCCCTCCCCAGCATGCGAAGCCCCTCGGACTTCAGCTAGTACTCCGGAAGCAAACATGGCATCCACATTCGCTGCGATGCGGCTTCGTAACTCATCACGTTCGCGAACCAGAACAATTCCACGAAAAAGCCCCCTATCTATCTTCCAGCCTTCACGGGATTCTGCGAGAGGCCGAGCGGTGAGTAAGACAATTTCCAAAGCCCGTCGAACTCTTACCGGATTGCGTGTGTCAATGACCTCAAGAGCGGCGGGGTCTTGCTCAGCCAACTCCGCGAGCACTTTTTCGAGTGGCATTGAAGCAAGGCGATTTCGAAGAGCCGCATCCGGTTTCGGCATTTCGGCAAGTCCGTGAGTGAGGGCTTTCAAGTAAAGCCCGGTCCCGCCGGTTAAAATGGGAATGCGTCCTCGAGCTTGAATTTCTCGAATGCAACGCGAGGCGGCTTCTGCATAGAGAGCGGCATCGAAGTTCTGCGTGAGGTCCCTGAAACCTACAAGATGGTGGGGAGCGATCGCTCGCAATTCCTCTCTGGCTTGTGCTGTGAGAATGGGCAGGCCAGCGTAAATCTGAAATGCGTCCGCCCCAACGACTTCTCCACCCACGCGAGCGGCCATGGCCGCTGCCAAAGCGGATTTCCCGGAGCCAGTAGGCCCCGTCACGATGATCGGACGGGGCCCGTTGGCGAAGGTTGTTTGATTGTTACTCAGCGGCCTGAACGGGGCGTTCTGAGCGGCGCTCATCGAGGGCCTTGGCCCCACTGACCACAAGCTTGCGGCCCATGAATTCCTTGTCGTGGAGCTCCGAAACTGCACGCTTTGCTTCATCCACCGATTGCATTTGCACAAAGGCAAATCCCTTGGAGCGCATGTTGTGGCGATTGACTACGATTTCCACATTCTGCACGGATCCCACTCCATTGAAGAGATCAGAAAGATCGCTCTCTCCCGCATCAAAGGACAGGTTGCCGACGTAGAGGCGTGGAGCAGTGACTTCCACGACCTCTGGAGTACGCATTCCTGTCGGGCGCTCGCTACGGGCTTGACGCTCGCGGGGAGCACGGTCCGAGGACTTGGCCTCGTGATTGCGAGCCGAACGCTCTTCGCGGGCCGGCTTTTTTGTCTCTTCTGGTTGACCAGTCAGGAATCCAAGGATTCGTGAGAGGAGGGATTTTTTGGGCTTGGGTTTATTTGAGGTCTCGGCAGATGCGGAGGATCGGTTGCCTCGCTCGGAGCGGTTGCTAGACCCGCGGCGCGACGAACGACGCGTTCCGCTGGGTGAATATTCTGATGACATGTTTTCTATTATTACGTTGCAGGGCCGACACGCCGCGCGGAGAAATCCTCCCCACAGAAACGGCACGTGCGGCTGTTTTTCTTCCGACGGTGCACACCCCCTTACAAATGCGTGACTAGAGCACGCTGCAAAGAACATGAGTGACGCGATGAATTCAGACCAAGGACCAAAATGAAATGGGTCGCGAGTGCCGTATTGCATAAATGAAAGCGTCGGAAGCAGATTCACTATTCCTCTAACGCCAGAAAAACTCAAGGCGTAAATCTTAGAAAGTTAGGAAAGCCGGACTTTTTGATTTCAACATCGGCTTTTCTTTATAGGTTAAGCTTGATGAAGCCAGCTATACTTCTGATTGCCGTGCTAATGTGCGGCTGTGCGGCCATTGAAAAGGCCGATAGGGACAACACGGAGCGCCTACTAGCAGCCTCGGGCTTCCGTGTCTTGCCGACCAATTCCCCAGCGCGCCAAAAGGCCCTCGAGACAATGGCCCCTTACAAGATCGAGCGGAAACTCAAAGGTGACGATGTTTATTATTCCTATGCCTGCCCCGACCAGAACATCGCGTATATTGGGAACCAAGCGGACTACTCAAAATACCGCGAACTTGAACTTCAGCAGGAAATTGCAAACCAAAACACTGCCTCCTCGGAAAATACAGTGCTCGCCGCTCAAGAGTGGAACGATTGGCGGGTCTGGGGGCCCTCCGCATTTGTTCCTCCACCACGCGTGGGTTGGCGTCGCTGAGATTTTCTTTCAAGACCTCGCCAAACTTGCGAGTTCCTTCGCAACTTTTCGCATTGAGGGATGTTTAATCAGATATGCTCGCTCCCCTTCCCGCAAGCGAATGGACTCTTGAAGCCGCTGGTCATCTTTTAAACAGAGCCGCTTTTGGAGGAACCCCCGAGGAAATTCAGAGACTCCACGTGATGGGGCACACCTCCGCAGTTCAGAGCCTCTTGAATGCGGGAGAGGATGAAGATCTCTTCCCGTCTCCCGAAATCAGCCCGCTGCGATCTTATCGCGAGCTCAAGAACGCCTCCGCGTCACCAGCCGAAATGATGGAGAAGAGAAAAATGATTCAGGCTCAAGTGAGACGACAAACCATTGAAGCCCGTCTTTGGTGGATCAACCGAATGGCCTCGACTCCTTTTCCAGCACGCGAAAAGTGTGTTCTTTTTTGGCATGGACACTGGGCCACTAGCATCCAGAAGGTCAACGACCCGTTCCTGATTTTGCAGCAAAATCAAACGCTGAGGGCTCACTCTTTTGGCTCCTTTGCTCTCTTCGCAAAGGAAATGTCGAAAGATCCCGCCATGATTCGCTACTTGGATCTGAACTCCAGCAAGGTCGGACGCCCTAATGAAAACTTCGCTAGGGAGTTTATGGAGCTGTTCACATTAGGCGAGGGTCAATACAGCGAGGAGGACATTCAAGAAGTAGCCCGATCATTTACTGGCTATCGCATAAATCCTGACACCGGCGGGTTCCTATTCGCGGCCAGAAGCCACGATTCGGGCGTCAAAAAAATCTTCGGGAAAACAGGGAAAATGAACGGTGACGAGACGGTGGACCTCATCGTTTTAAGACCGCAATGCGCAGAGTTTCTCTCAGCAAAATTGTGGAATTTTTACGCCGGAGAAAATCCCGCGAACGCTTTGAATCAGGTTCTCGCTTCGGAATACCGTGCCTCTGGCCTTAAAACTGGCGATTTTTTGAAAAGGATTTTTTTAAGCCGAGAGTTTTACGCTCCAAAATACCGACGGCGTCAGATCAAAAGCCCAGTGCAATGGCTGATCCAAACCTGCAAGATTCTCGAACGGCCAATGCCTGATCCACGGGTGATTCAAAGCACGCTCGAGCAACTTGGGCAGGTTCCCTTTGCACCGCCGAACGTCAAAGGCTGGGATGGCGGGCGGGCATGGATCAGTTCCTCCACACTCTTGCTGCGCTACAATCTCGGGGGAGCACTCGTACGCAACGCGAGAGGTGCAGAGCCGGATATTGAAAAAATCCTGCCTTTGGAAACAACCTCGGAAGCAGCCTGCGATCTCCTTTCCTGGCGCCTTTTCCAAGCCCCTATGAGCACCGCTCTTCGCGAAAAAACCATGGATTTCCTTGAAAACAACGGCCGATCGCCTGCCTCGCACCGAGATCTCATTCACCTCCTCATGAGCACCCCAGACTTCCAACTGACATGAAACAAACCCTCCACACCCGCCGACAGTTCCTCCGAACATCGATTCTCGGGGGAGCGGTCTCTTGGACGATCCCCGCTTTTCTCGAGCGCACATTTTTCACGCTCGATGCCATGGCCGCAGATTCTCTGGTCCAGAACACCACAGGAAAAGACGGCACGATCTTCATCGTCCTCCAACTGGCCGGCGGCAACGACGGCCTCAACACACTCGTGCCATTCCGTGACGATGCCTATTTTCGAGCGAGACCAACAATTGCAATCCCCGGTGCAAAAACCCTGCGATTAACGGATGATCTGGGCTTGAATCCCCAGCTCACGGGTCTCAAAGCGCTTCACGATGAGGGTCACTTAGCCATTGTGCAAGGTGTAGGCTACCCAAATCCCAACCGCTCGCATTTTCGCTCCACCGAAATCTGGCACACCGCTTCGGACAGCGCCAAAACCGAAAAATATGGATGGATGGGTCGCTATTTCGACGCCTGCTGCAAAGGGTCGGACCCCTCGATTGGCGTGAGCATTGGAAGCCAAACTCCACAGGCCTTTGCCGCTCCAGAGCCACGCGGAATCACTTTTGCCAAACCGGAGCAGTTCCGCTTTGATCTCAAAAATGCCTCCGACCATGACGTTGCCGATGATTTTTTCCGCTCGGTGAATGATTTTGAATCCGAGCAGATGGACGGAGCCAGCATTGGAATGCTCCAAGGCCATGCGGATGGATCTGGAAACACGATGGATTTTCTGCAGCGCACATCACTCGATGCCGTCGTGAGCTCCGACAAGGTTGCCGAAATCATCAAGCGCACCCAGCCAGGAGCTTCCTACCCGTCGAATAGGCTCGCAGACTCTCTCAACCTCGTGGCTCGACTCATCGGTGGCGGTATGCCGACACGAGTTTATTATGTCGCCCAAGGCGGGTACGACACACACAGCAACCAATCCGGCTCCCACGAGAGGTTGATGAAGGAACTCGACACCTCGCTGGCATCATTCACCGCAGATTTAAAAGCGCAGGGAAATTTCGATCGGGTTGTTTTGATGACCTTCAGCGAATTTGGCCGACGGGTGGCCGAAAATGCCAGCAGTGGCACGGACCACGGGGCAGCCGCCCCCCTCTTTCTCATAGGCGGCAAGGTAAAACCGGGTATCTACGGCAAGGCTCCCAGCCTCACGCAACTGCATGACGGAGACATCATCCACAATGTGGATTTCCGCAGCATCTATGCGACCGTTTTGTCGAGATGGCTCAATGCTCCCGTCGAACCCATTCTTAAACGCAACTTCCCGATAATGTCGTTCATTTGAAGCCCAGAGCAGAGCATAAGGTTGATGCGATGGCAGTTTTGTATTCTACTCACACGCATGTCCGCAGCGCTGCTGATTGTTGATGACGAAAAAAATACCCGTGACGGCCTTCGTCACGCACTGGAGGCTGATTTCGACGTCTATCTTGCAGCCGATGCCGACGGGGCGCTTCAGACGTTGGAAAGTGTGCCGATGGATGTCGTCCTCACAGACCTGCGTCTCGGCGAGAAGGACGGCATGTCGCTCATCGAACGCATTGTCAAGAAGCCGAACCCGCCGATTTGCATCATGATGACCGCCTATGGTTCGGTGGATACGGCTGTCGAGGCGATGAAGCGGGGGGCGTATGACTTCGTCACGAAGCCAGTGAATATCGATCGGCTGGAAATCCTCATCAAGCGTGCCCTTCGGGAGCGCAATACGAGCCGCGAAAACAAGGAACTCCGCTCAAAAGTGCAGAGCCAATTCCGTGTCGACGGGATGATCGGCCGTTCCGAGGCAATGGTGGAAGTTTTTGACACAATCAAACAAGTGGCTCCCTCGCGCGCCACCGTACTCGTGCAAGGCGAGAGCGGCACAGGAAAGGAACTCGCCGCGCATGCCATCCACGAACTGAGTCCCCGCTCTCAAGAAAAATTCGTCGCCGTCCACTGCGCATCGCTCAATGCCGAACTCCTGGCCAGCGAGCTTTTTGGCCATGAAAAAGGCGCGTTCACTGGAGCCTTCGAGCGGCGGATCGGCCGGTTTGAACAGGCCAAGGGCGGCACGCTTTTCCTTGATGAGATCGGCGAAATCGACCCCACCACACAGGTTAAAATCCTCCGCGTTCTCGGTGAAAGAACCTTTGAACGCGTGGGGGGAGGAGAGACTCTTACGGCCGATGTGCGTCTCATCGCTGCGACAAATAAGGACCTCTCCAAACTCGTCGCAGAGGGAAAGTTTCGCGATGATCTTTTTTTCCGCTTGCACGTAGTCCCGATCACCATGCCTCCCCTCCGACACCGGAAGGTGGATATTCCTCTCTTGGTAGATGCTTTTTTGCGTGAAACCGCCATCGAGAACGGCAAGCCACATCGGGATCTTGCTCCCGAAGCGATGCAGCAGGTCTTGGACTACGACTGGCCGGGAAATGTGCGCGAATTGCGAACTGCCATCGAGCACGGAGTGGTCATGGCATCTGGCACTCAAATCACTCTCCGCGACATGCCTGCGATTCTTCGGTCTCCCAGACCCGATGCCAACTTAGGCCGCAAACAAGACCCCTCCCCCAGCGGATTCAATTTGCAGGATACAGAAACGGCACTTATTCTCCGCGCTCTCGAGGATTGCCGAGGCAACCGGAGCGAGGCCGCAAAAAAACTTTGCATCAGCCGCCGCACATTGCACCGGCGCTTGAGGGAACTGAATCTCTTCAAACGCTCAAACCACTTATTAAAAAATGGCTAATTCAGGTAAAAGTCTTCAAGACATCGTTCACTCGCTGGACCAAGGCGGGCTTGTCCCAGTTATCCGCATCGCGATGTTCGCAGCGCTCATAATCACACTCACGCTCCTGTATCTCTTTGTTCAGTTTCGGGGTCTTTCCAGCCCCACTGCCATGGACCAAGCCCAGATAGCGCGCCAACTCGCTCAGGGAAACGGATTTTCCACTCAATACATCCGCCCTCTCGCAATCTGGCAGCTTGAGTCCGCAGGAAAAAAAATTCCCCAAGGTGCCTTTCCCGATTTTTTCCAATCCCCCCTCAATCCTCTCATCAATGCCATACCCCTCAAAATGATTGAGTCGTCGTGGAAGCTTTCCCCGACGGACCTTGTTTACATCGGTGACCGGATGATTGCCGGCACCGCCATTCTTTTATTTTTCCTATCTATTGGAGTCTGGTATCTGGTTGCCTCCCAACTTTTCGACAAGCTCGTCGCTCTTGTCGGCTGCGCGATCGTGCTCCTGAGTGACCTCATGTGGCAATTCTCTCTCTCTGGCCTGCCTCAGATGCTTCTCCTCTTCCTGTTATCAGCCGCATCTTGGCTCACACTGAAAGCGATGGAAAAGCGGGACGAGACCATTCCCTCCTTGGCATTCCTCTTTGCCACGGGCGCAGTGTTTGGCCTCATGGTTCTCGCCCACGGAGCTACCTTCTGGATTTTTCTTGGCTGGCTTGTTTTCGCTCTCTTTTACTTCCAGCCACGTGGCATAGCCGCTCTGGTCGCCTTGGCCGCATTGTTACTTGTCACTCTTCCTTGGGCCGCCAGAAACTATTCTGTCTGTGGAAATCCTCTCGGCCTGGCTGGCTACGAATTGGTGGCACCCGTCAATACAGCTGAGAGCGGCTACCTGCGATCGATCAGCGAAACACCCCCACTCGCCGGCATTCATCCATTCAACCGTCTCAAAAATGCTGTCTTCATGCAGTCCGAAACGATCTTCCCATTTCTCGGAATGAACATAGTTGCCGTGGCATTTTTCATCTCGCTCTTGCACCGCTTTAAATCCCCAGCAAGTGCCGCTTTCAGATTGTGCGTGGTACTCATGTGGCTCGGGGCCTTTGTTGGAATGGGGCTGTGCGGAGTAAAGAGCACGGTCTCCTCAAATCAATTCCATGTCCTCTTTATTCCGATCTTCGTTTTTTTTGGCTTGGCATTTCTCCTCGTGCTGTGGAACCGCCTTGAGATTTCAATCCCTCTGCTCCGGAGCGCTTTTCTCGGCGTCGTGATTTTTCTATGCGCTCTACCCATGCTGGCCACGCTTTTCGCCGGAAAAGACATGGCCATTCAGTGGCCACCCTACGTCCCGCCCTTCATCGCTGTATTAGGGGAATGGTATGGCAAAGATGAAGCCATTGCCACCGATATGCCATGGGCAACCGCTTGGTATGCGCAGCGGAAGTCCGTCCTGCTCCCAAAAACCATCAAGGATTTCAACCGCATCAGTGATTTTCGAGTTTTAGGTGTTCCAATCTCAGGCCTCTATCTCACTCCTGTGACAGGAAACCTGCCTCTCTTCAGTGATATTTACAAAGGCCCCTACACAGACTGGGTTTTCATGATCACCCGCCCGCCAAATGTGCAAGGATTCTCCCTGCCGGTCTTCACTCCACTACCGATCGACGGAGAGTGCATTCTCTTCGCAGACCGAGATCGCTGGTCTCGCAGAGAGTGAGATGGAAGCTCTCTCGCTCACAAAATCCGACTGGGAGGAACGAATGCTCGCTTGGGAGCAACCCGCCTATCGAGCCTCACAAATTCTGGAGTGGATTTATCAACGCCGAGTGCGCGACTGGCAGGATATGTCGAACCTGCCAGCCACCCTTCGAGACAAGCTGAAAGCCGAATTCCCAAGCGCCCGCCTGGTGAAAATCCGTGAAACTGGCGCGCATGACACGACGCGGAAGTTCCTTTTCCGCCTCTCCGACGGCCAGCTCATCGAAAGCGTCCTCATTCCTGCATCACCCGCCCTTTATGGCGAGGCCTCAGACCGCCGCACCATCTGTATTTCCAGTCAAGTCGGCTGTGCCTACGGATGCAAATTCTGCGCTAGCGGGCTTGAGGGTTGGAAAAGAAATCTCACCGCCGGGGAGATTGTTGATCAATTCTTGCAAGTCGAAGCCGAGGGCGGTGAGAAGATCAACAACATCGTTTTCATGGGCATGGGCGAGCCCATGGCAAATTACGACAACCTTCTCCGTGCAATCGCCATTCTTAATGCCCCGTGGGGCGTCGGCGTCGGCGCCCGCCACATGACGGTTTCCACCTCAGGCCTCGTCCCGCGCATCCGCGATCTCGGCGAGCAACCACTCCAAGTCCGGCTCGCGATTTCCTTTCATGGAGCGACGGACGAGGTGCGCGGTCGCATCATGCCCGTGAATAAAAAATACCCCATCGAGGAACTCCTCGCCGCCTGCGAGGATTATGTGCGCTCAAAAAAACAGCGCCTCACCTTCGAGTTCATCCTCATCCGGGATATCAACGACTCACTCGAGCAAGCCCGCCTCCTCGCCCAGCAAGCCCGCCGCGTAAATGCCAAGGTGAACCTCATTCCCTACAATACCGTCGAGGGATTGGAATGGGAACGACCGGAAGATTCCCGCCAAGAAGCTTTCCTTAAAATCCTCCAGCAAGCCGGGACCGAAGCCACCTTGCGGCGAGAAAAGGGTCATGACATCGCGGCCGCCTGCGGACAACTTCGCCTTCAGGTTGAAAAAATCTTTGCCCCAACACAAATCTTGATTTAGCGGTTTAGTAATGTCCGACGAAAATGAATTTCCGAACGAAGAGGCTTGGGACGAATACAAGTGGGAGCGCTTCCTCCAGCAGCAGGACCAGAATACAGAAAAATACTTTCAGCTCCTGGAGAAATACATGGACCACCCCGACTGCGACGAAATCGTAGCCGAGGAAATGGGATGGACGATCTTTGAAGCCGCAGAGCAAGAACAAGAGCACTTCGAGAATTTTTTGACCGAGGCGGTGGAGTACCTCAGCGATGAGGAAGAACAAGAGTACAACGACGAGTTCGAAGAGTTTACACACTCCGCCGTCTACGAGGACACGCTGCGCCTACACCGGTGGATCAATCGCCTGCTCGATCATCGCGAGGACCTACGCGAACACCCCGAGGCGGTCCGCTTCGCCACTCGATCTGCCGTTTGCGGAGCCAAACTTGCTGCAGGCCTTTGCGGCCACGACACCTCAGAGATTGGAATGACAATCGCCTACCTCAAACGTGCCCTCAAGGCAGCAAACGACGCCCTTGAAGCCATGAACAACCTCCTAGAATCAGGCCTCATCGATCGCCGCCGCGCCAATCATGCGCGCCGCTTGGTTTTTAAAATCCGAGACCGGATTGTGGATAATATGGGCGCCTACCGCGTCAAATGGCGCAACCGCAACGGCAACGCCTGATCCAGAAACTGCTAGATCGCCAGCGGGCAGCATTCAAGAATCCCTTTCCCATCGGGCTTCCTCCACTTACTCTCATAGTCCATGTTTGGCAGACTCTCGGATAAACTTCAGGACGTTTTCAAAAACCTCCGCGGTCAGGGCAAGATCAGTGAATCAAATATCACAGATGCCCTTCGTGAGATTCGTCTCTCGCTTCTGGACGCAGATGTTCACTTTCAAGTCGCAAAGGATTTCATAGCGAAAGTCAAAGAGAGAGCACTCGGGGAGGCCGTCCTCCGCAGCGTCACTCCAGGCCAGCAGATCGTAAAAATTTTTCACGAAGAACTCTGCTCCATCCTTGGAGGCAATGCTTCCGAACTCAACCTCAACAAACCCGCACGCATTCTCATCGTTGGACTCAATGGAGCGGGAAAAACCACATCCTCTGCCAAGCTGGCCCGTCTCTTGAAATCCCAAGGACGCTCACCACTCCTCATCGCCTGCGACCTTCACCGCCCAGCCGCCATCGATCAATTGGCCGTGCTGGGAGAGCAAATCGACGTCCCCGTTTTCTGCCCACAGAAAGGCGAGGGAGATGTTCTCAAGGTCGCCCGGCAGTCTCTGGACTGGTGCAATTCTACGGGTGGCAATGTCCAGATTTTCGACACGGCCGGTCGCCAGGAGCTGGATGCCCCCCTCATCGAGGAACTCAAACACCTCCGAGATTTTTTGCAGCCTCAGGAAATCCTCATCGTCTGTGATGCCGCTACAGGCCAGCAGGCTGTAAGCGTCGCCCAGCGCTTCAACGATGCTCTCGGCCTCACCGGCATCATTCTTACCAAACTCGATGGCGATGCCCGAGGCGGAGCGGCGCTTTCTCTTCGCGCTGTCACCGGTTGTCCGATCAAATTTGCCGGGGTCGGAGAAAAGCTGGAACAGTTTGAGGTTTTTCACCCCGACCGACTCGCAGGCCGCATTCTAGGAATGGGAGATGTCTTGAGCCTTGTCGAGAAAGCCGCCGAGGTCATCACCGAGGACGACGCCCGCCGTATGGAAGAAAAACTTCGCACGGCCAGTTTCGACCTCACCGATTTTCTCCAACAATTCAAAATGCTCAAACGCATGGGACCCCTTGAAAATGTTCTTGGCATGATCCCAGGGATGGATAAGATCAAAGGTTCCTCGGTTGATGAAAACCAACTGAAACGGGTCGAGGCGATTATCCTCTCCATGACTCCGCAGGAGCGCACGCGTCCAGATATCCTAAACGCAAGACGCCGCCAGCGGATCGCCCGTGGCAGCGGAGTTTCCGTTAGCGAGGTCAATAACTTAATACTGCGCTTCAACCAGATGCGTAAGATGATCAAAAACATGGGGGGCATGAAAAAACTCATGGCCCGCGCCGGTGTCGGATTACCCTTCTGAGCCTCCGCAAAACAGCCCGACCACCACGAAAGAAATTTCCAACAACACACACAAACTATGGCAGTAGCAATCCGACTCCGCCGCGAAGGCGGTAAAAACCACCCTTATTACAGCATCGTTGTCGCCGATCAACGCAGTCCACGCGATGGCAAATTTATCGAAATCATCGGTAAATACGATCCCAAGCAAGAAGGGGAAAATTTCACCATCAAGCTGGAACGCGCCGAGCATTGGATTCAATGTGGAGCCCGCCCAAGCCAAACCGTCGGCAGTATCGTCAACAAGGCGCGTAAAAAGATCGCCGCCTGAGCAGCCCCTCAACATGGAGGAATTCCTGCGCTATGTCATCGGATCGCTGGTGGAATTTCCGGATGACGTTGTTATCAAGAAGACCGAGACGTCCTCGAGCGCGGTATTCCTTGTTGCAGCCCGACCTTCTGACATTCCCAAAATCATCGGGAAGAGTGGTCACACGATACGTGCCCTGCGCACTCTCCTGAGCGCGTCCGCGAACAAGCGCAGCATGACAGCAAAACTCGAAATCATCGAACCATGAAATCCCTAGCACTCACACTGCCCGTTGCCATCTCCCTTGTTTACCTGCACACAGGCTGCGAACGCCACCCTGCCTCCGAAACTATTCCTCAATACGCCGAGAAAATGAAAAAAGAGGAAGCCAAGGAGAAAGAAAAAGCCTCCCACAGCGAATCTGCTGATCCTCAGGCCCCATCATACTTCCCGCCGAAAAACTGATCACTTCCGAAGCACTTCGCCCACCTCAGGTTTTTCTCCTCTTACACTGGCAAAGCAATAAGGGACGGGGTTGGTAAGAATAATCCTGTCGCCGCGAGAGCTCTGTGTTTTAAATTCCCAACGTCAGGATATCATGTCCTCCACCGAAACACCTACTCGCCCCACCGATCCGCTTCTGATCAATGAGCTTCAAAAGCTCACGCTAAATTCGCTCATCGAGCGCTCGCTCGAGGCAGGGCTCCGCATCCGACCGGACCTCACTCGGCGGCATCTTGTTGTGGATCAGGTCCGCCACCGCCTATCTTCTGGTGGAACCGTTACGGGCACAGGTCTCCTCGAGCGCGGCCAAGACGGAGCTACCCTCCGTTGGACCGCCTACGATCTCCGTCCAGGCGCAGATGATTTGTTGGTGCCACAAGCTATCATCAAGAATTTTTCGCTCCACTCAGGCCTCATGCTTGAAGTCACCGTCCGCTTGCCCCGCGATCGTGAGCATGGTCTTGTGGTCAGCGATGTGATTTCCATAGAAGGCATCCCAGTGGCTGAATGGAAGCCACCACTCGAATTCGATAAACTCACGCCACTCTTTCCAAACCGCCGCGTCCTCTTGGAAACTCCGAGAGATTCAGAACTCGCTGCCCGTGCCGTGGACCTTGTCGCCCCACTCGGAATGGGCCAAAGGGGCCTCATTGCCGCGCCGCCGCGCGCCGGTAAAACCATACTACTTCAAACACTCGCCCGCAGTATCCGCATCAACCATCCTCAAGCCGCACTCATTCTGCTTCTTGTGGACGAGCGCCCAGAGGAGGTCACTGATATGCGACGCGCGCTCGATTGCGAGATTTACGCATCAACGTTCGATGAACCGGTCGCCCGCCACGTCCAAATTTGCGAAAGTGTTGCAAACCGCGCCCAACGCTTGGTGGAACTCGGACACGACGTCATTATTCTTCTCGACTCCATCACCCGCATGGCCCGCGCTTACAATAATCTCCAGCCAGGAAAAGGCCGCACAATGAGCGGCGGCGTGGATGCCAAGGCCCTCGCCAAACCACGCAAATTTTTTGGCGCGGCCCGCAACACTGAAGAAGGTGGCAGCCTCACAATCCTCGGCACCGCTCTCATTGAAACCAAAAGCCGGATGGAT
>CANMQB010000022.1 GCA_947499885.1 Spartobacteria bacterium
CCAGTTTCCATTTTCATCCGGATACTGGCCGGCCTGGTAGAGTTGCCATTCCTCCCACACATCGGGCAGGCCGTCGCCGTCGCGGTCGCTGCCGAGTGTGAGGTCGAGGCGCACGCGCTCGCCGCCCTTGCCGGCGGTGAGATTTCCCGCAACCTCGATGGGATAAAAGGTGGCCCCGTTCATCGAGACCTTGAGGCTGAAAAGCCCGCCGGCTGCAACCGCTTTTTCATTGTAGAAAGTCGTGCCCGTGCGGTTCTGGTCGATCTTCACATTGAGTTCGTAGTTTTCATCGACCATAGCCGAACTGATCGGTGTGCGGCCAATCTCCGCGCTGCCTTTGAGAAGAACCACCTCAGCGCCCTCGGCCGTCACCCTTTGCCCCACCTGATCACGAACGATGCCGTAGAGCGTGTAGTAGGGCGCCGGAGGAAAGGCCATCGCCGCGGCAGAGGAGAAAAAAAACACCGCCAAACAGCTCCAGATCAGTCGAAAATGCGGTGACGCGGAATAATGGGAGGAACCTGTCATGAGAAGAAGTGGGTTAATATCTAGACCGCACTAAAAGGCAACCGTTGTTTTACGAATCGAGCGTGAGCGATCCCAACATCCATGAGTGATAGACGATTTTTACTTAGAAAAACGCCAGGATCTCTCCACGAATATGTCGCGCAAATCGAACGACTACGGCCTCGTGATCAAGATCCGTAGCTTTTGCTGAAGCGCTTGCGGGACTCGGGCTCAGACTCTGCTGCCACAGCGGCCTGCTCGGGCGCAGATTCGACTACAGGCGCAGCGGACTGGCTCGATACGGGATCAGGATTTTTCGAAGCTTGCAGATAGGCTAGACGGAGATCGGAAAGGACGTTGGTGAGCATTTGCACCTCGTCAGCACTCAAATTGCCGCGGGTTTTCTCCTGAAGCATTTCGATCTGGTCGATAAACATACGGGCAAAATCGAGATTAACCTCGGGTTGGCCTGTCTGGGGATTTGGCACATGGCCAAGAAACATGGCAGCCTGCTGGGCCTGCATCATAACGAGTTCGAAGAAACGTTGTGTCATTTCACCGGACTGGGTGGTGGATTGGATTTCAGGCATATAGTGTTAGTTTGCGGATTGTTTTTTAACCGGCGGGAGCACGGTGGCTTCAACACGGGAGTCGCTGCGGAAATACTTTGCCGTAACTCGACGAATGTCGTCCAGAGAGATTTTTTCGATCTGCTCCTTGCGAAGTTTATGAGCATCAACTCCAAGGCCCATGAGTTCGTCAACAGCAACGGCGACTCCAAATGCGCTGTTACTCTGGTTCCGAATCGCCTCACCGCCGAGAAGCTTGGCGCGGGCCCGGGTGAGTTCTTCTTCGGTGAGGCCGTTCGAGGCGAGGTCATCAATCTCAGCGCGCATTTCCTTGGTGACCGGGTCGATTTTTTGAGGATCGGTTCCGAGGTAAAACAGAAAAGCTCCGGGTGCCAAGCCGCAGAACTGAGAGGCGCCGACGAAGTAGGCGAGTCCCATTTGCTCACGGATGCGGTTAAAAAACCGCGAGCCAAGATCACTGGATGCTTCGCTGATCAATTCCAAGGCGATGCGATCAGGGTCCTGCACCGAGGCACCTTGGAAGCCGAGCATGAGGACAGCCTGCTTCTTATCAACATGGGCTGTAGAAGGCGGCACCCCGATTGAGGGCTTCGGCTTTTCCACATCCTTGAAAGCCAGCGCGCCACTGGGCATCGATGCGAAATATTTTTCAAAGAGCTTTACGACTTCATCGGCCTGAACGTCGCCGAAGACCGAGATGACAGCATTTTCAGCACAGGCGAACTGTTTATGGAACTCACGGAGTTGATCTGGAGTGATTGCGGAGACGGAGTCGGGAGAGCCAAGGTTGCGAAGGGCGTAGGGATGGGATCCGAAGAGTTTTTCGCGAAGCAGATTTCTGGCAACTGAAGTGACCTGTTCCTCGTCAGCCTTGATGCCAGCAACTTGAGCGCTCCTTTCCAGTTCGACTTCACGCGTCGGAAAAGTGGGATTCAAAAGGACGTCGGCCAAAATCTCCACGCCGAGCTTGAGGTCGGGGCGCATGACATCCAACGAGACGGTGAAAGAATTATTCCCGCTATCGGAACTGAGACTGCCTCCGACACCTTCGATGTCGTCAGCGATTTTCTCGGCGCTGCGGGTTTTAGTCCCCTTGAGAAGGGCTCTGGAATAGAGGCGTGTGATGCCATTGGTCTCCTTGGTCTCGGCAAGAAGGCCTCCACGAAAGACCGCGCTTATGGCAACAAGCGGAATTCTTGAATCCTCGCGCACGAGGAGACGGAGCCCATTGGAAAGGGTGATCTTTTTGATATCGCCGGCTTTGATATCGGGGACTTGAGCGACCTCTGCTTTGGATGCAGGCGGGTTGAGCGACGTCACATTGAGCGCCTCGTCGCGGAGGTACTCACGGGCCACGCGCTGGACGTCGGCAGGGGTCACCTTGGCGATCTGATCGAGATAGTGGCGGGTGAAATTCAGGTTGCGAGTGAGCATCCAGTTGGACCCGAGGTCCGAGGCTTTTCCGCGCGCCGTGGTGAGCCCGTGAAGCTGACTCGAAAGCAGAGAACGCCTCGCGCGATCGAGCTCTTGCTCGGTGACTCCGTTCTTTTTCAGGTCTTCTAAGATAAACAAAGATTCTTTCTGAGCAGCCTCGCGCTTATCGGGATCTGTCACGGCTTGCATGAGGAAGACACCTTCGGATTGGAGTGAAAACATTCCTGCGCTTGCGCCATGGGCGATTTGCTTGCGCTCACGAATTTCACGGTTCAAACGGGAACTCGCACCAGAGCCAAGAATTTCGCCGAGAATTTCCAACGCGGGCGTGTCTGGATTTGTCACGCCAGGAACGCGCCAAGACATCGAAAGACGGGAAAGCTCCGTAGGAAATTCCTCATGAATCTCGCGGCGTCCCAACTGAGGCGGCTCGGTGGCGATATAGAGGGGTTCAAGAGCTTTGCGCGGGGCAGATGCAAAGAGCTCGCCGAGTTCCTTGCGAATCGCGGCAGCATCCACATCGCCGACCACGACAAACGTGAGATTGTTCGGCACGTAGCGGGATTTGTAATAGTTCAATACGTCTTCCCGAGTGAGCTTATTGTACACATCAAGATAGCCGATCACAGGATGCCGAAATGGACTGGTGGTAAAAACCGTGTCGAGCATCAGCTGAGAGCTTTGCCGACCGGGATCGTCAAAACCCATGGCAAACTCGCGGCGGATGACCTCTTGCTCTTTGATGTATTCCTCTTCGGGCAGCGTGGCGTTTTGCATGGCATCTGCGAGGATGGCCACGGCATCCGAGGCCCCACCTTTTGGCACATCGATCCAATAGACTGTGCGATCGAAGGACGTGTAGGCATTGATATAGCCTCCGTGGTTTTGAACCTCCTTGGCAATCTCCCCCGGTGGGCGCTTTTCCGTCCCTTTGAAAAGCATGTGTTCAAGAATGTGTGAGAGGCCCGCTCCCATTTTTGCACTTTCATGGATACTCCCGGTGCCGCACCACGCTTGCACACTTGCCACAGGCGCGCTGCGATCCTCCTCCACAATCAATGTGAGGCCATTTTCGTAAGTGAAGACTTGGGCATGGGACTCAGGAAGAGTCGGAATATCGGAGGATTTGGCTTGGGTGTGATCAGGCATAAAGGAAAAAGCGGCGGCCAGACCGGCAGCCCTTAAAAGAGGGGTTTTCATAGCAGGGATTCGACCCGCAAAGAGGACTCACCGTTCAAAGAATCCACTATGGGTCGAAAGGGAGAGACAAAAGCCTCCCGAAAATCAAAGAGATCGCGGAAACTCTCAACCGTATCCTCATCGGTTTTTCCAAAAATTCCGACCTGAACGAGATTGAAGACCATCTGACCGACATCTGATGTTTGCGTGAGACCCCAGTAATTCAAGACCATGAGAGCCATCGGACCAAACTCAGCCAGTGCGTGCAGGCGGAACCCGTCGAGCAATTCTGCGGCCCCGACGTGTGACATGACGTCCTTTTTTGACTTTTTACGCCGCTTGATTGTTGCCTCCAGCGAGTCGCGAAGAAAGGCATAGGCCTCGGGGTTGTAGCGACGGTCCTCTTGGCAAACCGTTTCGACAGCTTCTTGAAATCCAGTATTCGACATTATTGGGTCTTCGTGGCCTCAGCGGCTGAGACACTGCCAGCGTGGGACTCCCTCCAATGCCGCACCCCAAGGCCCAGCACCAGAATGAACACAATGCCCACAACAAGCGTCTGCTCGCGTCGCGTCAGCTCAAACATAAGGTGTCACGATAAACCGAAAAATAGAGCGCGCAAGACGCGTGATGTATAAAATTTTTCGCTCTGGAAAAAGCGGGGATGACTGCCGCGTTGACGCCGACGCGGGACTCGGGTTTCATTTCGCGCCTATGTCCAAAGATGTTTCTACCGCCCGAATGGAAAAAATTGTGAGCCTGTGCAAGCGACGGGGGTTCATTTTCCAATCCTCCGAAATCTACGGTGGCCTGAACGGCTTCTGGGACTACGGTCCACTTGGCGTGGAGCTGAAGAAAAATCTCAAAGATTTCTGGTGGCGGCGCAATGTGCGCGAGCGCGATGACATGGAAGGGATGGATGGCTCGATCATCATGAACCGGGCGATCTGGAAAGCCTCTGGGCACGAGGAAACTTTCAGCGATCCGATGGTGGACTGCAAAGCGTGCAATTCCCGCAACCGCGCAGATCAACTCCCAGAAAAAGATGGCAAAAAGTTCTGCCCAACTTGCGGCAGCCGTGATCTGACAGAGGCACGGGATTTTAATCTGATGTTCAAAAGCCATGCCGGACCGCTAGAGAGCGAGGACAATCTCGTTTATTTACGCCCCGAGACGGCTCAGGCCATCTTTGTGAACTTTCGCAATGTTCTGGATACTTCCCGCCAGAAGCTCCCGTTCGGCATCGCTCAAATTGGAAAAGCTTTTCGAAACGAAATCAATCCGCGGAATTACATCTTCCGCTCTCGGGAATTCGAGCAAATGGAGATCGAGTATTTCTGCCGACCAGAAGACGGCATGCAACTCACAGATTACTGGCTCGAGCAACGCCTCAAATTCTATGAAGACATCGGGATTCCGCGCTCGAAGATTCATATTAACGACATCCCCGATGGAGAACGCGCGTTCTATTCAAAAAAAACCTACGACCTGGAATACGAATTCCCATTTGGAGTGAGTGAACTCGAGGGCATCGCCTACCGTACCGACTACGATCTCGGAAAACACATCGAACACTCGGGCAAACCACTCGACTACTTCGACGAGGCAACCAAAGAACGATTCGTACCACATGTCGTGGAACCAAGCGCAGGCGTTGACCGCACCACACTCGCCCTCCTTTGTGAGGCCTTCGACGAGGAAACAGTCACAGATGAAAAAGGAAACTCCGAGACTCGCACCGTCCTCCGTTTCCATCCCCGCATGGCACCGATCAAGTGCGGCATTTTTCCGCTTCTGAAAAACAAGCCCGCACTGGTGGAAAAGGCCAAGGAGATAGCCGCCACGTTGCGACCGATCATGAATGTCTTCTACGATGAAGGCGGAGCCATCGGCCGCCGATACCGCCGACAAGACGAGGCCGGCACACCCTTCTGCGTCACGATTGACTTCGATACGATTGGCGAAAACGGGCCAGAAAAGCTCGATACCGTGACGCTCCGCCATCGCGACTCGATGTCACAGGAGCGCATCGCCATAGCAGATCTGAAACACTACCTCGTCGAAAAAATCAGCTAGTTCAATAAGGCCGGCGGGGAGCCCGCAAGCACTGCGAAGCGGATAGGCAATGTATCGCGAGGTCAACTGCGATGCACATTGTCCGCAAGCCGTTTTTCCAAGCCTGTGTGGCGCTTGGCGGCGCTGGTATTGCGCACTGCGGTTTGGAGCGCCTTCTTCTGGCCGACGATCACAACAAGGCGGCGCCCTCGTGTCACTCCCGTGTAGAGCAGGTTCTTCTGCAGGAGTAAAAATTGCTGCATGCCAATCGGAAGAACGATGACAGGAAATTCGGATCCTTGGCTTTTATGAATCGTGATGGCGTAGGCGAGCGATACCTCGTCGAGTTCATTAAAATCGTATTTCACCTCGCGACCATCAAACGCAATGCGCACCTCACGATCCATGTCGTCAATGCCAAGAATTTCGCCGATATCGCCATTGAAGACGTCCTTGTCATAGTTGTTTCGCGTTTGAATGACCTTGTCACCAATGCGAAATTCCCATCCGAATTTCTCCACACTGTGGCCAGCGTCTCGCTTGGGGTTCATGCGCTCCTGCAAAACACGATTCATTTGAATTGTGCCAAGCGAGCCTCGATTCATTGGGCAGAGGACTTGGATATCGCGACGGGGATCGAGTTTCCACGCTTTCGGAATACGCGCCGAGACGAGTTCGAGAATGGTCGAGACGATGGCCTCAGGCTCCTCTCGCTCAATAAAGAAAAAATCCGAATCCTTTTCGGACTCCGGCATTTGACCGCTGTTGATCCGATGCGCATTCACGATGATCCGACTCGAGGAGGCCTGACGAAAAATTTCGGTAAGGCGAACGACCGGCACTGTGCCACTCCTCAGGACATCCGAGAGAACCGCTCCAGGACCAACGCTGGGCAATTGATCCACATCCCCGACGAAGATCACGTGCGATCGAACGGGTAAGGCCTGAAGAAGTTTGGACATAAGATGCACATCCATCATCGAGGTTTCGTCAGCGACGAGAAGGTCGCAATCAAGCGGGTTTGACGCATTCCGCGAAAAACCCGAATTCTGAAATTCCAGGAGGCGATGGATCGTTTTTGCTTCGAGCCCTGTGGTTTCAGAAAGACGCCTTGCTGCCCGACCCGTGGGAGCGCAAAGAAGACACTTCACATCCTTTGCTCGAAGCAGTGTGAGGATCGAATTCACCAAGGTTGTTTTTCCCACGCCAGGTCCGCCGGTAACAATCAAGACTCGACAGCACAGGGCCTGCCTCAAGGCCTCCGCTTGGCTCGGAGCCAAATCGATGCGCTTTTTTTCTTTGAGCCAGTGGATCGCTTTCTCGGCATCGATCAGCGGGTAGGTGGCAGGCAGATGGGCCATTTTTAGAAGGCGGGCTGCGATTTCCAATTCGGCCCGACGCAAAGCAGGCAAAAAGATCAAATCCTCCCCAGTGAGCCCATCCTCGATGAGATCGGCCTCTGAAAGCATTTCTGAAAGCGCACGGACCAAAAGAATCGGGTCCATCGTCAAAATATCAGCCGCATTTTTAAGAAGCACCTCCCTTGGCAGTGCGCAATGCCCGTTGCCAGAGGCCTCGGCCAGAACGTGAGAAAGACCCGCCCGCGCACGCAGAATCGAATCCCTAGCGATGCCCAGATTGCAGGCAATGTCATCGGCTGTCTTGAATCCAATCCCTGAAATATCGCGGGCAAGAAGATAGGGATTACCACGAACCTTCTCGATGGCCTCATCACCATAGGTTTTATAAATTCGAACGGCGCGGCTCGTACTGACGCCGTGAGAGTGCAGAAAGACCATGATTTCGCGTACGATCTTTTGCTCCGCCCACGCAGTCCGGATCGTTCGTCGGCGCTCGGCGCCGATTCCCCTCACCTGCTCGAGCCTTACTGACTCTTGGTCGATGATATCAAAAACACCTTCACCAAATTTCTCGACGAGCTTCTTTGCATAGACGGGACCGATCCCCTTGATCAGTCCGCTCGCGAGATATTTTTCAATTCCCTCGCGGGAGGTTGGCGCAGACGTTTGCAAATTTTCAGCCTTGAGCTGCATTCCGTGGTCACGGTCCTGTATCCATGATCCCTCGGCTGTGAGCCATTCCCCAGCATTGATGCTGGAGGCCCGTCCCACAACAGTAACGAGATCACGACTTCCATCGACCTTCACCCGCACAACGCAAAAGCCAGTCTCCTCATTGTGAAAGGTAACCCGCTCGATCAATCCAGTGAGAGAGCTCATTTGGAACGGCGTTTTCGCAAAAGGAAGCCACGCCAAGCGTAAAGAAAAATGGCAATCGGCAGGATCGCTACAAATGGCCACATCGTTTGCATCGGGCGGAGTGCCCTCTCGACAGGAACTTCAAAAGAGATGAGAGATGTTTTGCCCATCCGATCTATGGATACGCCTAAGCTCCAGAGTCCCGGCTCAGGAATTCCGAGCACGGCAGAATACAAGAGACCATTTCCAGTGTGCCCGAGGCGTGCATTGACCGATTGTCCTGGAGTCACGCATCCCGTTCCCTTCCACGCAAACTCCGGAGTTGGGCGACTGAGTTTGTTCAGTCGAAAGGCCACGACCGCATCGAGAACAGGTGCGCGCTTCCCATCCTGCTCGATGAACACACTGAGGTCGGCCATTCCGGCGCGCAGCGGCGATGGATTGGCAAACAATACAATCCGGTAATCATCGACACTTTTTTCGGCCACAACGCGTCCCCCATCCGCTCGGGCTATTGTCTGAAAAGACAGCGCTACGAATGTGCACAGAAGCCTCGAGCAAATACCTCGTCGAAGGAACATGAACAGAAACAAGCTCACTGGCTTATTCTAGAACGCAGGCTCGGCCGTGAAAGCACCGAAATGAAAGTCGCTTTGAATATTGTGAAAAAACCATGCGGCGGCATATTGGTTCTCATTCCATTCTCACATGCGAGTCGCCCGCTGGTTCATTTACGGTTTTCCACTTTTTCTTGTTTTGCTCATTGCCGTTTCTTTTTGGAACTCAGCGAGCCTTACCTCAGAAAAAAAGAACGAGATGTCCCTCGGCGTCCTTGGTGAGCCATCGACTCTCAATCCGATCCAACAAGCTGACAGTGCCTCTTCGCAGGTTGCAGGCTCCCTTTTTAATGGACTCCTGAAATACAGTCCGGATTTGGAAATCATTGGTGACCTTGCGGAGTCTTGGACGCTTGACCAAACGACGACCGTGGTTTTTCGGAGTACGGAGGATGCTAAGGCAGCCGAGGCAAAAATCCTGGCCTCCCGTGCGGAGTGGATGGGTTGGATGCTCGATGAGGTGCGACTCAACGGGAATGAGCTTCTCTTGCACTTTACGGAGCCCGGCCTCGAAGCTTCGCAAAACATCTTTTCAAGATTTTCTGCAGAATCCATTGCTCCGCTCTCCACATTACGTGTGGAGGTAAAAGAAGGCTCTGCGGATGTCTTGAGCCGTTTGTGCCGAGCTTTTCCAGCCCAGTCCATCGTTCGTTCTTGGATCGAAAGCGGATCCACATTTGAACTCACTGCGGATCCAAAGCTCAGTCCCGACATCGAAAAATGGCTCACTTCCAACGGAGGCGGCACACTCACAGTTGGCGACCCAATCTCCTTCCTCGCCGAGCCCCAAGTCATCTTTCAACTTCGCAAAAATGTGCGCTGGCACGATAGAGCTCCATTCACTTCGAGAGATGTGGCCTTCACCTATCGAGCCATCATGGACGACGCCACGGCCTCTCCTCGCAAGCCTGATTTTGATTTGATTCTTAAAGTCGAGACTCCGCACGAACACACAGTCCGTGTCACCTACCGGAAACCCTACTCGCCTGCGCTGGAGAGTTGGATGATCTCGATGCTTCCCTCGCATTTGTTGGAAGGAAAGCCCCAGAGCTGGTGGGTTGAAAATTTCAACCGCACCCCGATTGGAACCGGCGGATTCCGCTTCGCAAAATGGAAGACAAACGAGTTTATTCGCGTGGAACGGAATCCTGATTTTTTCGATGCCCCTGCTCCTTGGCTTGATGGAATCGTGTATCACTTTATGCCAGATCAGCTCACGCTGAGGTTAGCTTTTGAAACTCGCCAGATTGACTTCTGGAGTGCCGAGCCTTGGACGGTGAATGCGTTTGTGAATGACCCCCGCTTCCAGGTTTTTACGAGCCCGACGAGCAGCTACACCTACATCGGCTGGAACCTCAAGCGACCTCTCTTCCAAGATCCGCTCGTGCGACGTGCATTGGCTCATGCGGTAGATGTGCCCTCGATGGTGCGTTTCATTCTTTACGGACATGGTCTCCAGAGCACCGGACTCTTCACTCCCCAGATGTGGTTTTTTAATCCCAGCATCCAGCCTATGGCCTACGACCCTGAGAAGGCGCGAACCCTTCTCGCCGAGGCGGGTTGGACATTGGGACCTGATGGGATCCTCCAAAAAAATGGGGAGCGGTTTTCCTTCACCCTGATAACCAGCAATGGAAATGAAGTGCGGCGCGACATTGCCACCCTCACCCAAGATGGCCTCAAAAACCTCGGCATTGAAGTGAAGGTGGAACTCTATGAATGGGCTGTTTTTTTGAAAAACCACATCAACAAAGGTGACTTCGATGCCATGGTTCTAGGTTGGTCGCTGGGCAACGGATACGACCAATATCAGATTTGGCATTCCTCACAGTCAAATCCCGAGCAACTCAACGTCGTGGGATACAAAAGCCCACAAGCCGATCGCCTACTCGACGACATCCGCCAAGAATACAATCGCGAGAAGATCATCCGCATGGCTGGGGAACTGCAAAGCATCATCTACCACGACCAGCCCTACCTTTTTCTCTATGTCCCCGAGGGTACCAGCGTGATGTGGAAGGATTCCTACCGCATTCGCCGCCCCGATGGCAAAGGTGGCTGGATTGATTCCCCCGTTGAAATGACTAAAGCAGGCTGGGCCTATTGGTCGGATTGGTTCTATCGACCGGAATTTGTGCAGCGGCTTCCAGTTACTCCACAACCTTGAAAACCGATGTGAAGAAGAAAAGATAGGCTGCAAGAAGCAGCCCGAAAATTACCGCTACGGGTAAAGCGAGGTTGATCCATCGCATCTGAGTCGCTTCCACTTCCAATCGGCGCAAGTTATCCATCTTCAAAGCCGCCGGTTGAGATTCTGCTTCCACAGCGGCATTCAGCGCAAACCTCAGATGCTCGATCAATTCATCGTAGGATTGATACCGTTGAGAGGGATTTTTTGCCATCATGCGATTGATAACATAAGCCGTCTCGTTACAGACATTTGAAGCAAATGCCTGCAAACTTACGGGGCGGCTTTTGAGCTGTTTGAGAGCTACGAGGGAGGAGTTATCAGCTTCATACGGGGGACGGCCAGCCATGGCATGAAATAGGGTGCCCCCAAGGCTGTAAATGTCGCTTCGAAAATCCTCCGGCAGTTCATCAAGTTTCTCTGGGGCCACATAATAGGGAGTGCCCCAGATTTCGTTGGGAGAAGTGGCAGCATCGCTCGCTACCACCGCCAAACCAAAATCCACCAACTTCACAGTACCTCGATCGGCAAAGAGAATATTGGCAGGCTTGATGTCGCGGTGAATGAGACCAAGCTCCATCGCCGCCTTGAGACCCTGTGCCACTTGAACCCCAACCTCAAGAGCAGTGATCTCAGGAACAGCTCCAAGTTCCTGCATGAGATCATCCAGCGAGCCTCCGCCAATCAACTCCATGGCGATGTAAAATTGACTCCGCGCCTGACCAAAATCAAAAATCCGCACCACATTCGGGTGGTTTATCTGTGCGGTAGTGCGCGCTTCCCGGGCAAGCTTTTTGACTTCACCGGACATATCACTATTTTCAATCTTGAGAACCTTCAAAGCGACTTCACGCTCGAGATTTAAATCCACTGCCCGATAAGCCGAGCCCATCCCGCCCTCGCCAAGCAGAGAAGTAATTTGAAACTGATTGAACTTTGAGCAGGCCTTGAAAAAATGCCCGCAAGAAGGGCACTCGACGTCGGAGTAGGTTAGCATCCCAGATACGTCCAACACGGTGAGACAAGCTGGGCAATCTTCTACGAAACTCTCCGATCCGGCTGAGCTACTGGAAGAGGATTCGTGCATAAGAAGGAGCGGAGCGGCTGTTCGTACTACTAAAGCTCCTCAAGTAATGAGGCGCAATATCAAATTCGCATTCAAACGCCTGCTCATTTATACTGAGGGAATTGTGATAAAATTAACTTCCACGGTTTCTCTTGGTTCTATTCTTCTTATTGAGCCTCCTATTCTGTGGGGGTGATTCATTATAATGGCAAATGATGTCCATACGGACTCAAAAGCTCGCTAGGCAGCGAGATGGTAAAACATTCATCCACGACGCACAGCCTTCAGTGAGATGAACAGTCTTCTTGGACAGATAGAAAGTCCACGGGTAACACCTCGAAGCGGTTCTATAAGATCTCACACTAGCTCAAGCTTCGAGCGGCTGAAGCCGCAAAAGTTTTGAGGCCCACCTGCTGCTGTGAAAACATCCTGAAATCGGAGTTGCCCCGCCTCGCACTGCGGCTTTAGTTTGTTACCCCTATGGGAAGACAATGGCTCCACGCCAAGCGAGAAGTCGCAAATCTGAAAAAAGGCCAAGTCGTTGGCAAACTGGTGAAGGAAATGATGGTCGCCGCGAAGCTCGGCGGTCCAGACATCGAAGGCAACGCACGCCTCTATGCTGCTGTCGAGAAGGCTCGCAGGGCCTCGGTAACACGCGATGCCATCGAGCGAGCGATCAAAAAAGGCGCTGGAATCGGCGACGAAAAGCTCACGCTTGAACATCTCGTCTTTGAAGGCTACGCCCCGCACAAGGTGCCAGTGATCGTGGAGGCGCTCACGGACAATGTGAACCGCACGGCCCCTGAAATGCGCGTCCTTTTCAAAAAAGGACAGCTCGGCACGGCAGGCAGCAACAAATTTCTCTTCGACAATGTCGGCATCGTGGAAGCCCACCATGCGAATTTATCGATCGATCCCGAGGAGGCCGCCATCGAAGCCGGCGCAAATGATTTTGTCGCGCTCGAAGAGGGTGAGAATGACGACATTCCCGCTGGCACGAAGGGCGTGAAATTTCTGACCGAGCGCGCAGCTACGGGCACTGTCTCGAAATGGCTCGCACAGCACGAATGGTCAGTGGTCACCAGCGAACTCGGCTATATCGCCAAGCAATTTCCAACGCTCTCCGATGAACAACGCACCGAGGTGGGCGAGTTTTTGCAGGCCCTCGATGACAACGACGACGTTCACCGTGTTTGGGCGGCCCTGAAGTAGTCTGCGATGGAATCCACTGCCACGCGCCTGGTCGAGCGCCTGAGAGCGGCTGGGCACGAGGCGTTCTTCGCCGGAGGCTGCGTGCGCGACATGCTCTTGGGCAAAGAAGCGCACGACATCGACATCGCCACCAGCGCCAGGCCCGAGCAGGTGCAGCAGATCTTCCAACGCACAGTGGCGGTGGGAGCCGCATTCGGCGTGATCGTTGTACTTGAGAACGACTTCGAGTTTCAGGTGGCCACGTTCCGCTCCGACGGCGCTTACAAGGACGGCCGACATCCCGAGTCGGTTTCCTTTACGACAGCCGAGGGCGATGCCAAGCGGCGCGATTTTACGGTCAACGGCCTTTTCTACGATCCCATAGAAAAACGAATCATCGATTATGTTGGAGGCGAGTCGGATTTGAGGGCAGGCATCCTTCGCAGCATCGGAAATCCCGAGGAGCGGTTTTCTGAGGACAAGCTGCGCCTCATCCGCTGTGTTCGTTTTGGGGCATCCCTCGGCTTCCAAATTGAAGAAGAAACATGGAAAGCCGTTTGCCGCATGGCGCCGCAAATCACTGTCGTCAGCGCCGAGCGCCTCCGAGACGAGTTGGTGAAAATTTTTACCAATCCCTCGCGCGTCACTGGCTTTGATTTGCTTGATACAAGCGGCCTGCTTGAGATTTTGCTGCCCGAGGTGACACGGATGAAAGGCTGTGAGCAACCGCCGGACTTCCACCCCGAGGGGGATGTGTTCGTCCACACACGCCTCATGTTGTCGCTCTTGCCGCCCGAGGTCTCAATTCCCCTGGTGTTCTCTGTGCTTCTCCATGACACCGGCAAACCCGGCACATTCCGGCGCGATGAGACCGGGCGCATCCGCTTCAATGGGCACGAGAGCGTGAGCGCGGAGATCACCACATCCCTCTTTGAGCGTCTTCGGTTTTCCAATGCCGAGACTGAAGCAACGGTCGTCGGCGTGAAAAACCACATGTCGTTCAAGGATGTGAGAAACATGCGCGTAGCGACTCTCAAGCGCTTCCTGGCGCGTCCCACCATCGAGGATGAAATGGAGCTCCACCGCGTGGACTGCCTGGGCTCGCACGGACTCCTCGACAACCACGATTTCCTCCGCGCCAAGCAGGTGGAATTTTCCAACGCCCCGCTCATCCCACCACCAATCATCACCGGCCGGGACCTGATTGCCAATGGATACAAGCCCAGCCCGCTCTTCAAAAAAATCCTCGATGCTGTCGAGGGCATGCAACTCGAAGGAGCAGTGACTACTCCCGAGGAGGCTCTGGCTTGGGTGAAGGCGCAGAGCGAATTCCAAGCTTCATAAAGCGCACAACAAACCACCCAGTCAAAAAAGCCAAGGTTATAGAGACCAAAACATCCGAGGGATGGTGCGCTCCGAGGGCAATACTCGACCAAGCCACAGCCGTCGCGCCGACGAGAGCCAACACTCCCCACGCGGGGCTTGCAAAAATAACTACCGCCGCGAATCCAAAAGCAGTCGCTGTGTGACCAGAGGGGAAGGAGTTGTAGGCCGGCACACCAACAAGAATGCGACCATTGTGGTATGGGCCATAGAAGCCGTGTTCAATCTTGGGACTCTCGCGCGGACGTGTGCGGCCCGTCGTGAGACGCGAAGCATTTGCGATCATTCCGGTGAGGGTCGAAGCAATCATGGCCGCAAGGATAATGCGGCTCCAACGCCTATTCCCACGCGCTCTCGCGATAAGAAAACCAATGGCCGCAGCGACCATGATTGGTGGCCAGTCGCCCCAGACACGGATCTTCCCGTGGATTGTTGCCTCGGTGGTTTTTTGCCACCTTGGTCCCTGGGCCTCGACGAGTTGCTGCCGGATCGGGAAATCCCATGTGAAGGCCAAAGCGGATAAAAACCCTCCCACCAAAAGGATAATCAAGGGAGTTCGATAGTCCCGGAGAAAATTCATCACATTTCAGCGGCTACCTCTGCCGCGAAGTAGGTGAGAATCATATCCGCACCGGCCCGCTTGATGGCGATGAGCGACTCGTCGCGCGTGCGCTTGTAGTCGAGCCAACCGAGCATCGCGGCTGCATGGATTTGAGAAAATTCCCCGCTCACCTGATAGGCCGCCAGGGGCGCATCGCAGGTCTCCCGAACATTGCGAATGATGTCTAGGTACGCTCCCGCGGGTTTGACCATCACGATGTCGGCCCCCTCGTCCAAATCGAGACGCACCTCGCGCAGAGCTTCCCTCGAGTTTGCTGGATCCATCTGGTAGGAGGACTTGCTGATCGCATCCTTGCCGACTTTGCTACCCACGGCGTCGCGAAAAGGGCCGTAGTAGGCCGAGGCATACTTTGCGGCGTAGGACATAATGCCAGTCTCTGAAAAACCGGCAGCATCCAATGCGCGCCTGACCGCTCCGATGCGACCATCCATCATGTCCGAAGGCGCCACGATATCCGCTCCGGCCTGAGCCTCCAGAACAGCTAGGTGGCACAAGGCTTCAACGGTTCTGTCATTATCCACGCTGGAGCCATTCACTGAGAGGAGGCCATCATGGCCGTGGTCGGTATAGGGATCAAGTGCCACATCGGTTATGACAATCAAATCGGGAAACCGCTTTTTCACATCCGAGACGGCTCGGTAAAGCAGGTTCGAAGATTCAAAGGCATGGGCGCCGACTTCATTTTTCAGCGAGGGGGGGATGCAGGGAAAAATCGCCACGGCTGGAATGCGTAGTTCCAAAGCCCGCTCACAAGCACGCATCAAGGAAGTTTTCCCCAGCCTCGATACCCCTGGCATTGAAGCAATCGCCATATCTTCCCTGCCCTCATGAATGAAGATCGGCCAAATCAAGTCCTCCGGACGCAAAATCGTTTCGCGTACAAGTCGGCGAATATTTTCCGAACGCCGATTTCGGCGGGGACGTTGAAGGAAATCGAATGCCATAAACAGAGCGTGCAATTCCAGCGATGGATCGTCAAGACGCCTGCGCAGAAGTTAAAATCCCTTCCCTCTCTGGCCCGTAGGGTTCATCCTTGCGGCATGGACGCGCATTTTCCAAAAGCCACCATCGAGTCACTCTGGGCCCCGTGGCGGGTCGAGTATTTCCAGGCCGAGCACCGCAGCGGGGTTGATTTTTTATCCGAAGCCGCTGCGTCGAGTGATGACGCCGCACACCTCGTGGTGGCGCGGCGCCCCAGCTCTTTTCTGGTGATGAACAAATACCCCTACTCCGCCGGGCATCTCATGGCTGTTCCGTGCCGGAAGGTGTGCAAGATGTCGGAGGTCACCGAAGACGAAATTCTCGATCTCTGGCGTTTGACTGTCCACGCGCAGAGGCTGCTTGAGATCGCGGTAAAAGCCCAGGGCTTCAATGTCGGCTGGAATCTCGGCAAGGTCTCCGGCGCTGGAGTGGAAGACCACCTGCACATCCACATCGTTCCCCGCTGGGTGGGCGACTCGAATTTCATCGCCGTGGTCGGCGGAACACGCATCATCCCGGAAGGCCTGATGCCGCTTTACGAGCGACTGGTAGCCATCGACAAAGAACTCAACATTTCATGAAACCCACCACACTCGGTCCTGTCACAGCAGGGATTCCTAAAAAACTGCGCCGCGTCAGCGAACCAACCATCTCGAAGGTCGCCGTCCGTCGCAAGCCCGCGCCCTCGCAAGAGTTTTCCTTCAGCCTCAAACCGGCAGATATCGCCAAGCACCTCAACCGCTTTGTCATTGGCCAAAATGAAGCCAAGAAGGTTCTCGGCGTGGCTCTGTGCGATCACTTCCAACATGTGCGCCTCACGCTGGAAGGCAAAGAGGCTCCCTTTTACCAAAAACAGAATGTCCTCCTGCTCGGGCCCACAGGCGTTGGCAAAACCCACCTCATCCGTTCGGCGGCTGATCTGATCGGAGTTCCCTTTGTGAAAGCGGATGCCACCAAGTTCAGCGAAACCGGCTATGTCGGCGGCGATGTGGACGACCTCGTGCGCGACCTCATCCGGCGCGCTGGAGGTGATATCAAACGCGCCTCCCACGGCATCATCTACCTCGATGAAGTGGATAAGCTCGCGGGATCATCCGAGGGCGGCGGACGCGATGTCTCCGGGCGCGGCGTCCAAACCAACCTTCTCAAAATCATGGAGGACGGCGATGTGCCAGTGCTGTCGCCAAATGATGTGACCGGCCAACTCCAGTCCGCCATGAGCGCCGCCCGAGGCAACACACCCGGCATGCCCGATACGATTTCGACACGCCACATCCTCTTTATCGCCAGCGGAGCCTTTGTCGGCCTGGATGGAATCATCCGCTCCCGCCTCGGTCAAAACTCGATGTCCCCCGCGAAGGCTCTGGCACAGGCTGGCACGAGCGACTTCATTCGCTTTGGGCTCGAGCCGGAATTCATCGGGCGCCTGCCCGTGCGTGTCGCCTGCCATGCGCTCGACGAGGACGATCTTTTTCAGGTTTTGGAAAAAAGCGAAAGCAGCCTAATCCACCAATACAAACGATCTTTCGCCGCCTATGACATCAAGCTCCGCTTCGAGCCTTGTGCGCTTCGCAAGCTTGCCGCGCTGGCCCGCACCGAGGAGACAGGCGCCCGCGGCCTCATGACCGTTCTCGAGCGCACCTTCCGCGACCTCAAGTTCCGCCTGCCCTCGACCCGCCTGCGCGCGCTGACCATCACCGCGCAAACGGTGGAGAATCCCGCCGCCGCGCTGGCGAAGCTCTTGAAAAAATGACACGTCCGCTGGTCGTCTTCGACGGGGCCTGCGGTTTCTGCCGGCAGTGGATCGAACGCTGGCGGGAAATGACAGGCGACTCCGTGGACTACCGCCCCTCCTCGGAGGCGGCAGCGGATTATCCAGAAATCCCACAGGCGGAATTCGACCGCGCGGTTCAGTTGATTCGCCCGGATGGCACCCGCTCGTCGGGAGCCGCAGCGGTATTGGAACTCACCGCTCCCCACAGCGCCGCCGCGCGGGTGGGACTTTTGCTTAGTAACCGCATTCCGGTTTTTGCGCAGGTGCTCGAGTCCGCCTATGGATTCGTGGCGACAAACCGGGTTGTTTTTTCAAAGCTCACAAAACTCCTCTGGGGCACATCCGCCCGACGCCCGACCTTTGCAATCGCCAACGCCCTCTTCCTGCGAGCGCTGGCGCTGATTTTTCTCATCTCGCTGGTTTCGTATTGGCATCAGGCCGCCGGTTTGAACGCGATCCTTCCAGTCGCACCGTTCTTTGAGGCTGCCCGCAACCAACTCGGCGCAGAGGCGTATTGGGCTCTGCCATCACTCGCCTGGTTATCACCCGGGCTGGAGATTTTAAACACACTCGTTTGCATCGGCGTTGCCGCCTCACTACTGGCCTTGCTGGGAGTCTTGCAGCCGCTCTGCTTTCTGACCCTCTGGGCCGTCATGCTCTCACTTTGTGTCGCCGGGCGGGATTTCTACAGCTTCCAGTGGGACGCTCTGCTCATCGAGGTCGGCTTCCTCGCGGTATTTCTCTCTCCATGGCGGTTGCGCCCGAATCTCTCTGCGTGCGAGCCTCCCCGACTGGCGCGGTTTCTGGCTATGGCGCTTTTATTCCGCCTCATGTTCAGTTCCGGGGTAGTGAAGCTCACCAGCGGCGACCCGACCTGGCGCAGCCTCACAGCGCTCGAGTTCCATTTTTTCACCCAGCCCCTGCCGAATCCCGTCGCATGGTTCGCACAGCAGCTTCCAGCGGAAATCCTCTTGGCCAGTTGCGCGCTCATGTTTCTTGTCGAACTCGTCCTCCCCTTCGCTTTTTTCCTGCCGAGGAATCCCCGACTGTTTGCGGCGTGGTGCACCATCGCGCTGCAAGCCGGAATCGCGCTCACAGGCAATTTCGCCTTCTTCAACCTCCTCTCCACCGCCTTGTGCCTTTTCCTTCTCGATGACCGCTGCTGGCCCGGATTTCTTCGGAAAAAACCGGCGCCCGGCGTGTTTGTCACGCGGTGGATGCGCATCCCGGTTCTCACTTCGATTTTTTTGCTCTCGCTCATCCCCCTCGCCTCGGCGTTCCGAACGATTCCAAGTTTTCTCGCGCCTCTCGCCGGAGTCCATTCACTCCTTGCGCCGTTTCGAACGGTCAATGGCTATGGACTTTTCGCCGTCATGACCACACAGCGCCGCGAAATCATCGTCCAAGGTAGCAACGACGGCCACGAGTGGAAGACCTACGAATTCCGCTACAAGCCAGGCGCTCCCGACCACGCTCTCCCTGCCGTCGCCCCATACCAACCGCGACTCGACTGGCAAATGTGGTTCGCCGCGCTCGGCCGCATGGAAACGACTCCGTGGTTTCAATCCTTCCTCGCCCGCCTGCTTGAAGGCTCCCCCGAAGTTCTGGCCCTGCTCGAAAAAAATCCCTTCCCCGAGCAACCGCCCAAATTCATCCGCGCCATTCTCGACAACTACACTTTCACAAACCCCAAAGAACGCGAGCAAAGCGGTGCCATCTGGAATCGCGAACCCCTCGCGATCTACTGCCCTCCAGCGTCCCTGCGTTAATTCAGAACCGCCCGATAGTCCGACGGCCCAGAGACATTGCTTCACCGCCCCATCGGTGTATATTCATCGTATGACTCTGAGTCTGCCAGATATTCCAAGCACAGCTCGGATGGACGAGTTCGAGTTGCGTCTTGAACTTGCCTGCGCTTTGTATGCGCGGGGAAGAATCTCTGCGGTTGCTGGCTCGCACTTGGCAGGAATCGATCTCGTTACCTTTCAGGGAGCCTTGGCAGATCGCGACATTCCACGGAGCTATTCTGTCAGTGACCTGCACAGCGATCTCGCCGCCATGGATCGCATACTCGGCGTGTGATTGTTGTCGCAGACACCTCTGTCATTCTCAATCTCGCGCTGGTCGGACACGAGAATCTGCTCGATGCCATTTTTCATGAGGTTGTGGTTCCTCCCGCCGTTCAAGCCGAGTTTGTCCGTCTTGCAGGCTCCTCTGGTCGCTTTGCCGGTCTGACTCTTCCCAATTGGATTCGGGTTCAAGCGCCAGAAACCATCCCAACTTCAATCGCAGGCGACGCGGATCTCGATCCTGGTGAATCCCAGGCTCTCGCCCTCGCTCTGGAAATCCGCGCAGACGGAGTTCTCATCGACGAGGCGCATGGACGCTTCATTGCTATTGAGCTTGGTCTCACCCCGATCGGTGTCTTGGGCATTCTTGTTCGCGCAAAGCGCGATGGACTTCTGCCAACCATGGCACCTGTCATAAAGGCCCTCTTGGCGAAGGCCCGTTTCCGAGTCTCCGATGCTCTCATCCTCGAGGCGCTTCGACTTGTAGGCGAATAAAACAGCATTAGGAACGCCTTTTACCAAAGTCCGTTTGCTTTTGGACTTTGAAATGTAGCGCGAGCGTCGTCATGAACTCCAAAAAAAATGATTTTGCTGTCCATGATTTTGCCAATTCTCCCCAACCGCAGCAAAGAAAGCGCGATTAGCTTGTCAAAACGCGATTGAGATGCGATCTCAATAAGGATGCGCGCGGCTCCTTTTTTCAAAACATTTCTCTCGATGGCATTTGTGCTGTTTGCCGTGGTTTCGCCCGCCTTTTCCGAAGATTTGGCTCCCGAGGTCGTGGTGGCCTTGAAGCCCGACAAGGATCCGGACAAAATGTTTTCCGAGCGCACGGCCCTTGCGGAAGCTCTTGGCGCGGCCATCGGGCGTCCGGTGAAAGTCATTATCCCCCTCTCCTCGGCGGTGATTGTCGAGGGCCTGTCAAACGGGTCCATCGACCTGGGCTACCTGAGCGCGACAGACATGGTGAACGCCCGCAAAACCAATGCCGCCGATGTCCTTCTGGTGGGCGAAATCGATGGCGAGCGTCATTACGAGAGCCTGTGGATTGCCCTTGCCGATAAGCCCTACAAATCGATTGCCGATCTGCGTGGCAAGCCCATCGCCTTCGCCAGCCGCACAAGCACATCCGGATACCTCATTCCGCTTCTGGATTTGAAAAATACCGGTCTCATCATGACAAAACCCGAAGACTTATTCGGACAAGGGAATGTCTGGTATGGAACAGGATACATGAGCGCCGTCGAGCGCGTTCTGGCCGGCGAGGCCGAGGCGGCGGCTGTGAGCGATTATGTATTTGAGAAAGACAAACACCTCACGCCAGAGCAAAAAGCGCGGCTCAGAGTAGTCGATACGCAGGGTCCGGTGCCCACGCATGTGCTCGCGATCTCGAAACGCCTTTCGCCCGGCGCCCGTCAGCAACTTCTCAAAGCCGTCCAGGATTTTTCAGAAAAAAACCCAACCTTGAGGGACGCTGTGTTCACTTCCCGCTTG